>CAZQSI010000001.1:0-13269 GCA_964596155.1 uncultured Chitinophagaceae bacterium
GAATAATGTTTTTCTCCAAATTTCTATCCCAACTTACGCGCACACCGCCAGATTGTGGAATGATGCATTTAATGTTTTGCGGTGGTATTGTTGGAAGGTCTGGAGAGGCGTATGATTGAGGCATTAGTCCTAAATCAATAATATCCGTATTGTAAGTTGAAATTATTACGACGGGTTGAGCGCCAGGATCGTCAATTCGCTGTAAGACAGATTTAATCTTCAATAGTACGTTAGAACTACCGCTTTTTGGAAAAGAAAGAGTTCTGCCTTTAATAAATTTAATTGGGGCAGGCATGGATCTAAATTTTGCACTATTTGAGGCGAGGGGAGATTCCAATTCAATTAGATGATCTTGTTGCTTTAGCGATTGCCATGTGAATATTAGCGGAAGCGGGTAGTTACTACTGTAGTCTATCGTTAAGTATACGTCGGATTTTATAAGTTTTAATCCCGAAGAATTATTTAGTGTTAATTGCACATCGTCAGCAACAGTGTACTCTTCAAAGTCAATTTCCTTGTAAATATCTCCTCGTATTGGATCACTATAATCGAAAAAATATTTAGTGAAACTGCGCTTCTGAAGACGAGGGGTCTTTTCTAATGTTAAAACACCCACCGGGTCATTTCGAACAATGCCAACGGCGCTTCCTAATCCTGGCTTCCAATATTCATCCCTAGTATTTGGGATTGATATTCGAATTTCATGAATTGGAAAGGTTGATGTTATGGTACCAGCAAGCTCAAGATTTAATGCTATAAATGATGGAGCGGGTATTGGCTCGGCTTGCGGTTTTGGTTTCGATCCCCCACTAATTAGAAAATCAAACAATCCTTCAATTTTTGCTCCACTTATATCAAATGGTAACATATTCGAAATATTTGATAGTTGTATCGAAAAAGCATTAAACGCATCCGAATAGCCAACACCAGCATTTAGAGCCGCAATATTTATACCCATTTTTATAAGAAAACTAGCAAAATCCTTCCAATCTGTTTGTGTTCCAAATGGTTTTAAATTTAATCCCGACAATGAAATATTTTGAAGATTAGGATTAATGATTAAATTCGGCATTCTTAGGCCGGTTATTCCCGCGGGTCCGTTACCATTATAAGCACCAGTTAAGTAATTATTTACAAACTCTGCTTTTCCTTGTGCGCCCTGAGCCACTCCCTTGAGTTCTATATCAGACAAATCCTGACCATAAATCCTAAAATAAAGCGACGGTGGATCTAAATCATTTTTAGGAATTATCGTCGGATCAAACGACATTGGGAAATCTGCCCACAACCAGTGGTTATTTCGTAATACATCAGAAAATACGGAAGATGCACTATTCGACATCATTTCAAATTTGTCAACAGCGTGTGCAATTGGTTTTAAGTGCGCAAGAACAGCGGGAACTTTTGAGGGATCGTTTGGGTCTTTAAATGTTAACTCAACAAATCCCTTATTCCAGGATTTATTTGTTCTTACAAAAACATAAAATCGTAATAGCGACCTATGAATATTATATATTGCAAAATATGGAACGCCGGTAACACCAACCCCAGAAACAGGTCTCGTAGAGGTTCCAAAGTCCCTACTAATCAATCTCCAGCCATCTTCATATTTGTTGTCCAACAACCCAGGCCACGCATTTGATTGTGTCCATGGTGCTTGAATTGAAATGAGCACATGTTGTCCATTATCAGATCTGTGATACATTGAATATGCTGCATCTGGATAAATTCTATCTGGATAGTCACCCATTCTCCAATCCCAATTTGGATTAATGTTGGGATCCTCATTTATTGCGCTTTGAGGGATTGATTTATAAATATTTTGTGAAAAAATTGAGTGCGAAACAAAGCAATACACGAACAATAATAATGTTGTTTTAGAAACGGCGCTAGAGGGTATCATAATATCCTCCTAAAAATAGTTAGAGTTAATAAGTGCTTTGAACTATTTATCGCGCAAGTTAGATATTTCTGTTTTATACAATCCCACCCTCGGTCCAAAGATAGAGCTGCCCCACATGTAAGCAGGGTTTCCGTATCCGCAGAAAACCACACCTTTGTAAAACTCCAAAAAGGAGATCGAAATATATCTTTCCGTCTGTATTGTTTCTCCACTGCCGAGTTTTATACCAAAATTCATTTTTTTCCACCCGTTGTTGCCATTTCTCTTTAGAACCCCCAGTATTGTGGTGGCAATTAACAAATCGTCTTCGACAAATAGAATAACGGTTGGAATTGTAATCGAGGGTGGTAAATAATTAAATGCGGTTTTAGAATTTGGCAACGAATCGAAATAAAGCCTCCAGCCATTGTTACTCCAATAAACAACAACACTCGATTTGGGATTGTCAAATTCAAATCCAGCAAACAACGTATCATTATGAATGGTCATTGAATTAAATCCCATGGGGTCATTTAATAATCCATTGTGCATATATTTAATACTGTCATTTATTAAAGTGGCAAAATAGCTTCCTACTCCATACCGCGTTCGAATATATGCAAACTCAACGCCATCCTTTTTAGATTTTAGAAATTTCGCAACGGCATGTCCATTTTCAAGACCATCGGGATAGTATATTCTCTGCCACTGGCTATCCGGTGAAACCGCAAAAAGAAACCCGGTAAATCTTGTTTGCGCCACATACAAATCACCGTTGAGAAACACCATGTCGCCGTTTGCTTCCGCGTCTGCAATTTGCCACGGCAGACCAAATTTGACAACCCATTCTCCGAGTTTGTTCATTTTGTGAATAAAGTGATCAGTGAGCACGTATAAAGAGTCGCCCTCCACGGTCATTGGACCAACCTCTTCAGAAAAGGTCTTAACAATACTCCAAGAATTACCGTCACCTGTTTTTAAAAGTGCCCATCGGTATTGGCCAGCTGAATTGGTATTTACAACGGTTGCATAAAGTTCACTATTAAATTGAATCATATACCGGATGTCACAATGATTAAATTCTGGCACCTCCTTCCACATTGTTTCTTCCGGCTGGATTGAAATAGGTGAATTAGGAGTTTCTGTACATCCAATAAATGATGGATATAGCAAGATTTTGTAAAGCCAAAAAGTATTGATAATAACTAATGAGATCATCCTACGTCTGATCATATAGTCACTATTGTTATTTAAGGATTAGGGCGCAGTATTACTGTGGGGTGATCATTTCCTCGGCCGGTTTTCCACCGCTATTCTTGAACTTCTTCCGATACTGTTTCATCGTCATACCGGTCAGTTTTTTGAAGACTTTTGCTCCGCTGTCTTCGCGGTAGCCGTATTCATAGCAGATATAAAAACAGGGGTGATCGCTGGCGAGCAAAAGCTCTTTCATTGCCCGGACCTTTTGTGCGGTGATGTAATCGGCAAGCGGCGTTCGCTCATTCCGTAAAAACGACTTACGGAGCGTATCATACGATACGTTTAATGGACGCGAAACACTCTGAACGGTTTTTACCTGCTTGATGTTCCGTTCGACATACGATTTGATCTCAGATGTATTGATCGCCATGGCGTTCTCCCTTCAAATTATTTTTTAGGGAAAATATAGATTCCGACACGACGATCCGCAATCACGTAAATACGTTATTTTGATTTCATTGTATTGGTTGGATAGGTTGAACAAAAAGAGACAAAAAAGGGAGGCAATTGCAGCAGAAGCGTGCTAAGTATTTAAAAACAAACGCCGTCATGGACGGCGTTCAAGGAGTTTCTTCGATTAAAAGGAAATTACAGAATGCTTGGTTCCTGCTGACTGATGCAGTGCAACGTTCCCAATCCCCACACAAGATCGACACAGTCGATACCAATCACGCTTCTCTCCGGAAACTGTTCCTGCAAAATTGTGAGCGCCTTCAAATCGTTCGGGTGATTAAAGACAGGCACAAGAACAAATCCGTTGCCGATCAGAAAATTTGCGTAACTCGCCGGCAGGCGCTGTCCTTCATATGCCACCACTCCCGGCATCGGCAGTTCGACGATCGTAAACGGCTTGCCATCCTGATCCGTGAACGTGCGGAGCATTTCGAGATTTTCCCGAAGTATTTCGTAGTTTTCATCCTCTGTATCCTCTTCAACGCAGGTGACGATCGTTGACGGATTTACAAACCGTGCAAGATCGTCAATGTGACCGTCCGTATCATCGCCGACGATTCCGTCGTTCAGCCAGAGAATTTTTTCCTGACCGTAATAATCCTTTAAAAATGTTTCAATCTGATCCTGATTCAGCTCCGGATTTCTGTTTTTGTTGAGCAGGCATGCTTTGGTTGTGAGCAGGCAGCCCTTTCCGTTCACCTCAATGGCTCCGCCCTCCATCACAATGCCGGGAAGAAACAGCGGAACCTTGTATTGCTCGGCAATTTTTGTCGGCACGGCGTCATCAAGATCAAACGGCGGATATTTTCCGCCCCACGCATTGTAGCCCCAGTCGACAATCGCCTTTTTTTCTGTTGCATTCGGATTGATGACAAATGCGGGTCCGTGATCCCGGCACCATGCATCATTGGTGGGAATAATGTAAAGCGTGAAGCGATCCTCCGGAACGCCCGCAAGCGTCAGACGCGATGTAACGTCGTCGAACATTTCCTGATCCTTCACGTTGATTTTCACATGCTGAAATCGGGAAATCGTCCTGACGATATTGGTGTAGATGTACGGTACCGGTTCAAATTTTCCGGGCCATGATGCCTCTTTATGTGCCCACGAAAGCCAGGTAGCGTCCTGCGGCTCCCACTCCGCAGGAAACCGATATCCTAATTGTTTTGGAGTCATGATTGCTATGCGTTTGACGTGTTGATAAATGAGGATTTGAAACTGACTGTGTTAATCGATGAACCGTTTCACGATGTCGTTGTAAGCATCGATTCTTCTGTCGCGTAAAAACGGCCAATGGACCCTTGTAGATCCTGCGCGCGCGAGATCAACCGTCACAATACCGACTTCTTCTTTGTCATGCGATGCTTTGTACAGCAGTTCGCCCTGATTGCCGGCGACAAATGAACCGCCCCAGAATGTCTGATTCCCTTCGCGGCCCACTCGGTTAACGGAAACAACCGGAATGCCGTTTGCGACAGCGTGAGAGCGCTGAATGATTTCCCAGGAATCGTGCTGAACTGTATTTACTTCGGAAGATTCTCCGTCTGCCCATCCGATCGCCGTCGGATAAAAAAGAATTTCGGCTCCGGTCAGCGCAGTGAGTCGCGCTGCTTCGGGATACCATTGATCCCAGCAGATTAACACGCCGAGTTTTCCGTAGGCAGTGGAAAAAGATTTAAATCCGAGGTCTCCCGGCGTAAAGTAAAATTTTTCGTAGTACGATGGATCATCCGGAATATGCATTTTGCGGTATTTTCCGAGATAGCTTCCGTCCGCATCGATCACCGCGGTGGTGTTGTGATAAACTCCCTCCGCACGCTTTTCAAACAGCGAAGCGATGATGACCACGCCGAGTTCTTTGGCGACCGGCTGCAGTGCTTCTGTGGAAGGACCCGGAATGGATTCGGCAAGGTTAAACGGAGCATAATCCTCTTTGTCGCAGAAGTACAATGACGTAAAGAGCTCCTGAAGACAGACGATCTTCGCATCCTTCCCCGCGGCCTCCCGAATTCCACGCACTCCTTTTTCAAAATTACTTTTTGTGTCGTTCGTGCAGCTCATCTGCACCAGTCCGATCGTAACGTTTCGCGTGCTCTTCATACCGTGTTTGCGGGCCTCTGATGTTTCAAGAAATAGTATTCGATAATATTGTTGAGTGTTTCTTTCAGAATCGGTTTTCCGATGACAAGATCCGCCTCAACCGTTTGCGTGTTGTATGCATCAAGCTTGTGATGATGTCCTGAGATCAGCACGGAAAATGTGCGGGGATAAAACTCTTTCACAATGGAGACGATCTTTGTTCCATCTAATCCCGGCAGGACGAGATCGCAAATCATAATGTCGACAGGTTCCTGCTTTAACAATTCCAGCGCCGCATGTTCGTTTACCGTGACGAATACTTTGTGACCGAGTTGTATCAATGCTTCCTTAAAAAACAGAGAGAGGCGGATATCGTCATCCACGACAAGGAAGGTTAAGGCCCGTGTTGGGACACGTTTCGTCATTTAAGCTTTTCCAAAGCAGATGCTCGCATTTGTACCTCCGAAGCCAAAGCCGTTGGAGAGTGCGAACTGAATCTCCTTTGTTCTCGCGGTATTCGGAACATAATCAAGATCACACTCTGGGTCGGGATTGTCCAGGTTAATCGTCGGGGGAATGATTCCCTCTTTTAGCGCAAGAATCGTCAGCACCGCCTCCACCGCGCCGGCTCCGCCGAGCAGGTGACCGTGCATCGATTTTGTGGAGCTGACCATTATTGTTTTTGCATGTTCGCCGAAGAGCCGTTTGACCGCTTTGGTTTCCGCGATATCGCCGAGACCCGTTGACGTTCCATGTGCGTTCACATAATCGATCTGCTCTGGTTTTAATCCGGAATATTGCACCGCCAGCTTCATGGCGCGCATGGCGCCGTCGCCGTCATCCGGAGGAGCGGTGAAATGAAACGCATCCGCCGTCATGCCGACACCCAGTATCCGTCCGTAAATTTTAGCACCGCGCCGTTTCGCATGCTCTTCATCTTCAATCACGAATGCTCCCGCACCTTCTCCGAGGACAAATCCGTCTCTATCTTTATCGAACGGACGTGATGCACGCTGAGGTTCATCGTTTCTGCGGCTCATCGCTCGCGCTGAGCAGAATCCGGCAACGCCGATTTCGGTGATGGAAGCCTCCGCGCCACCGACGATCATGGCATCAACTTCACCGCGGCGAATGGCATGGAAACCGTCCGCAATAGCATGATTGCTTGTCGCGCAGGCGGAGACCACTCCGTAATTGATTCCCTTGGCGCCGAGACGGATGGCAAGCATCCCAGAAATCATGTTGATAATTACCGACGGAATAAAAAAGGGAGAAACCTGCTTTTGTCCCCCTTCTTCAAGTTTTACCGAGGTATGACTGATACCGATAAGTCCGCCCACACCGGAACCGATGATGATGCCGACTCGTTCGGCATTCTCGGGAGTAATGGTCAATCCTGAATCGGCTACCGCATCAAGTCCCGCGCCGACTCCATACTGAATACAGAGATCCCAGCGGTTTACTTCCTTTGGCTCAAAATATTTCGTTGCATCAAAATTCTTAACTTCTGCGGCAATTTTTGTTGTAAATCGCTCTTTGTCAAACCGTGTAATGTGTCCGGCTCCCGACTGACCGGCTTTTGCGTTTTTCCACGACTCCTGAACGGAAAGTCCAAGAGGCGAGATGAGACCCATTCCCGTAACAACGACATTTCGCATATCGGCACCTGCAAATAGTTATGGTGAAAAGAAGATAGCTAAATTTTGGAAGTTGAACAAGAAAGGGATTGGTTTCGAACCGGTACGGGTCGATGGTGCAGAAATGTTACAGAATCAGTCAGCCGCTGCGCGGAACAGAAAGCCGATTAATTCGGCCGGTGCACAAAATGATTTTCATTAATGCAAATCAATGCTTTTTGTTATTCCCCATCAGTCCGTCCACCGATAATGCTCCTGCACCAAACACTAAAATGATCAAAGAGGCCAGCAGGTGCTGAAACGGTGTTGCAGCGACGAATGATTCGACGTCGGAAACGATGTTGGAAAGCGCTTCGTAATCGTCGGTCATATACGCTACGGAGAGTATGATAATAAGTGGAACCGCGGCATACCGCGAACCGAATCCGACCAGCAGCAACAATCCGCACACAAGTTCGGTGGTGCCGGCGGCAATGGCGTTGAGATAGGGGAAAGGAATATCCAGCGAAGCAAAAAATTCGGTCGTCCGCTCCAGGTTGTTCAGCTTTCCGAGTCCCGTCTGATAGAAATCATAACCCCAGTAGAGCCGGATAAGCAGAAGGAGCGGATGCTGAAGATAAGAAAGAAACCTGCCGTACCATTGATGAAATGTTCTTGCCATGTTCCGCATTGTTGGCATGATTGACGCCATAGTATTATTCCTGTATTTCAATCCGTGAGAAAAATCCATTCTGCACCCACTCCCCGAACCAGAGAAACAATTTCTTCTGAATGTCTTCCCCCGGACCGGAAAACTGATCCGTAAGCGATTCAATTGCTTTTCCGAACGGCGTTCCTGATGCCAGGGAGGAAAGGAGCGTGAATTGCTGTTCCGATAATTCGCTCCAATACATTCTGAAATTATTCCGGTACACTGCCGCATACGAAGTTCCTGCTTTCGGTTCGGCAGGTTCTGTTTCATCGACCACTGCATCCAGATAGCTGCAGACATCATAACGGAATTGCAGAAGTTCCAATGCAGCAATCGGAATCAATTGTGCCGTTTCCCATTGTTCCGGCGCGACTGCTTCGATCTCTTTCTGCGTCAACAGAGGGGACTCATCCATATCCATCATCGTCGTGATCGAAAGTTCGAGTCTCGCCAAATCGTACAGGAATTCTTTTTCCTTCAATTTTGATTCGAGAATAAACTTCGGGAAGTGTCTGCCTAAATGGTTCAACGTGTGACTTGTGGAAGGATATTTCCGGATGTAGTCGTCGGCGATCAACCGATCGAACGCTTCCTCTCCCAGTCGTTGTTTCACACCCGGATAATCGATCGCCATCGATTCGGTCATGCGGAGGAAAAACATTCTCCGGTAAATTGCAATTCGCTCCATTGGCGACAGCGTTTTGGACGGAAGCACTTCGGACAATGCTTCGTCATACGGCAGCGCCTCCTGCGCCTGACCCGAATGCCAAGACTCCTCGTTTGTTCCGGGATGCTCAATCACGCTTTGCATCCAGCGCTGAACCGTTTCCAATGGAATCTGTCTGTTCGATTTTTTCATGGCGGTGAATTCGGGAATCCCTACAATTTGTGACTCATGGAGTTAACTCGTTCGTTTTTCTCAACCGGGGTGACCCGCACCTGCGGGGCCGTTGCCGGACGGACAAAGACGCGGGATGAATCAATTTTTTCGTTTCGGTATTTTTTCGCCTTTAAAGCTTCTTCATGAACGACGGAAAATTCGGGAATATCCTCATCCCATTCGAGCAAAGTGTTCCGTCCGCCGGTCCGCTGATATGCGTAACGGTAGAGTTCCCATACTGCATCAATCACATGATCGTTGTGCGTATCAAGAATATGCGTCCCCTTGTTCGTATGGCCGGCAAGGTGATACTGGCAGATCTGGGACGGATCGATTCTGTCGATGAATGCCTTGGCGTCAAAATCGTGATTGTATGCGCAGACATAAATGTTGTTGACATCCATCAGCATTCCGCACTTCGAATCGTCCATCAGACGCGCATGAAATTCCCATTCCGTCATCGAAGAGGAAGAAAACTGAGCATAGGTGGAAACATTCTCCAGCACCAACGGACGCTCCATAAATTCCATCACCTGTTTCACTTTATTGACTATATGTTTCAGCGATTCTTCGGTATAGGGAATAGGGAGAAGATCATGAACGTTGTGTGCATTGACGCCCGTCCAGCAGAGATGGTCGGAGATGTACGGCGATTTCACCCGGTCGGCGAGTGCTTTCAGCAATTTCAGATATTCGAAGTTGACCGGATCGCTGCTGCCGATGGAAAGAGAAACGCCGTGAAGGACGATGGGATACCGTTCGGCGACTTTATCCAAAACATACCGCACCCGTCCTTTAGAGTCGAGATAGGTTTCCGAGATTACTTCGAACCAGTCAACCGGCGGATTGTGCTCCAGAATATAATTGTAATGCACACTTCGCAGGCCGACGCCGAATCCGTAATCGGGTATATTCCATTTATTGGGAGTCATCGGGTTTGTCATCAGTATCAATAGAACTCCGGATCTGCGCAAACAGATCCGGAGCTGCGGAGACTGAAAAAGAATATTACTTCGGTTCCTTTTCTTCCTTCTTCATATCATCGTGGCCCTTGCAGCTGTCCTTATCCTTCTTCGCATCCATTCCTTTGCAGCCGTCTTTTCCTTTGCAGCCATCCTTATCTTTCTTTGCTTCCTTACCCTTGCAGCCGTCTTTTCCTTTACAGCCGTCTTTATGCTTCTTTCCTTCCTTACCTTTACAGCCGTCTTTTCCGCTGCAGCCGTCTTTCTTTGCTTCCTTTTTATCCTTTGCTTTGGCCGGAGCTTTGTCCTGCGCCTGAGCAAGCGAACCGCTTAAGAGACCGGCAACTGCAGCGGTCATCAACAGATTGGAAAATTTGTTTGGTTTCATAACAACTCCTTTAATGATGGTGGATAGTGGAACTGAGTGAATTATACATTCATCGGATAAAAACATCCGATTTGATGGTAAAAAAAATCAAAAAGAATATGCCACGCCGAGAACAGGAGCAATGCTTTGTGTTCCGTGTTCAATATCGCTGATAAGATTTTCGCCGCCGCGTTTGCTGTAATACCGGGGACGATATTCGATCTTCATCAGCACATCGATCTGTTCCGTTATGTCGAAATTTCCTCCCAACGAAAACAACCACGCTATGGTCGGATGAAGCGAAAAGGCTCCGCTTGCAGAATTGTTCGCATTCGGAATATCTCCGCGGGCATTATCGCTTCGCGTTCCGTACGGCGCAAATCCCGCGTCAAAAGTTAATTGCTTCCATTGGAACTGGACAAGCGGACCCAGCCACACTTCCGTATATGTTCCGCCAATCCCATCTTTCGTCTGAGTCTTCCCGTTAACATCGAATCCGTTAAAGTGAGCGAGGAAACGTTCGCCCCGGTCCACCCGCACAAAAAGACCGACATGAAGCAGATCATGAACACGATAATATCCCGACAGCAAACCGCCCAGCTGAAAATCATTGACGAGTCTCTGACCCCTCGGTTCGCCGACGGCGCGTTTTACCTGCTGCTGAAAATGGGAGAAGACCATTCCTCCTTCAATCTTCCATTGCAAATTCTCTCCGGAGATACCGATGGTGCTCAGAACGACGAATACGATGAAAAGATTCTTTATCATATTAAGGATGCGCATCATTCATGCGCGTATAATCAATTCCGGTTGAGTGGCAGCCGATACAACCAGCTCCTTTAAGATTGGCAGGATAAATTGAACTTCCCGTCGGCGATGTTTCCGCCCAGATCCATCCGTTTGCATCGGCATTGGCGTCCCCTTTTTTCTTGTAGAGAAACACAAGAATGTCAAGCGTTGATCCCGAATACAATTCCTTCACAATCAGCGATGAATCTCTGAAGACACTTCCCGTTTTTACTTTTCCCGCCGCATCAAGAGCTTCCGCCGCAACGGCATTATAGCGAGTCCGCAGCCGGGGCTGAGAGTGACCTGAACCGCCTGCCTTTGCGATGGTATCCATTGAATGTTTGTAGTACACAAAACCGGCCGAGCTTTTTCCCTTAAAATAGAGATCCGCTTCTGATGTCGTTGTCTGTTGTGAAGAGTGGGAAACCGGTGCACCAGAATCTTTGCTGCTGCAGCCCGAAAGCACGATGACGAACAGCGAAACCAAACATATGTAATTCATAGGATAACTCGGATATTTACCGTTTTGTTATTATGATGCAAACTACATATTACATGTCACAAAATCATCACAACCGTATAAAATGATTGTTTTTATACAGTTTTCATGATACAACAATCATCAAAAATCTTACAATAGAGCACTCTTAACGCCGATGTATTAATTATCCGGTTTATTGTTTGAAATGTTGGACAAATATACAGGAAGCGTGACGGTAAATGTCGTCCCATGATGCTCCCTGCTGTCGACGACAATGGACAAATTATGCACTTCAAGAATTTTCTTTACAATTGCCAGACCGAGACCGGCACCCTCATTTTGGAACATGTTTTTCTGACTTCCTTTATTATAGCGATCGAAGATATGAGGGATATCCGATTCGGGAATGCCCGCTCCCGTATCGATGATGGAGACATCAATAGTATTCACCTTATTCTTCAGCTCGATCCGCACCTCACCGCCCGCCGGAGTAAACTTGAACGCATTGTCGACAAGATTCTGAATGACACGATCAATCATCGCAATGTCTGCGACCGCCAACGGAAGATCGCGGGGAGTAATACACCGTAACCGCACGCCCTTTTTTTCCGAAACGATGGAATACTTTTGTCCGATATCCTGCACCAACTCCGAAACGGAAAACGGTTCTGGATTCGGTCTGGTCTGCTTTGCTTCGAGCTTAGAGAGTTCAAACAGCTCTTCGACAAGCGTGCGCAGACGGTCGGTGGACGAGAGAACCGTTTTAAGATATTTTTCCCTCTCGCTGTGTTCCAGCGTCTCCGATTTGATCAGCAATGTTTCGATATAGCCGTGAATGGTGGCAAGCGGCGTTCGGAGATCGTGGGAAACATTTGCCACAAGCTCTCTCCGCAGGTTGTCCATGGTTTTGATTTCTTCAATATTCCGTTCGATGGTATCGGCCATCTCGTTAAATGATACGGCCAGTTCGTTCAGCTCGCCGGTGGAGAAGCGGCGGATGCGGGCCGCATGATTCCCCTGCTGAAAATCCCGCACCGTTCGGACAATCGTCCGCAAATTTTTTGTTATGAACAGGAGCGAGATCAACCCGATCATTGCGGCGGCGAACAGCGTTATGGTCATGGAGCGTGTGCCGATGCTGAGAATATAACTCCCTGCCAGCAGATTAATGTTGTTGTCGAACTCCTCGCTTCCCAGCACAACATAGAGATACCCGATCACTTTCTCTCCGTCCAGTATTTCGGCCGCCGAAAAAGTTTTTTCTTTCATTTCATATTTCGGATCATCCCCCATCAGAAACGCAGGCCATTTCTGCATGACGAATTGTTTCACGGGATCGATCGACACTGTCATTCGGCAGACTTTGGTGTTGGACGGGCAGTGAGAGAGAACGGTGCCGGCGGTGTCCAGCACATACACTTCAATGCTCGGATTGAACAGTTTCTGAATCGTATAGATCTCTTCCAGGCGCGCGGAATCAAGCCGATGATCAACAACGGGCCGGTAATGATCCAGCAGACGCTGTGCGATGGGAACACTCAGCCGCTGGTTCGCTTCCTGAAAGTACATCTCGGCGGAAAATGCGATGATGTAAATGTAGATCGCCGACAGAACGACCAGAATGGCGAGAAACGTCGCGGAAACTTTCCAGTATATTGAGCTGAAAAACTTTTTCATGAATTCATGGCGTGAGGATGGTATAAAAGCACCGCGGTTATTGTTCAACTTCTTCCCGTTCCGCAAAACGGTATCCAACGCCCCACGCGGTCAGAATATATTTTGGTTTGG
>CAZQSI010000001.1:13369-14596 GCA_964596155.1 uncultured Chitinophagaceae bacterium
CGTTCCGCAAAACGGTATCCAACGCCCCACGCGGTCAGAATATATTTTGGTTTGGACATGTCATCTTCAATCTTTGAACGCAGCCGGTTGATATGCGAATTGACGGTGTGGTCATATCCGTTAAATTGATATCCCCAGACGAGTTCCAGCAATTGCTCGCGGGTGTAGGTCTTTCCGGGATGCGTTGCAAAGAGAAGAAGAAGTTCAAATTCCTTTGCGGTCAGATCAATTCGTTTCCCCTTCAGCTGGACCTTGCGCCGTTCTCTGTCGATGGAAAGATCGCCGAACTCTATGTGGGACGCTTTTTCCGCCGTTTCCGTTTCACTCTGCATCGCCTCGACCCTGCGGAAGATCGCTTTCACCCGAGCAATGAATTCGCGGACACTAAACGGTTTTGTGAGATAATCATCGGCGCCGACTTCAAGTCCGAGCACCTTGTCCAGTTCCTCCGATTTTGCCGTCAGCATCAGTATCGGTGTGTTGTTTTTGTCGGCGCGAATGCGGCGGCAAATTTCCAGACCGTCCATATTCGGGAGCATAACATCGAGCACAATAAGATCGAATGCGCTTTTCTGTGTCTGCCCATATCCTTTGCTTCCGTCGTGCGAAGTCGATACCTTGCACCCGAGGTCCTTCAGGTGGATGTTCAGCAGTTCGGTGATATCTTTATCGTCTTCGATCACCAGCACATGTTTCATAACAAACCCGCAAAAAATAAACGATTGATGTTTCTACCAATGTACCGGATAAGTATCACAAAAATATCACATCGGAATAAATTATCCGGATTGCCTATCCGTGAACACCATAGCCGTGAATCGAGAATTGTTCAATCCTTAGCAATGGACAACAGCCGGTTTATCGAATCAGCAGCATCTTCTGCGATGACCTCAACGCGCCGCTCCGCAGCGAATAAAAATAAATGCCGGAAGGATGTGCCGATGCATCAAACGGAACGGTGTATACTCCGGCGGGAAGCCGACGGTCGACGAGCGTTGCAATCGTCGAACCAAGCAGATCGTGAACGGAAAGCGTAACATGCTCTTCGGACGGAATCTGAAATGCAATGGTTGTTGACGGATTAAATGGATTGGGATAATTTTGCCGCAGCACAAATTGCTTCGGCGGTTGATGATCCGTAGAGACCGACGTGAGTGTAAAAAATGTCGTCGATATCATTTCGGATTGGTGGACCGTTTTTTTTGAGGCGCTCTGAAGAAATGCGGT
>CAZQSI010000001.1:14696-16871 GCA_964596155.1 uncultured Chitinophagaceae bacterium
TTCCTCGAATGGTGATAGCGAGCGGACTTGACGAAGGGAATTTTGAAGAGATATATTGCTGCCAGGTCTTTGTGTTGCTGCCGGTCAGCACGCCGTCGATGAAGAGAAGCGGCGCCGTCTGAATCGATCCATAATACACATTGCGCTGATCCGACTCCGCCCTGTTTTGAAAATAGATGGAATCTTCCACCCCGGGCTGTGTGATGTGGTAAAACACATACGATGTTTTTGATGAGTTGATATTGGTCGTTTGATACTGACGGAAAAGCTCATAAGCGGGGACGCAGGCATAGCAGTGCGCGTTGGTAAACATCTCCAGCAACACTTTTTTTTCGCCCGCCGGTGCCTGGAACGAAACTGCAGCGAGGAGAATGATATGTCCTGCTAATCGATGCATGCTACTTTAACAACACCATTTTCCGGACAAGCGTTTGCCCGCCATGCTCCAGCCGATAAAAATATAATCCCGATGAGATGTTGGCATCTGCCGCTGAGAATCGGCGTGAATACGAACCTGATTCGAGA
Source organism: uncultured Chitinophagaceae bacterium (assembly GCA_964596155.1). GTDB lineage: Bacteria > Bacteroidota > Ignavibacteria > UBA10030 > UBA8401 > UBA8401. The sequence continues at coordinate 15,222 of CAZQSI010000001.1, forward strand.
TGGGTGTTTATCAAACCATTAATTTCGTTACCCAGCATGTCGAACACTTTCAACGAAACAAATCCGTCCGAAGGAATTGAAAATGATATGGTCGTTGATGGATTGAACGGGTTGGGAAAATTCTGTTCCAGAGAAAAGGACGCCGGGACCGACGATGAATTTTTCTGAACCGACGTCAGCGTCGATGCCGAAATATATTCGGATTGGTAAACCTCCCGCGTGGAAACGCTTTGCACAAAGACAACAACGCCGACGTTGTTCATATCGGTGATATTCGTTAATTGTGCGGAATGAGTCACCTGCTTTGAAAAACCGGCATCCATGGTAAAAGGATCACCGTTGAGTGGCGTAATCATCTTTCTCATGACAAAATCCTGCGGAGAGACACCATTATTGCCTACGTATGAGACGTTCTCGACGGCGACCATGTGAACAACAAGATCGGTCTTCGAAATGGTACCCGTTTGAGAGATAACAGCTGTCACGGTGACGCTCTGTCCGTTTTTGGATCCAAACAGCGAAATTCCCAACGGGCTGTCGACGTTCATTCGGGCATCAAGACTTGAAGCAAACGATGAATATGACCGTCCCTGGTTTGCACCGTCAAAAAATGTGTTCGGTGTGGATGTCGGTCCGTTATAGTACGCATTTCGAGCATTTGGTTCCGTTGTGTTGGCAAGAGACAACGGATCGTTGCTGTAGGGAAACGTGGTGTGGTAGTAAATATTCCGGACCCGATGTGCATTCGGACTGGATGATACATACGATTTGACCGCCGAATGCGCCGAGGGACAGAGTGAACAATGAGAATTTGTAAACATCTCAACCAGAACTTTCCGTTCTCCCGCATACGAGGCAGCTGTCAGGCAGACAACTACAAGAACATAATTTATTGATTTCATCATTTGTTTCCCTCCTTCAAATCTGACTTCGCAATGAAAATCGGACGCCTTCGAACGGCAGCTGATATTGACAGACTCCGTTTGAACAGACCTGTCCGCCCCGCTCTTTGCCGTACGAAACCGTCATGGTGTGAGACTGACCGAATGAATATCCAACTTCGCCCACCAGCCAGTCTCTTCGTCCCGAAGGATCCGCCCGATCCGTCGTATGTTCGTATCGAGCCGTAACGGAAAGATCCGGAGACCGTGTAAAAATTAATGTAAGAAGCTGCGTGTAGTATTTCTCGTTTTTTGTATTGTAACTGTCGTATGCAAATTCATTTTCGGTTTGAACGATCAGCGAATATTCTCCCCCAAGAGCATACTGAATTTGAATGGGGATGATCGTTGCCTGCTGCGTATGGCTGAACTGTGAGCCGGTGAAATCATTATAAAAGATATTTGCTCTCCGCGCCAGACCGAGACGAAGCGCGGATGTCTCTTCAAAATAATGCTCAGCTTCGAAAAAAAGTTCCCAATACGGCGACAGGCGGCGATTGAGCGACGGAAGGAATGCATCATCCCGCTTCCGTTCGGCAAATTGGAATGCTGAGCCATTATAATCATAATAATGATGTCTGCTTGCAACACTTCCGTTGATATTCAGAGTAGTAGCAGAGGAAACCGAATAAAATGCCTCCAGTTGAAATCCAACCTCATCGTTAAAATCCACCTGATGCAGTGCGCGCGTAAGCAGTGTGTAATTATG
>CAZQSI010000001.1:16971-93919 GCA_964596155.1 uncultured Chitinophagaceae bacterium
TCCGCGCCGACAAAACTGCCGCCGATCGTCACTCCGCGCAACGGACTGACTTCAATATTCGCTGCACGGATTTTGTACCGTTCGTATCGTGCGATCGTGACGGAATCGCGAAAGTCAAGCGTGCCGCCGAGGATAGTGGCGTTAACCATCGAATGTTTGTAATTCGCTTTTACACCGTCCATCCAGGAGTCATACGCCAGACCGCGGTTTTCAAATAAATTCAGCGCCAGTCCTCTTCCAAAAATCTCGTTAAAGTTTCCCGCCCGCAGCACCAGACGATCCTGACGGAATTCGATAAACCTTCGCTGCACTCCTTGAAACGGATCGCCGACTTCCGGGGGCTGGTCCGCCAGAAGACGGAATCCGAGAGTAATACTTGGCTGAAGATTCAGCCGGAGATCGGTCAGATTTTCGAAATAGGAAACACTCTTTGCCAGCCCTCCGAAGCCCCGTTCACCATTCCCATACCGGAGGATGTTTGAAACCGACGGAGTGACGGTTTGTGATGAAACGAACAACGGAAAAAAGATCGCCAACAACAGCAGCGTCGAACCAAATGTCAATCTCCGTTTACTCTGCATTGCCGGCCGGGAAAAGTTTTTCAAGCGCTTCTTCAATTTTTCGTTCGTCTCCCGGTTTATATCCGAGAGCTTTATACACAATGGTTCCGTTTGTATCGAACAATAAACTTAACGGAATGCTCTGCACATTAAACCGCTGAGCAACATCGCCGTCGGAATCCGTGCTGATGTGAAATGTGTATTGCTGCGACGAAACGTACGATGCAACTTTAGCAATGCTTTTTTGATTGTCCTGATTGACGGCGAGAATCGAAAATCCTTTCGATTGATATCGTTCATACAGGGACTGCAGTTGTTTCATTTCGATCTTACACGGCTCGCACCATAATGCCCAGAAATTGAGAAGCACCGGTCCCCGTTCCGTCAATGCTTCAAGCGACATGTCTTCACCGTTGATCGTTTGTACAACAAGATTTTGATGATCCTGAGAAAAAGTAAATGACATGATGAACATTGTCATTCCAAGCAGAGCGGACCATCGGATTGAGGCGGCAACCATTAGTATATTTTTCATGAATTCTCCTTCCGGCAAAGTAAAGATGCAAAGGGAACATCACATAAGTATCACGGAGACATAACCATTACAAAATACGAACGGACAGCCATGCGGTCAAATCCGATAAACATTCATTGTTGATCTGGTGTGCCATCGGATATTCATTGTAGCTGACACGAGCCGTGGAGCCGGAAAGCATCTCTTTGGTTGCCCGCGCAGAAGCAACAGGAATGACCGGATCATGAATGCCGTGCGAGATGAAGATGTCGAGATCGTTCAGCTCATCAAGCTTGTATTCCTGCCGGAGCTGGAGGGGAGCAAATCCGCTCAAAGCACAAATGCCGCTGCAGAGCTTCGGTTTTGTTAAGGCAAGAGCGTACGACATGATTGCCCCCATGCTGAAACCGAGCAAAAAGAGCCGCGTAGTCTGCACCGTCGAAAGAAATGAAAGGATCTCGGTGCGGCTCTGAAGAAAACTTTTTTCATCCACCGATCCGTCTTCGAAAAGATCAAACCATGCATATCCTCCCCACTCGAATTCAAACGGAGCCCGGAGGGAATAGATGGTGAGCCGCGGATCAAGATGATCGCACAGTCCGAACAAATCATGCTCATCCGATCCCCGTCCATGCAGCATGATCAGTGTCGGCGATGATTCGGAAGGTTCTTTTGCGGGTCGATGGAGTGAGTGAAGCATAGACAGATAGATAGAAAGTTAATGATTGAAAAAGCAACGACGCACAGAGAGTCGTTCAGATTAAAAAATTGAAGCGCCCAGTTTTGTCGTCAACAGTTCGAGTGCTTTCATTCCCATAACAGAATTTCCTTTTGAATTGAGGCGGGGACTCCATGTCGCGACGGCATAGCGGTGCGGATGAAAGGCAACAATGCCGCCGCCGACGCCGCTTTTTCCGGGAAGTCCGACAGAAAAAGAAAACTCACCCGCTTCATCATAAAATCCGCACGTTTGCATGATGGCGTTCAGCCGCTTTGTCCGGCTTTTGGTCAGCAATTGTTTATTGGATCCGGGCAGTTTTCCATGATTGGCAAAGAGTAAAAAAGAGGAAGCAAGATCTTTGCACGACATTTCAATCGAGCACATGTGAAAATAAAGATCAAGCACGTCGTCGACATCATTGCGGATGTTGCCGAACGATTTCAGAAAGTTTGCCATGGCAGCATTGCGGTATCCGTATGCTTTTTCCGAAGCCGAGACCGCTTCGTTATATCGGATGCCGGAGTTTCCGGACAATAACCGGACAAAGGAGAGAAGTTCGGCACGCGGATTGCGGAACTGATCGATCAAAACATCGCACACAACCATCGCACCGGCATTGATCAGCGGATTTCTCGGAATGCCCTTTTCATATTCCAGCTGCACAAGAGAGTTGAACGAATTGCCGGAGGGTTCCACGCCGACCCGTTTGAAAATTTTTTCCCCGACGCGGGAAACAACAAGTGCAAGAGCGAATACTTTTGAAATGCTTTGAATGGAAAACTTTGCGGTGCTCGCTCCGACGGAACAATCCTCTCCGCCGATTGTTCTCAGATGCATGGCGAACGTATTGGCCGGCACCTTCGTCAATTCGGGAATATAATCGGCAACCCGTCCGGTCCGCTGCAGGGGACGCACCTCTTTGTAAATTGATTCCAGCACGGATTGAAAATGGGAAGGCATGATACGGTTATTTAAGAATATTCTGAATGCCGACACGGATCATCATCACCGCGATCGCCACCATGAAGAGCGCCGCAACTTTTGCAAACGCCTTGGCCCCGCCCTCGCCCATCACTTTAATAACGAGATCGGAATGACGGAACGTGATCCAGACCAACAGAAGGTTGATCGTCAACGACACCATCGAGATCCAATAACCGTACGCATCCACGATAATGATAATGGCAGTAAGCGCGGCCGGACCCATAATGAGGGGAATCCCGATCGGTACGACACCGACCGAGGTGTTCGTATTCTTTCGCTCATCGCTCGAAAACAACAAATCGGTTACGGCAAGTACAATCAAAACAATACCGCCACCGATGCGGAAATCATCTTCGGTAATGCCGAGAAACCGGAAAATTAATTTTCCGAGAATCAGAAAGATGAGCGCCACTGCACCGGCGGTCATTGTTGCCTCAACAATCAGCCGGCGCTTTGCTTTCAGCGTCATGCCGGTGGTGAGCGAAATGAACAACGGAACAAGTCCCGGCACATCAATGGCTACGAATAACGGGATGAATGCCAAAAGGAGGTCGTTCAGTATATTCCAAAAGCCGTTCATGAATTACTATTAATAGTTGATTGATGCAGAACGTGCATTCACAGCGATGCCGACAATAGGATTGACTCACCGCGAGAACAATAAAAGAATGATATCCGGTTGCGGTGCAACGATTACGACGTTAATGCCTGTTGCAGCGACTTCTCAATGATGGCGACGGCATCTTTTTCCGAAATCAGAATGCGCGAACCGGATTGTTTTACCGCTTCGGCGACGGTTCCCTTTTGTTCTTTTAGATAATTCCAAATATGGTATCCAAGACGGTATTGATCGTTCTGCTCTTTGGTCGGTATGGATTTGACGCTGTTATAAGCGATTTTTTCAAGCGAGGCATCGTCGAACTGCTTGACGGCCGGCGGGGCGATGGTTGTCATAAGAATGGTATCCGGTGATAAAAAATATTCAATAGAAAATACAAAAATTTGGACTAAAAAAAAGCGGTGTATAAACACCAACGCCCGAAGCAGATCGGGCGTTGGTGCGAGATTTGAGCTTAAGGAGCGTGGATTACTCTAACAGATCCTTATAACCTTTGATCTCATTGGCGGGAACAAATGCATTTGCGGAGGTATTTGGACTTGCCTTCATCTTATCAAAGATCATACTGTTGGCGCCGTATGTTAATGACTTCACATCGTATCCGATCATTTTCAAATATGCACCGACGTATGCGCTTGTCTGTCCGGTAAAGCAATATAACACGACCGGTTTGTCTGTCGGCAGAGTTTTAAGGACATTATCCATTTTGAACGGTTTTGCGGATGGTTCGTAATTGTACGCACCATCAATATGTCCCGGATCGAGGTACGCCGCCGAGGGCCAGTAATTGATAATAAAATAGTTGCTCAGATTGGTATACAGAGACGCTTCGGAAATGGTAATATTGAATCCATCGGTCAGCAGTTTTGCTGCACGTGCTTCCAGTATTTCTTTGCCGGTCGTTTTGCCGGTTGAAATAACAGGAAGAGCTCCCGCGGCAGGTTTCGGCGGTGCCGCTGTTGTGACGAATTGGGCGGCGCGCGCATTGCTCGTCTTGGAAAGCCAGAACGATGTTGCGAACGAGGAATCGATCGAGCTCATTCCGTATTTCAATGATACCACCTTGTTGGCATCGGCAAGCGGAAGAAGCGAACGAACGATCGATACGGCATAGGCGGCCGTTTGTCCCGAATAACATGCGACAACGACATATTTATAATTCGCCATTGACAATCCTTTTACATGCGTGTATAAATTTGCCAGCGGCACATTTACAGCACCTTTCAGCCGCTTTGCGGTGTAGTCCGCCGAACTGCGAATGTCGATGGTATACACTTTGGCAGGATCCGCAACAACTTCGGTGCGATACGTTGCGGCGGAAATGACGAACGATGAAGCGGCATAAATATAATCATTGTTGGATTCGACGTACGCAACGAGCTCTGACGATTCGTTGACAGCCGACGGTGTCGGTGTGACCGGCGTATCTTCATCTTTACAGCCGACCGAGAACATCAGGACGGCGATGAGAAGATACAGGTAATTGTGCTTTTTCATGATTCACCTCAATTAATAATAGTTGATGAAAGATTTCACCCGAATGTTCCGGGCGAAAAATATTTATTGAACTCCCCAGCTGACCGGAAGCTTTCCGTCGACCACAACATTTTTTGTGGCATTGAGCTCCCAGCTTTCAAGATCAGAGTTAAAAAGATAGAGCTGTTTATTTCTGTACGTCGTTCCCTCCTTGATGATGTGACAATTGTCGTAACACGTTTTACCCTGGGCAACCTGAGTGCGCGACGTCCACCGCTGAATATTGTGCGGAGTGGTGTACTTGTACGTCGGCTTCGAGTCAAATTGGGCGAGCAGCGGGACGCCGTATTCCTTCCAGCTGTCGGGCGCCATTAACGACTGCCGGACTGTAGCCATGCGGTACGGCCGTGTTTCCCTGATCGGATTCATGCCGATCTTGAATTTTTGATGTGAATGGATCCGCGCCCCTTCTCCTCCAACATGACAGCTGCCGCAGTTATTGTAATCCTGCGAATGGCATGTCTGACAGTTGAACGAGGTGATATGTGCTGCGTGATATGTATTGCTCGACGAAATGTTTGAATGACACTGTTCGCATTTGGGAAGCTGCGGCGTTTTGTACCGCTGATCGTATACCATGCCGTTGCCGTGTAATTCCAATCCGGAGTGACAGGTTAAACAGGTAGCATTCAACTTTGTTTTGTGAATGTCGGGTAATGTTCCGGTTGCGATGCCGAGAAACGCATGTCCTCCTCTGCTTGTATGGCATGCGACGCACTGATCGATCATATCGGGAGTTTTGGTGAACTGATGTCCCTTCAGAAGTCCTCCGCCTCCCGCACTTGGCCTGTTGACATGACAATCACCGCATGTACCGTGACATTTAGCGCAGTTTTTATCATATCCTTCTTTTAAATGACCGGGAAGCTGATCGAAGGACTGAACGCCGTAGCGTGATACCAACATCGCTTTTTGTCCCCATCCTTGTGCATGAAGACTGTTCGGTGTAATGGAATGGGATGGATGACACGTGATACATTTTGTTTCCGCCTGTGTTGAAGGATGCCGGACGAAATTATTCGTGTGAGCGGATGCTTTGTCCGTAGCGTCTGGATTTCCGCCGTGGCACCACACGCACTCTTTTTTGCCGTGAGCGGATGCGGAAAACGCAGCGTATCCTTCGGGATTCATATACACCCTGTCGTACGGTTCAACATGAGGCGTCTCGCCGCCGCAGCCGCCGGCAACAGCGGCAGTATCCGGCGAGTGAACCTCCTTGAGCAGTGCATGATTCGTGTGACAGGAAACGCAGTTTTTGTTTCCGGCTCCTCCAGCCGTTGCAACGGAGAGATGATCGTCGTTTTCCCGGCAGCCGGCGGTGAGCAGTGCAAATGCAACGACGATGAGGGGTATGAAACAGTATGATTGTATGAGACGATGGCGAGTCATGGGAACACTCCGTTGTTAATGCTCAAAAAAAATTATATATGAGGAACAACAGAGTATCCAGAGGGAAAAACTATCCGCCTATGTTTCGCTCAGCCATGTTCGCAGCGAAGCAAGCATGTTGTGCATTCCGGAAATCAGCGGAGCATGTACCTTTTTGGGGATGCCGGATAAGATTTCTTGATGGATTTCTATATACCGCTCCTCAAGTTTCTTGGCCAGTTCAATTCCTTTTTTCGAAAGATGTACGGTAATGCTTCGTCGGTCGTGTATATCAAGGCGTCGTTGAGCAAATCCCTTTTTCTCAAGTCCCGCCAGGATTCTCGTCAGACGGCTGCCGCTCAGGTTGATGCGTCCCATCAAACTCTTGATGGAAAGGGACTGATCATCGCGAAACGCACGAAGACACCTGAATTCGGAAACGTTGATGTTTAATTGTTGTGCTATCCGCTCTTCTTTTTCCTGACAGTTTGCAAGAAGCTGAAATGTCAACTCAGCGATTTCCGCCGCGGCCTGTTTGGACGATGTGCTCGACATGTTGGTCCTCATTTAGTTGTTAGTAGCAAATATTGTGCCTGTGAATTAATGTGCTGGAATGCGCCAGACCGTCTTTTCTTCATTTGCTTTTTCATTTATGACGAAGCCAGCGAATCCGAATTATCATTCTTAGGAAATCAGAAACGACTCCTTCAGACGAAGAATGCTGAGCATCTTGTCTGTTAGTATTTTCAACAACGGTTCGTGCTGTGCCGCTGCTCCGAAGCGCTCGGCATAATCATTCATTGCATCAATCATGCCGACATCTTTTCCCGCCGCAGTGCTCAGATAATATTTATTGTTCATGATTTCGATGTACAGCTCAGCTGCGGTTTTTCCTTTGAACACTTCCAGAATGTGTTCCGTTCGGAACAGTGTGCAGATGGGCACAAAGATTTCTTCATACCAGTTGCGTGTCGCTTCGGCCAGCGATACATCGCGTCGCTCACGTTCGCTCACATACCATTTGTGTTCCTCGATATGCCGGAGAAACTGATCGACATAATCGGGACTGTCGATGCTCCCAAGAAATTTATCGATGTTGAACGACGTCTGTTCCTCAAAGTGTTTCTTTTTCAATTCTGCGGAATAGAGAAGATCGTATCGTTCCCGAATGTACGTTTTGTCCCCTTCCGTTCCGAGCATATCCCGTGCAATTCCGCTCGCGCGAAGATCCTCATTGATCCAATCCATCGATTCGAAGAAAAAATTTATTTCCTCATTCCGCATTGACTCCGACAGCGACGGACGGATTTCAATCGTTTCTGCGTCGGATAAATACGCGATGAGAATTGTCTGCAGTCCGATGAACGGGATATCTTTTTTCTCGAACCTGATGAGCGTGTTGGCTAACGATGCATCCCCCCAGTAAATTCCGTTGCTGTGCAGCTGAACGAAGAGACGGACAATGGCATCCCAAATTTTCCTCCGGTTTTCTTTGCGGAAATTTCTTGAATAGAGCAATGAGTCAGGCAAAACTTTGGTGACCAGGACGGTAACGGTATGCGAGATGAAATTCCTCTCGTGCTGTACACCGACAGGTGTTTCAACGGTGATCGGTTCTTCCTCGCGTACAACATAGCCGGCGGGCACAAGGGTGTGGATTCCCTTTAACAGCAGCTGTTCATAATGATGAATTTCTTTTCTGGAGATTTCTTCGCTGATTTCTTTGATTCCGAATGCGAATAGACCAGTCTTCACGAAGACCACAACGTGCCGTGAAACGCCCCGCTTTATGTTCAACAGCTGTATCCCGTATTGATGCCACTCTGCGATCGGTATGCTCCATGGAAGAAGCCGCAGTTCCTTTTCGAAGATCGGATCTACGTGAAACCGGATGTGAGGAAAACGTTTCATGCCGCTGAAAGATACACATTTTTCATCAAGCAAACGGAGCGGCATTCGAATGGTCGTGCCGCGAACTTATTTTTCTTTTCCGTATTTCACTTGAAGGTACTTTATGATTCCGGGGAGCAGGGAGAGAAAAATAATAATGGCAATCACTATTTCAAGGTGATTAACAATTGACGGAAAGGCTGTTCCGAGATAGTATCCGGCAAGAGTCATACTGAGTACCCAGGATATTCCGCCGACGACATTGTAGGTAACAAATTTCATGTAGGGCATTTCGGCAATGCCTGCGACAACGGGGGCAAAGGTCCGCGCAAACGGCATCCATCGCGCCACAACAATAGTGAACGCTCCGTACTTTTCGTAAAACTCCCGCGTAGCAATAAGATGTTTCTTCTTAAAAAGACGGGAATCTTCCCGCGCATAGAGCGCATGCCCCCCGGTCTTTCCGATGTAGTAACCGACGGCATCGCCGGTGATTGCGGCAATAATCAACAACACGTTTAATTCATAAATGTTGAACAATCCCTTCGCCGCAAATAATCCGGCGGTAAATAACAATGAATCTCCGGGAAGGAAAAAACCAATCAACAATCCGGTTTCCGCAAACACAATGAGAAACAGACCGAAATACCCTGCCCAGGCGACTAACGCCTGAATGTCCCGCAGTTTTTCAAAAAACTCTTTTACGAATTCCATAGCGTCAACCGTTTCTTATAATGGTGAAAGGATTCCGGCTCTCAATAGAAATAATAATCCGAATCCGATCAGTAATCGATAAATGATGAAGAGATATGTTGAATGTTTTTTTAAATAATTGATCAAAAAAGCAATCGACGCATACCCGACCAGGCCGGACACCAGCGTGGCGACGAAGAGGTTCAGCAGCCCTATGTCGGCGGAAAATAATAACTCCCTCTCCTTCACTAGTTCCAGCACACCCGCGGCAAATACCGAAGGAAGCGAAAGTAAAAATGAAAACCGCGCTGCTGTTTCCCGATTCATTCCGACGAATAATCCGCCCGTGATGGTTGTTCCCGAGCGCGACGATCCCGGAATAAGCGCAACAGCCTGCCAGCAGCCGACAATGACGGCTTCTTTCCACGACAGCTCTTCAAGTGATTTCAACCGTTCTCCCCGCTGCAATCTTCTTTTGGTAAAGTATTCGGCCACCATCAGCACCAGTGCGAGTATGATGAGAGATGAAGCTATGATATAGAGTGAGCGGAAGGAAGTTTCGATCTGATGTTTCAGCAGGAAACCGGCAATGACAATCGGAACAGTGCCGGCGGCAATCATCCAGCCCATCTGTGCATTGCGGTCGTGAAACATGGAACGGTTGGCGATCCCCTTCATCACCGAGCCGGAAATTGCGGTGATATCGTTTCTAAAATAGAGGAGTACGGCGACCAGAGTTCCAAATTGAATAACCGCAGTGAATGCCGCTCCCGGATCATTCCATCCGAACAGCGCGGGAACGATGCGTAAATGGCCGGTACTGCTGATCGGAAGGAATTCCGTCAATCCTTGAATGATGCCGAGAACAACCGCTTGAAGAATATCCATAGAATTCCGGGAACAATAAAAAAGAGGAGTGACGCTCCTCTCGTAAACAAATAGAAGGTACGAAAAAAAGAAACGCTATCAAACGGAGGCGGCGGAAAATTTACTGAATAGGTGTTGAATTCCTGATATTAATATTGTACTCTAGCCGAGCAGAAATACCGATTGACCCAAAACACAGATTCCATTCATCTTTAAACGTTAAATCAATGAGCACATCAACCTCTACGAAATCACAGTTTGGAACACTGATCACAGTGTTTTTCTTTTGGGGTTTTCTGGCAGCTTCGAACGGCGTCTTCATTCCGTTTTGCAAGGAACATTTCAATCTCTCTCAGTTTCAATCACAGCTGATTGACCTTGCTTTTTATCTCGCTTATTTCGTCGGCTCTCTCACACTCTATCTTATAGAGAGAATGATGAAGATCGACTTCCTGAATATGATCGGGTACAAACTCGGTATAGCGTACGGATTATTTATTTCCGCCGCAGGTGCAGTAGCAATGATCGGCGCCGTCAATGTCGGAAACTATTGGTTGATTCTCAGTGCTTTGTTTGTCATCGCGGTGGGATTTTCACTCCAGCAGACTTGCGCACAGCCGTTTGCCATTGCACTGGGAAATCCAAAAACGGGAGCACACCGGCTGAACCTGGCGGGCGGCGTCAACTCGTTCGGAACAACCATCGGTCCGCTCATTGTCAGCTACTTCCTTTTCGGTGGATTGGTGAAACATGTAGAGGTGGAAATCGGATCGATCAATCAGATGTATATGTTCCTTGCGGGACTCTTTATCGCCGTTGCGGTGTTTTTCATTTTTTCCAATCTCCCCAAGATTACACAGGATGAGCATATCGAAGCGGGACCGGGGGCATTGCGATATCCTCAGCTGGTGTACGGCATGATCGGTATCTTTATTTACGTCGGCGTTGAGGTGACGATTCAAAGCAATCTGGGAGCATTGTTGAAGCTTCCCGAGTTCGGCGGGTATGATGAATCACAAATTAGCCACTTCATTTCACTTTTTTGGGGAAGCTTAATGATCGGCCGATGGACCGGTGCAATCACCGTTTTTAATCTGACCAAAATGTGGAAGAACATTCTTACCGTTGTTGTGCCGTATGTTGCTTTTGGTGTCGTCCTGGGAGCCATCGCGCTGAGCGGCACGGATGTCAGCGATCTGTACGTGTATGCGTTTGTTATTGCAATTCAAATCGTCGGATTCTTTGTGGGACAGGAGAAACCGGCAAAAACTCTTCTTGTTTTTTCGCTGCTTGGTATGACAGCAATGTCCATCGGCATGCTGACCACGGGTAAAATTGCCATTTTTGCATTCATCAGCGGCGGATTATTTTGTTCGGTAATGTGGCCGTGCATATTCGCCCTCTCTGTTGCGGGATTGGGAAAATATACCAGCCAGGGTTCCACCTTCCTTATTATGATGATTCTTGGCGGAGCAATCATTCCGCCATTGCAGGGATGGATCAGCGATGTGATGAATGATATTCATTTCTCATACATTATCACGATTTTTCTTTTTGCATATCTTGCATTTTTTGCAATTAAGGCAAAGAATGTCTTGAAAGCACAAGGAATTGACTACGAAACACAAGCCGTATCTCACTAAACTAGGCAAACTGGCTACTTGAAAATAAAAAAACGTCCTTTTCAGGACGTTTTTTTATTTTAATTCACCGGTATGAACGCATTATTGTTCAACAGTGACTTTTGAATATTCATCCAATGCCATGGAAGTCAATTTTTCCTTCAACTCCTTCGACATCAGCACCTTGTCCCAATACTTTCCTTTGTCGTTCTTGTCCTGATCGGATGGGACACCGACAAACAAGCCGTTCTTTCCATCGGCAATTTTAAAGCCTTTGATGGTGATCCCTTCGCTTGTTTCAAGATCGAAGAATGCTTTCAGGTTATTCGATCCTGCAAATTGTTTCATGTTAACGACGTTCATACCGCCTCCTGTGATAATAAATGATGATGTAGTGATTGTAACAGCGTGGAGGCAAAATTATAACGCGGAAAAGCCGAAGTCAAGAAATATGCATTGACGGAAAAGGTTCACTCTCTATTGCATAAAGACTAAATGGAAAACAGCCAGAAAAAATATTGTTTCTTGCGACCGAAAAACCCGAATAACCATCAACGTTGTTGAAGCAGTGAGAAATGCAGAGCCGGTAATTTTAAATGATGGAGTATTCTTTTCCTTCGATCGCCGCCCGGACAAACCCGCTCGCCAGGTCTAATCGGGCGACCGCTTCATTGTAATCGACATTAGCTTTGATCATCACAATGGCGCTTTTCACATGCCCGTGTGCTTCGTCGAGGACTCGTTCCGCAGTCTTATAGTCAACTCCTGTGACAGTCATGACAATCCGCTTCGCCCGCTCAACCAATTTTTTATTGGTCATTTGCAGGTCGATCATCATATTCTCATACACTTTACCGAGACGCACCATTGCGGTGGTGGTGATCATATTGAGAATCAGTTTTTGAGCGGTTCCGCTTTTCATCCGAGTGGATCCCATAATTACCTCCGGACCAACTTCTGCGCAAATGGCAACATCAAGAGTTTCCGCAAGCTGTTTAAATTCCGGCAGGTCCAGGTTGCTGCGGGGATTGGTGGTGACATAGATCGTTCTTGCGCCTCGAGCTTTTGCACGGCGAACGGCACCGATAACGTACGGAGTCCGCATGCTTGCGGCAATGCCGCAGACGACATCGTTCAGGCCGACCCCTTTGGCATCGATATCATTAGCGCCGCCTTCAGGCTTATCCTCAGCCCCCTCCACGGCACGGAACATCGCTCCTTCTCCGCCGGCGATCATCCCCTGCACCATTTCAAACGGTACTCCGAACGTCGGCGGACACTCGCTTGCATCGACAATGCCGACGCGGCCGCTTGTTCCTGCACCGACGTAGATCAATCTTCCCCCGTTTACGAATGCATTCACAACCAATTCGACGGCTTGAGCTATATAGGGGATTTGTGTTTCCACCGCCTCCGCCACAAGTTTATCATCGTTGTTGATGATGGTGAGAATCTCGGTGATGGACTGAGAGTCGATATTCATCGAACGGGGATTTCTCTGTTCGGTAGAGAGTTTTTGCAACTGTCGAAATAAGTCGTTTGTGTTCACGGTTCTCTCAAATTCAATGTGGGAAGGCGATTAATAATTTTTTATCAAGCATTTCAAATTCTTCGCTGCCCGGAAAAATTAACGGCAGGGAGCGGAGTGAAACAGACGGATATTTTTTTTGGGCGGATTGCTCTTCCTCCGTTATTTCAGACCCCTTAAATGTAATCAAAGAAGGAGTGTTGATCATATATTTTTCGGACTCACCATTGATTCCTCTTTTTGGTTTTAAAAACGGAAGTCCCCAGTCCAGCAGATTGGTGACATTGCTGACTGATCGTGCGACAACAGCGTCGAACGAACGGGCAAAGGGTTTTTGCTTCTGCACTTCTTCTGCGCGGCCCCAGACGGCGGAGACATTCTTCAATCCAAGCGTATCGATCATAGAGTACACTGCCGTAATCTTTTTCTTGGTAGAGTCGAGCAGAACAAAAGAACAATCCGGAAGCATAATGGAAAGTGGAATTCCGGGAAGACCGCCGCCAGTTCCAAGATCAAGAATAGCCGTTTTTGGCTGAAAAACAAGCTTAAATAGCATAGTGATGGAAAGTGTTATATGCCCCTTCCAGAGTCGATCTTCGTTTTGACGGGAGATGAGATTGATCTTTTTATTCCATTCAAGCATCTCCTGCTTATACAAAACAAGCTGCCGCAATTGTATATCCGTTATAAGAATACCGTTTTTCTTGCATAACGTATACAGCCAAAGTTCTTCGTCGCTCATAGTTTCACGTGGAACAGTTTCGGACCGCAGATTGATGGTTCCGACAATGTAGTTTTATCGTCCTTATGAATAGCGTTGCTTCAGAAAAATAGTAAGCACGGAAATATCCGCGTTCGTCACACCGGCAATTCTCGATGCCTGTCCGATTGATCGCGGACGGACTTTGTGAAGTTTTTCTTTTCCTTCTGCGCTCAACGATGAAATATTTTCATAATCAAAGTTGTCAGGAATAACGTACTCCTCAAATTTTGAAAAGCGTTCTATCTGTTCGTTTTGTCGCTGAATATATCCTGCGTATTTCACATCGATCTCTACCTGCTCGCTCACATCAATCCGGGTGAGAAATGTTCGCACTTCATCATTAGAAAGTACGTTCAACAGATCAGCAGCAGTGATATTTGTTCGTTTCAGCATTTGTGCCAGTGTATCGTTTTCCGGTATCAATGATTCATTCTTTGTTTCGAGCAATGGATTGATCGTGGATGGGGCGACAGATGTTGTTTTAAGATACTCAACAGATTTTTTCACCATTGATTCTTTTTCATCCAACCGCTCAATCATCTCTTTGCTTATCAATCCTAATTCAAATCCTTTCCTCATCAACCTCCTGTCGGCATTATCCTGACGAAGCAGCAAACGATACTCGGCTCTGGAAGTGAACATGCGATACGGCTCATCGGTGGATTTGTTGATCAGATCGTCAATCATCACACCAATGTACCCTTCACTTCTTTTTATAATAAATGGATCCTCCCTTTTTGCTCTGAGGGATGCATTAATTCCTGCTATTAATCCCTGTCCGGCAGCTTCCTCGTAACCGGATGTTCCATTAATTTGTCCAGCCAAAAAGAGTCCGGCGACAGCCTTAGTTTCCAGCGTATGCATCAACTGATGCGGCGGAAAATAATCATACTCAACGGCATATCCCGGTCTGATCATTTTTGCCTGTTCCAGACCTGCTATGGACCGGATTCCTTCGTATTGGATTTCTTCCGGTAAACTTGTCGAGAAACCGTTAACATAGACGACATCCGTGTTGTATCCTTCCGGTTCAAGGAAAATCTGATGTCGATCTCTCTCTGCAAATCGAAACACCTTGTCTTCAATTGACGGACAATACCGAGGTCCCACCCCTTTAATTTTTCCGGTGAACATAGGAGAGCGATCGAAACCTTTTTCCAATATTTTATGAGTGATTGGATTGGTATATGTCAAATACATCGGAATCAGCCGATTCGTAATTTTTTCTGTCTGGAATGAAAAAGGAATCGGAGGATCATCACTATGTTGTATTTCAGTCTTAGAAAGATCAATGCTAGATAAATCTATTCTTGGCGGCGTTCCTGTCTTTAATCTTCCCGATGTTAATCCCAACGACCGCAGACTTTCAGTTACTCCGCGTGCGGGAGCTTCTCCGAATCTGCCGCCGCTTCTGTTTCGTTCTCCCGTATGCATTAAGCCATTCAAAAACGTTCCGGCGCACAACACCATGGACGTACATGAGATTTCATGGCTTAGAAAAGTTCTGATTCCCTTTAACGTCCCACCCTCCACTATTATTTCAGATACTGAATCTTCCAGCAGATCAAGATTTTGACATGAAAGAACCCGGCGCTGCGCATCCAACGAATACCACTCCCGGTCATTTTGAGAACGAGGAGACCAGACGGCAGGGCCTTTGGATTTGTTCAACATTTTAAATTGAATTCCGGTGGCATCTGCGATCTTTCCCATTTCGCCGCCAAGCGCATCAATCTCTCTCACCAGGTGTCCCTTGGCCGTTCCTCCAATAGCCGGATTGCACGACATTCTTCCTATCGCACTCGTTTTCAGAGAAATTAATAAAGCCTTACACCCCATTCTGGCAGCCGCCAGCGAGGCCTCTATGCCGGCATGTCCGCCTCCCACAATAATTACATCATAATATGTTTTTGGTCTGTTTATAAGCATAATGTTTCACGTGAAACAATAAAATATCTCTGTTTTGCAACAATTTCCTTAAAAACTACTTTCCTATGCAAAATCTCGAGAAAATATTGTTTAGAATATCTTCCGGAGTTGTTATTCCAATGATCTCACCTAAATAATTGAGCGCAGAGCGTAAATCAACAGCTGCAAAATCCCCACCCAATCCTTTATCAATCGTCATTTTGGCAGACTGAATAGATAATAGCGCCTTGTCCAATGCTTCTTTATGCCTTGCATTGGTGATCATGACCGATGATACCGTTGAATCATGATGTGGTATGGTTAAATGGACCAGTTTTCGTTTAAATTCAATAATGCCATCGTGATTCTTACACGAAATCCAGATTGGTTCAGGAGCAACGTCTAATACAACATCATTGTTCTTAATGTCAGATTTATTGAAAACAACCATGATAGATTTTGATGGTGAATACTTAAGGATTAATTCATTATACAACCCTAACTCATCAGAATCTATATCTTTTGATCCATCCACCAGCAGAATAACCACATCGGAGTTTTCAATTGCTCTCGATGTTCTTTTTATTCCTTCCTTTTCGATAAAATCTTCAGACTCTCTCAGTCCGGCTGTATCATGAAAAACAAATGCAACACCATCAAGTTCAACGCTCTCCTCTATCGTGTCCCTGGTCGTTCCCGGTATTTCGCTAACAATTGCTCTTTCCTCTTCCAATAAAATATTCAGCAGGCTCGATTTGCCGGCATTCGGCTTTCCAACCAATGCTACGTTAATTCCTTCTTTAATTACTTTCCCTTCCCTGTAACTTGCCGCCAGGGTTCGGATTGCCTCTTCAGCGACGGATAGCTTATTTAATACCTGGGATTTATCAGCCAACTCGATTCCTTCCTGAGAAAAATCAAGTTCAAGTTCTAACAAGGAACAAATACTTAGTATTTCGTCCCTAAGCGTTTTGACTTTTCCCGATAATTTACCTTTTAGCTGATCAATGGAAGCTTTGTGCGATTTTTCAGTTTTGGAATGGATTAAATCTGCAACCGCTTCTGCCTGGGCAAGATCAAGCTTGCCGTTGAGGAAAGCCCGAAGAGTAAACTCTCCCGGTTCAGATGGACGGACTCCGGATTGATACAACAGTCCAAGAATTTTTTGAGAGACAAAATAGCCGCCGTGGGAACTGATTTCAACAACATCCTCGCCGGTAAACGAGTGAGGATTTCGAAAAACGGAGACGAGCACTGTGTCAACCGTTTCACGTGAAACCGGGTCAACAATCGAACCAAAATGAATGGTGTTTGCCTGCGCCTCGCGTACGGGAGCCGATCCTTTAAAAAGAAGATCGGTGACCGAAAAGGAGGATCCGCCGCTAATTCTTATAACGGATATACCGCCAATGCCGACCGGCGTAGCGATTGCAGCAATGGTATCGTCTGTTTGAAAAACCATATCGAGATGAAATTTTATCAAGATACAAAAATATTTCTTGACTACGGAATGAAATGTTATATCTTACATGAGTGTAACCCAGTTGCACTACCAACGTAACCAACAAAAGAATGTCCTCAGAGAAAAAACATACAGTAACCATTGCTTCGCGTTCCCGCGTTCGCAGTATAGCTGTACCGGTGTCCCTCCTTCCGCTGAGCGGCTTGATTATTCTTTTGGGAATTACTTTTGCGATTCTAGGCCTACGAATTACCGGCTAAGTCTACGCAGAGGTTACTCCCAAAAAACATATCACACAATACTCAACACGTAACATGTGAGAAATAATATCAGGGTGTAACCTCTGTAGCAGGGGTGCTCTATATTCATATTATTTATCAGGTGTTACCATGTCTCAACAAATACCATCGTCTCCTTCCGGCACTCAGCGTCAAATGACAGGCGCCGAAATTTTCGTCCGCTCGCTTATCGAAGAGCATGTCGATATTGTTTTCGGATATCCCGGCGGTGCAGTCATCGGCATCTACGATGCGCTTCACGACATTTCAGACATTAAACATATTCTTACCCGGCATGAACAAGGCGCAGTCCACGCTGCCGAAGGTTATGCCAAGGCAAGCGGCAAACCGGGCGTTGCTCTTGTTACCTCCGGTCCGGGAGCAACGAACACCGTCACCGGCATTGCCGACGCATATATGGATTCCATACCGATTGTTGTGTTTACCGGACAGGTGGCATTGAAGATGATCGGCAATGATGCATTTCAGGAAGCAGATATCGTCGGCATTACTCGGCCGATTACGAAACATAACTATCTTGTGCGGGATGTAAACGAACTTGCTTCGACGATCAAAGAGGCATTTTATGTTGCGACAACGGGACGTCCCGGTCCCGTGCTTGTGGATCTTCCCAAAGATGTCATGGCAACGAAGACGGTCTTCAGTTATCCGCGCAGCGTCAAGATGCGTTCCTACATTCCTCACGTTGATGGAAATCAGAAACAGCTGGATAAAGCAATCGCCTTAATTGCAAAATCGAAACGCCCCGTGCTCTATGTCGGAGGCGGAACAATTCTCTCCAATGCTTCCGCCGAGTTAACGGCATTTGCACGCAAGACGAATATTCCCGTCACCACAACGCTGCACGGACTCGGAGCGTTTCCGGAAACCGACGAACTGTCGCTCGGTATGCTCGGCATGCACGGCACATGGTATTCGAACACCGCAGTGCATTATTCCGATCTGCTGATCGCCGTCGGATCACGGTTTGATGACCGCGTTACGGGGAAGACCGATGCATTTGCGCCGGAAGCAAAAAAAATTCATATCGATGTCGATCCTTCCAACATCAGCAAAAATGTTAAAGTCGATGTGCCGATCGTCGGCGACGTAAAACGGGTGCTGCAACAGTTGACACCATCCGTTACCCAATTGGACACGAACGATTGGATCCAAACGATAAAACACTGGAAGGAAGAACATCCGCTCCGATACCGCTCCGGCACTCACATACGCATGCAACATGTGATAAAAGCCGTTTCGGAGGCAACGAAGGGAAGGGCGGTGCTCGTCAGCGATGTGGGACAGCACCAGATGTGGATGGCACAATTCTACCAGTACGTGTATCCTAGAACGCATTTAACCTCCGGTGGACTCGGAACAATGGGATTTTCACTGCCGGCGGCGATGGGAGCTGCGTTTGCCCAAAAACAGTTTCCCGTTGTTTCCATCAGCGGCGACGGCGGCATCCAAATGAACATACAGGAACTGGCAACAATCAGGGAATATAATGTTCCTGTGAAGATCCTTATTCTTAATAACGGATATCTGGGCATGGTGCGCCAATGGCAGGAATTATTCTGGAGGAAACGATATTCCCACGTGGAAATGCTGAGTCCGGATTACATGAAACTTGCCGATGCGTACGGCATTCCCGGCTTGCGGGCAACGCTCACCGAAGAGGTCGATGACACCGTGAAGAAGATGTTTGATATCGACGGACCGGTGCTTGTGGAATTCAAAGTGGTGAAAGAGGATAACGTGTACCCGATGATTCCGGCAGGGCAGACGTATAATGAGATTATCGACGTACCGGACGATGAGAACCAATCCGCTGAGAGTGAAAACGAGACCGAGCGAGAATTGATCACGATTACCAAAGGATAAGCATGGGAACAGCTGCCGAACAGACCGTCGTTCAAACGGCGCATAAACATACTATTTCCATCCTGCTGGAGAATAAATTCGGCGCATTAAACCGAGTTGCCGGCATGTTTTCCGCAAAAGGATACAATCTCGAAAGCATTACGGTCGGACCGACGGAAGAGGGTTCTGTGTCGAGAATGACGATTGTTACCCGCGGCGATGATGCTATCATCGAACAGATCATTAAACAGCTGAACAAACTGATCGATACACTGAAGGTGATCGATCTGACGTACGAAAGTTTTATGGAGCGTGAACTTGCGCTGATAAAAGTGACCACGAATCCTGAGACACGGTCGGAAATTATGCAGGTGGTCGAAATTTTTCAGGGAAAGATTATTGATATCAGCCATAAGACGTTGACGGTGGAAGCAACCGGCAGCGGTCAGAAAGTGGATGCCATCATTAAAATGTTAAAGCCGTTTCATATCAGAGAGATTGCCCGCACCGGGCGGGTTGCATTGAAGCGGGAATTTGTCGGAGAGGCATAAGAATGAACGAACCATTTCAGAATTCGGAGAACTTTCCGTTGTACGATCCGCGCAACGAGCACGATGCCTGCGGCATCGGTTTTGTTGCCAACATCAAAGGATCATCGTCGCATGATATTGTCGCGAAGGGGATTGAGATCTTAATCAATCTCACGCACCGCGGTGCATGCGGATGCGATCCCGAAACGGGGGACGGAGCAGGACTGACGATTCAGATTCCCCATAAATTTTTTCTGAAAGAATGCGGGAAGAGCGGATTCACCATTCCTGCGGCAGGGTCGTACGGAGTCGGCATTGTGTTCCTGCCGGTTTCACAATCCTCTCGGCTGATCTGCGAAGGAATTCTTGAGCGGATCACCAGAGAAGAAGGTTTGAGTGTGCTGGGATGGAGAGATACGCCGGTCGGCGCTGATGCGATCGGAAGAATTGCCCGCGCATCGCAGCCGTACATCGAACAGATTTTTATCGAACGACCGGAAGAAATATCCCGTCCGGAATTTGACAGGAAATTATATGTCATTCGAAAACGCGCCGAATCCGAAATAGCTGCGTCCGGCATTAAAGAAAGCGATTTCTTTTATATTCCGTCGCTCTCATCACGCGTAATCATTTATAAAGGATTGCTGCTGGCGGAACAGATTGAACAGTTTTACACCGATCTCACCGACGAAGATACTGAAAGCAACTTCTGTCTTGTTCATCAACGCTTTTCAACAAACACTCTTCCGAATTGGAAATTGGCTCATCCGTTTCGCTTCATCAGCCATAACGGCGAGATCAATACAATGAGGGGCAACGTCATCTGGATGAATGCCAGGCAGTCGGTATTGGCATCGGATCTGTTTGGAGAGGATTTAAAAAAACTGTTTCCCGTTATTCAGCCGGAGGGAAGCGATTCGGCGGCGCTGGATAATGCCGTCGAACTGCTCTATCATTCCGGCAGAAGTCTGCCTCATGTGATGTCGATGCTCATCCCCGAAGCGTGGAGTCATGACGATACGATGTCTCCCGAACGCAAAGCATTTTTTGAATATCACGCATCGCTGATGGAACCGTGGGATGGTCCCGCCGCCGTGGCATTTACGGACGGAGCGGTGATTGGCGCAACACTGGACAGGAACGGACTGCGTCCGGCGCGCTATGTTGAAACACATGACGGCCTGTTTGTGCTCGCTTCTGAAGCAGGAGTTTTAACGATTGAGCCGGAGCGGGTGAAATTGAAGGGGAGACTCGAACCGGGGAAAATGGTGCTGGTTGATCTTGAACAGCACCGGCTGATTCTTGACGATGAAATTAAAGACGGATTGTCATCCGCGAAGCCCTATGCCGAATGGATCAAAGAGAATTTAATTACGCTTGAGCAGCTTCCGGAGCCGCCGCGGATGCACACGCTGAACGATGCCAACATTGTCCAGCGGCAGCGTGTGTTCGGTTACAGCGACGAGGATGTGAGAATGATCATCACTCCAATGGCTGTGAACGGAGAAGAAGCGATCGGTTCGATGGGAACGGATACACCCCTGGCATGCTTGTCGGACAAACCTCAATCGCTGTTCAGTTACTTTAAGCAGTTGTTTGCGCAGGTGACCAATCCGCCGATTGATCCGATCCGCGAAAAATTTGTGATGTCGTTGACAAGTTACATCGGAACGGAACGGAACATCCTCGAAGAAACGCCGCTGCATTGCCATACTTTAAAGCTGCAGCATCCCGTGCTGACCAATACGGAATTGGAAAAACTTCGACGCGTATCGCAGGGTGATTTTTTGACAATGACGCTTCCGGTGCTGTTTCGTGTAAACGGAGGGGCGGCGGAATTGGAACGGGCGCTGGACGGATTGTGCCGGCGCGCATCGCTTGCGATCGAGTCTGGTTATTCAATCATCATCCTCTCGGACCGCGGTTCAGATTCGGAATATGCACCAATTCCGAGTTTGTTGGCGATGACGGCGGTGCATAATCATCTCGTCAGAGAAAAAACAAGAACTCAGGTGGCACTTGTAATGGAGTCCGGGGAACCGCGGGAAGTGATGCATTTTTGTCTGCTGATCGGCTACGGCGCCAGCGCCGTCAACCCGTACCTTGCCATAGAAACAATTGAAGATCTCGCCAACAAAGGCCGATTGAAAGAGGGGATGACATCGGACGATGCCGTACAGCACTATATTAAGGCGCTCGGAAAGGGACTGCTGAAAGTTTTTTCGAAGATGGGCATCTCCACGCTGCAGAGTTACCGCGGAGCGCAGATATTTGAAGCAATCGGATTAAACAAACAATTTGTTGAAAAATATTTTCATGGCACCTCTTCCCGCATTGAGGGGATAGGGTTACCGATTCTTGTTGAAGAAGCACGGCGGAAACATGCATACAGTCAACAACCGCTTACACTGTCCGAGTCCGAACTCGAACTGGGAGGAAATTATCACTTCAGAATCAACGGTGAACGGCATTTAATCAATCCGCAGACAGTTGCAAAACTGCAGCATTCAGTCCGACAGCGGAATTATTCATCATTTAAAGAATTCAGTTCGCTGGTGAATGATCAAAGCACGGAATTGTTCACGCTGCGGGGGTTGATGGAATTTAAAACCGGAACAAAAAGCGTGCATATCGAGGATGTGGAACCGGCGCGGCAGATTGTGAAACGCTTTGTCACAGGCGCGATGTCGTTTGGTTCAATCAGCAAAGAGGCACACGAAACGATTGCCATTGCTATGAACCGGATCGGCGGAAAATCGAATACCGGAGAGGGCGGAGAAGATGAAGACCGGTTCAGTTCCGATGCGAACGGCGATTTGCGCAGAAGCGCCATCAAGCAGGTAGCGTCCGGCAGGTTCGGCGTAACGGCAAACTATCTCGTCAATGCGGATGAAATCCAGATCAAGATCGCCCAGGGTGCGAAGCCAGGCGAGGGAGGACAGCTGCCGGGATATAAAGTAGATGAAGTGATTGCAAAGACACGGCATTCCATCGCTGGGGTCGGATTAATTTCGCCTCCGCCGCATCATGACATCTATTCTATCGAAGATCTTGCTCAGCTGATTTATGATTTGAAAAACGTCAATCCGATTGCCAGGATTTCCGTTAAACTCGTTTCGGAAGTCGGCGTCGGCACCGTGGCGGCAGGCGTGGCAAAAGCACACGCGGATATGATTCTGATCAGCGGCGACAGCGGGGGAACGGGAGCATCGCCGCTGACATCGATTAAACATGCCGGTATACCATGGGAACTCGGTCTTGCCGAAACACAGCAGGTGCTGGTGATGAACGATCTCCGCAGCCGCGTCCGGCTGCAGACGGACGGAAAACTTCAGACCGGACGCGATGTTGTTATTGCCGCACTGCTCGGTGCGGAAGAGTTCGGTTTTTCCACGGCACCGCTTATTTCGATGGGATGCATCATGATGCGGAAGTGTCACCTGAACACATGTCCTGTCGGCATTGCGACACAGGATCCGGAATTGCGGAAAAAATTCAAAGGCGCGCCCGAACATGTGATCAACTTCTTTTTCTATGTTGCGGACGAAGTGCGGGAAATCATGGCGTCGCTCGGATTCAGAACAATTGATGAAATGGTCGGGCGCGTGGATATGCTGAAACAGCGAACGGATATTGATCACTGGAAGGCGAAGGAAATCAATCTGTCCGCCATACTCCATCAACCGACCGTTCCGCTCCGCATCGGCCGCCGGTGCATGATTCCGCAGGATCACGGCATCAACGAGGCGATGGATTACCGTCTGCTCGAACAAACAAAAGATGCGCTGGAGGAAAAGAAACCGGTGGAGTTGTCGCTGCCGATCAGGAATGTGCATCGAACCGTCGGTGCACTGCTCAGCGGCCGGATAGCAAAATATTACGGTGCCGTAGGACTTCCGGAAAACACGATCACGATTCATTTTAACGGTTCTGCGGGACAGAGTTTTGGCGCTTTCCTTTCCAAAGGAGTGACGTTGACACTTGAAGGCGATGCCAACGATTATGTCGGGAAAGGATTGTCGGGAGGAAAAATCATTATTTTTCCTCCGAAGCAATCAACGTTTTCTCCGGAAGAAAACTCCATCGTGGGCAACGTGGTGTTGTACGGCGCGACGAGCGGCGAAGCGTACTTTGCCGGCAAAGGAGGAGAGCGCTTTGCGGTCCGCAATTCCGGTGCAACGGTGGTTGTGGAATCTGTCGGCGCAAACGGATGTGAGTATATGACGAATGGAACGGTTGTCGTCCTCGGGCGGACAGGAAAGAATTTTGCGGCCGGGATGTCGGGCGGATATGCATTTGTGCTGGACGAAGACGGGGAGTTTGCGTCAAAGATGTGCAACACGGCGATGGTGGATCTTGAATCGATGAATCAGGAGGATGAAGCCCGCGTGCGTGCGCTTATTCATCGTCACCTTGAATTAACGAAAAGCAGCCGCGCCGCTGCGATCCTCGGGCAGTGGAATTCCTATGCAAAAAAATTCGTAAAAGTATTTCCGCATGATTATAAACGCGTGCTGAAAGAACAAGCGGCAAAAAAAGAAAAGGAACTTCTGGTTCCTGGAGGCAACGGGAATGCGGCGGAGGTGATCAATGGGTAAGCCAACCGGATTTTTAGAATATCAGCGCGAAGTTCCTCAGCGACGCCCGGTTCCGGAGCGTCTGGAAGACTGGCGGGATGTGTATCAACCGTTTGCAGAGGAAAAATTGAAACTGCAGGGCGCGCGCTGCATGGATTGCGGAATTCCTTTTTGTCAATCGGGATGTCCCGTGAACAATGTCATTCCTCATTGGAACGATTTTGTCTATCAGGATCGGTGGGAGGAAGCTGTCCGGATACTTCATTCGACAAACAATTTTCCTGAATTCACGGGAAATGTTTGTCCGGCACCGTGTGAAGCATCATGCGTATTAGGCATCAACGAACCCCCCGTCACAATCAAAGTGATTGAACGAACAATTATTGAACATGCATTCGCGCATGGATGGATACAACCCGAACCGCCGCGGCAGCGGACAGGTAAAAACGTGGCGGTCATCGGTTCCGGACCTTCCGGTTTGGCGGCGGCACAGCAGTTGAATCGTGCGGGACATCTTGTTACCGTGTATGAGAAAAATGACCGCGTCGGAGGTTTGCTGCGGTACGGCATTCCTGACTTCAAATTTGAGAAACATCTTCTCGACCGGAGAATTTCTCAGCTGCAGGAAGAAGGAATCATTTTCAAAACAGGAGTGAATGTCGGCGTTGATATTTCGCCAGCCGATCTCCGCGGTATGTATGATGCCGTTGTGTTATGCGGCGGTTCCGAAACTCCCAGAAATCTCAACGTCCCAGGGAGGGAGCTTAAGGGAATTCATTTTGCCATGGAGTTTCTGCCGCAGCAAAATCGTCGAATCGCCGGCGATCGGACGGACGAATCCAAAGATATACTTGCAACGGGAAAACATGTCATCATCATCGGCGGAGGCGATACCGGCGCCGATTGCCTCGGAACGAGTTTGCGTCAGAAGGCAGCATCGGTTACGCAGTTTGAAATAATGCCGAAACCGCCGCAGGAACGTGCTGCTTCGACTCCGTGGCCGTTATGGCCGCTTCAGTTGAGAACCGAAAGTTCGCACGAAGAAGGAGGAAGCCGTGACTGGTCGATAGCAACCACAAAATTCGAAGGAGACGCGGAAGGGAATGTAAAAAAACTTCACGCACTGCGTGTCGGTTCTCCTCCGTCCTTCACGCCGGTCGACGGCTCCGAATTTACGCTGGATGCCGATCTGGTACTGCTTGCGATGGGTTTCACCGGTCCGGTGCAGGGAGGATTGCTGAGCGGACTAGGAGTGGCGCTCGATGCACGAAGCAACGTTGCAACGGACAACAATTATATGAGTTCGGTTCCCGGCGTATTTTCTGCGGGAGATATGCGCCGGGGTCAGTCGCTCGTCGTCTGGGCAATCAGCGAGGGGCGAAAGGCGGCGCGCGCTGTTGATAAATTTTTAATGGGAGCAACGACGCTTCCTTAATCGGTGTACGTTACAATTATTACTCTTTCACCTCTTTATGCGGAAAACATTCAGGAGAACAGTATGGCACAAATAAATTTTGGCGGAACGGTTGAAGAAGTTGTCACCCGAGAGGAATATCCGCTCGAAAAAGCAAAAGAGTTTTTAAAAAATGAAGTTGTCGCAATTATCGGATACGGTCCGCAGGGATACGGTCAATCCCTGAATATGCGCGACAACGGCATCAATGTGATTGTCGGTCAGCGGAAAGGAGGGAAAGGATGGGATGATGCGGTGAAGGATGGCTGGGTGGAAGGAAAAAATCTTTTTTCGAATATCGAGGAGGCGATCCGCAAAGGAACGATCGTTCAGTATTTGCTTTCCGATTCGGGTCAGAAACAACAGTGGGACACGGTGAAAAAAAATCTAAAGAAGGGGCAGGCGCTTTATTTTTCCCACGGATTTTCCGTTGTGTTCAAAGAACAGACAAACATAATTCCTCCGGCAGATGTTGATGTCGTGCTTGTCGCACCCAAGGGGAGCGGAAGAACTGTGCGAAGCAATTTTCTGGCGGGAAGCGGCATCAATGCAAGCTTTGCCGTATTTCAGGATGCATCCGGAAAAGCGAGGGAACGGGCGATTGCCTGCGGTATTGCCATCGGTTCCGGATATCTGTTCCCGACAACGTTCGAAAAAGAGGTGCTCTCGGACTTAACGGGCGAACGGGGAGTGCTGATGGGTGCAATTGCCGGTCTCATGAAAGCGCAATATGATGTTCTCCGGCAGATGGGACATTCGCCGAGCGAAGCATTCAACGAAACGGTAGAGGAAGCAACGCAAAGTTTATATCCGCTGGTCGGAAAATATGGAATGGACTGGATGTTCGCGGCCTGCTCCGTGACCGCGCAGCGCGGAGCGCTGGACTGGGCAAAAAAATTCGAGATGGCAAATCGTCCTTTGTTTGAATTGCTGTACAGAGATGTACAATACGGCGTGGAAACAAAGCGGGTACTTGATTCAACAAGTTCGCCCGACTACCGCGAAAAACTTCAACTCGAACTTGACGAGTGGAAGAATTCTGAAATGTGGAGAGCCGGCGAGGCGGTACGAAGCCTGCGTCCGGAAAATTGGAAACAATAACCGAGGAAGCGGACGCTGCTCAATGACGCACACACCATGAAAAAAATATTCACATACGATACGACGCTTCGCGACGGAACACAGGGAGAGGAAGTTTCCTTTTCCGCCGAAGATAAGATCAAAATTGCGAAAAAATTGGATCTATTCGGCATTGATTACATCGAAGGTGGTTGGCCCGGTTCAAATCCGAAGGACATGGAGTTTTTTGAAATGGCGAAGACCGTTCAATTTCGGCATGCCAAGATTGCTGCGTTCGGAAGCACCAGAAGGGCAAAGAATCCGGTTGAGAACGATGCAAATATTAAGGCGCTGCTTGATGCACAGACGCCGGTCGTGACGATCTTCGGCAAAACATGGCTGCTGCATGTTGTTGAAGCGCTTCACATCACCGAAGAGGAAAATCTTGAAATAATTTCAGATTCGGTTTCATATCTGAAAAAGCACGACAAAGAAGTGATTTATGATGCGGAGCATTTTTTTGACGGGTATAAATCAAACAAAGCATATGCCATGAAAACGCTCCGTGCGGCGGAGCAATCCGGAGCCGATGTCATAGTGCTGTGTGATACGAACGGCGGGACACTCCCTGCGGAGGTTTCATCAATAGTTGCCGAGGTAAAGAGCGGCATCGGCATTCCTCTGGGCATTCATACGCATAATGACTGCGAACTTGGCGTTGCCAATACGCTGGCGGCGGTGGAACAAGGTGCAGTGCATGTGCAGGGAACGATCAACGGATACGGCGAACGGTGCGGAAACGCAAATTTATGCTCGATTATTCCTACACTCGAAATGAAAATGGAATGTGAAACAGTCGGGAAAGAACGGCTTAAAAAGATTACCGAACTGTCGCGCTATGTCAGCGAACTTGCCAACTTAAAACATAAGAAAAACCTCGCCTTCGTCGGCGAAAGCGCCTTTGCTCACAAAGGCGGAGTGCATGTCAGCGCAGTGATGAAAACGCCAAAAACGTATGAGCATATCGAACCGGAATCGGTCGGCAACGTCAGGCGCGTACTCGTCTCCGATCTTTCCGGAAAAAGCAATGTGCTCTATAAGGCAGAAGAACTTGGATTGAAAATGGATGACGCATCACCGGCCGCTCAGCGGGTGGTGGAAGATCTTAAATCGATGGAGCATTACGGATATTATTTTGAAGATGCCGAGGCATCGTTTGAACTTCTCGTCAAGAAACATACCGGCGAAATAAAGAAACTGTTTGAGCTGGAACGTTTTAAAATCAGCATTCACAAAGATTCGAATGATGCCGATGCCCGCAGCGAAGCGACCATAAAAATCCGCGTCGGCGAAGAGACCGAAATGACGGCCGCCGAAGGAAACGGACCTGTGAATGCGATGGATAAAGCTTTGCGGAAAGCGCTTGAGCGCTTCTATCCGCAGTTGAAGGATATTCAGCTAACCGATTATAAAGTACGCGTGCTCGATTCGGAACATGCCACCGCAGCAAAGGTGCGCGTCCTGATCGAAACGAAAAACGGAACATCATCTTGGAATACCGTCGGCGTCTCGTCCGACGTTGTCGACGCAAGCTGGAAGGCGCTGGTCGACTCCATCACCTATCATTTACTGAAAACAAAAGGATAACCACAGAGCTATGATTATTGTCTTAAAACCGGGAACCAAGAAGGAAGAGTACGATCATGTGATCGAACGGGTGAAGGAATTCGGCTTCAAACCTCACGCCATCGTGGGAGAAGAGCGTACAGTTATTGCCTGCGTCGGCGACGAACGGGGAAAAGCCCAGCTGCAACAGATGGAATCGCTGGAGTGTGTCGAGAATATCGTACCGATCCTGAAACCATTCAAACTGGCCAGCAGCGAAACGAAGAAAAAACGGACAACAATAAAAATCGGCAGCGTCGAATTCGGAAACTCGCAGTTTGTGGTCATTGCCGGACCCTGTTCGGTTGAATCCAGAGAGCAGATTATCCAGAGCGCCGAATTGGTGAAAAAAGCAGGCGCGCAAATGCTGCGGGGCGGGGCTTTTAAGCCGCGAACCTCACCTTATTCCTTTCAGGGACTTGAAGAGGAGGGATTGAAATTTCTTGCGGAGGCGAGAGAGAAAACCGGATTGCCGTTCGCAACCGAAGTCATTTCTCCCGGCGATGTGCAGCTTGTGGCTCAATATTCCGACATGCTGCAGATCGGCGCCCGCAACATGCAAAACTTTGCGCTACTCAAAGAAGTAGGGAAGACAAAGAGACCGATACTTTTAAAACGAGGAATGTCGAGCACGTATAAGGAACTGTTGATGTCCGCCGAATATGTCATGTCGCAGGGAAATTACGATGTGGTGCTTTGCGAACGCGGAATCCGGACGTTCGAAGATTATACGCGCAACACTTTCGATCTGACCGCGGTTCCTGCGTTGAAAGAAATGTCCCATCTGCCGGTGATCGTCGATCCGAGCCACGGCACAGGGATCCGAAGTCTCATTCCACCGATGGCGAAAGCGTCCGTTCCCGTCGGTGCAGACGGCCTCATAATTGAAGTGCATCCCGATCCGGAGAATGCATTTTCGGACGGAGCACAGTCGTTGATGCCGGATCAGTTTTCGCTGCTCATGGATGAAGTCCGCCGGTATCTACCGCTGGAGAAGAGACATTTATAAGTCATCCGGATCACGGCATTATTGAACTGAACGCTGAGGGAGTATATGAACGACAAAGTATATATTTTTGACACCACGCTGCGCGACGGAGAACAATCTCCGGGCGCCAGCATGAATTTTAACGAGAAGATCCGAATGGCGCGTCAACTGGAACGCCTGAAGGTTGATGTGATCGAAGCGGGCTTTCCCATTGCGAGCGAAGGAGATTTTGAATCAGTGCGTGAAATAGCGCGGCAGATTCGAACCGTCACCATTGCCGGACTTTGCAGGGCGAACAACAACGACATTGACCGCGCCTGGGAGGCGCTGAAGGAAGCAGCGTCACCGAGAATTCATACGTTTATCGCCACATCCGATATTCATTTAAAATATAAATTGAAAAAAAGCAGGGAGGAAGTGCTTGAAAGCGCCATCAACGCCGTGCGGCGGGCAAAATCGTACTGTGATGATGTGGAATTTTCCTGCGAAGATGCATCGCGCACCGATATTGCATTTCTCTGTCAGATCGTGGAAGCGGCGATTGCAGAAGGAGCAACGGTTGTGAATATTCCCGATACGGTCGGGTATGCGGTTCCCGGCGAGTACGGAAACATCATTCGGACGCTCTGTGCGACGGTTCCCAACATCAGCAAAGCAATCGTCAGCGTCCATTGTCACGACGATCTTGGACTGGCGGTTGCGAACTCGCTGTCCGGAGTTTTGAACGGCGCCCGTCAGGTCGAATGCACCGTGAACGGAATCGGCGAACGGGCCGGAAACGCTTCGCTGGAAGAAATTGTCATGGCGATCCGCACGCGGAGCGAAGCGCTGAACGTGACGACGTCCGTCAACGCGGAAGAAATTTACCGCGCGAGCAAAACTCTTGTTTCTCTAACCGGAATGCACGTACAGCGCAACAAAGCAATCGTCGGCGAAAACGCATTTGCCCATGAAGCGGGAATTCATCAGGACGGCATGCTGAAGAATCCTCTTACGTATGAAATCATGACTCCCGAAAGCGTCGGCATCAAACATAGCATGCTGATTTTGGGAAAACACTCCGGCAGGCATGCATTGAAACAGCGGTACGCCGAACTTGGATATACCCTTTCGGCAGACGAAGTGGAAAAGGCGTACGCACTCTTCACCTCGTTGGCGGATGAAAAAAAGCAAATCTTCGACGATGATCTTGTTGCCTTGCTTCAGGATGAGATTTCTTCAGTGGAAGAAATTTATACGATTGAAACGCTTCAGGTAACGAGCGGACTCAATATTGTTCCCACCGCCACGGTCGGTTTGAAAAAGGGTGATGTTTTTGTTCAGGACTCTTCGACCGGGGACGGACCGGTCGATGCGGCATACAGGGCGATCGGCAGAATTACCGGTATCAAGACGGAATTGCTGGACTACTCCATTAAATCGGTGGCATGGGGACAGGATGCGATTGGGGAGGTATTCGTAAAAATTGCCATCGACGGTTATGTGTACAACGGGCGATCGGCAAGCACCGACGTGATAACAGGAAGCGTCAAAGCATATGTTAATGCAATCAATCACGCGCTTGCGGCACGGCTTCGAAAGCAGCAATCGGACAGTGTTAATGTTGCCGTATGGTAACAAAGTATTTTTCCACACCGTTTAGAAATTAAGAATCGACATAAACAGGAGCAGTGCACAATGCAGATGACCATCACCGAAAAAATTCTTGCAAAACATTCCGGAAAGAGGAGTGTCCGTCCCGGCGACAACATCTGGATTGATGTGGACGTGCTAATGACGCATGATGTCTGCGGACCGGGAACATTCGGAATATTCAAACGTGAATTCGGGCAGGATGCAAAAGTGTGGGACAAGGATAAACTGGTCGTCATTCCCGATCATTATATCTTCACAAACGATACGCACGCAAACCGCAACATTCAGATTCTGCGTGATTTCGCGAAAGAACAGGATCTTCCGCATTATTACGATGTCGGAACGCCGCGCTACAAAGGAGTGTGTCATGTGGCGATGCCGGAGGAAGGATTCACTCGTCCCGGTGAGGTGCTTTTCGGCACCGATTCGCATACATGCACCGCAGGAGCGTTCGGGGAATTTGCAACCGGCATCGGCAACACCGATGCTGCATTTGTTCTCGGTACAGGAAAATTGTGGGTAAAAGTTCCCGAAACGATGAAATTCATCTTTGAGGGAGAGATGCCGAAATACTTAATGGCGAAAGATCTCATTCTTGCCGTGATCGGAACTATCGGTGTGGACGGAGCGACGTATCGCGCGATGGATTTCTGCGGATCAACCGTAGATGCTATGACGATGGAAGACAGAATGACGCTCTGCAACATGGTGATTGAGGCGGGAGGAAAAAACGGAATCTGCGCGCCGGATAAAACGACCACCGATTATGTGCAGGCGAGAACAACAAAACCGTTCGAAACATTTTTTAATGACAGCGGCGCGAAGTATCGCACAATTCACAGATTTAATGTGAAGGAGATAGAACCGACGATTGCGAAGCCGCACTCGCCGGACAATAAAGCCTTCGTCAGCGAAGTGGCGGGAACAAAACTGGACCGCGCATATATCGGAAGCTGCACCGGAGGAAAAATTTCCGATTTCATTGCAGCCGCGGAGATCATGTACGGCGAGAAAGTGAAAATTGACACCTATATCGTTCCCGCCACGACAGATGTTGCAAAAGAAATCACTTCAATCAAAGTGAAAGACAAGACCGTCATGCAGATCTTTGAGGAAGCCGGTTGCCGGATCGGTGATTCGTCCTGCGCAGCGTGTCTCGGCGGACCTTCCGACACATTCGGAAGATTGAACGGCGTCGAAGTATGCATCTCGTCGACAAACAGAAACTTTCCCGGCAGAATGGGTTCAAAAAAATCCCAGGTCTATCTTGCGTCGCCGTACACCGTTGCAGCGTCTGCCGTGAAAGGGGTAATTACAAATCCCAGAGAATTTTTCAATTAAAAAATGTACATCCGACACAGTGAAACAACAAAACGGATTTACCGGGAAATTCCGGTATATTGACAGTGACAGTATTACAGGAAAAAACGGAAGCGCGGTGTTCCGAAACCACGGTAACAGCGACGGTTGGAAGGATTTTTTTTACATTACAATGAGCAGTGAATGAAACCATTAATCAAAGGCAAAGCATTTGTTCTCGGTAACGATATCGATACCGATCAGATTATTCCCGCAGCGCACCTTGTGTACAAGCTGGATGACAATGAAGAAAAGAAAAACTACGGACGGTATGCTTTCTCCGGCGTGCCGATAGAGAAATCGGGTCTACCCGACGGAAACATTCCGTTCATTAATGAGGGAGAGTGGAAAAGCATCTATACTATCGTCATCGGAGGAAAAAATTTCGGCTGCGGTTCGTCGCGTGAACATGCACCGTTTGCACTTCAGGTAGCGGGGATTGAAGCCGTTGTGGCAGAAAGTTACGCCAGAATTTTTTACAGAAATTCTATTGACGGAGCCTTTGTTGCTCCGTTCGAAACGACGTTTCATCTTGCCGAAGAAATCAACACCGGCGACGAACTTGAACTGAATACAACGGATGGTATTTTAAAAAACCTGACGTCGAAGAAAGAATATCAACTGAACCCGCTCGGCGACATCGAGCATATTCTCCGGGGCGGAGGCATTTTTTCCTATGCCCGCTCATCGGGGATGATCAAACAACGGCAATAATTCAATTCCGGCGACACTCATGAACGATTTCATACGCATATGCTGAATAAGTCCATCGCAATCATCGGAGCAGGCAATATGGGGACGGCGTTAATCCGCGGAATCCTGAACGCCGGTCTGACAAGCGCAAAAAAAATTCATGCCAGCGGCACACGCAGCGAAAAACTGGAACGGCTGGCAACGGAATACTCCATCAATGCCGCATCGAGCAATGCCGAAGCGGCTTCTCATGCAGATATTATTATCCTCTGCGTAAAAGCGGCGGTAATCCGGAACGTACTGGAAGAAATTTCGGAATCACTCCACAAAAATCAATTTATTATTTCCATTGCTGCGGGAGTCACCATCGCTTCCATGGAGAAGATTATCGGAAAGCAGATACCGGTTGTTCGATGCATGCCGAACATTGCGTCAACGGTCGGATGCGGTTCGACGGCGATCTCGTTCGGCACACATGTTCACACAACGCAGCATGATATCGCCGTAAAAATTTTCGAAGCGGTGGGTGATGTTGTGGTTGTGGGCGAGCAGCATCTCGATGCTGTGACGGGATTGAGCGGCAGCGGTCCGGCCTATATCTACATGGTCATCGAAGCTTTGATCGACGGCGGCGTAAAAATGGGACTGCCGCGCGATATTTCGACAACGCTCGCAGTTCAAACCGTGCTTGGTTCCGCAACGCTGGTAAAGGAATCAAACATCCATCCTGCAATTCTGCGCGACAGGGTTACGACTCCGGGAGGGACGACGATCAACGCGATCCATGAACTTGAATCACACGGATTGCGGTCGATGCTTATTGATGCTGTCGCGACGGCGACGAACCGCTCCCGCGAACTTTCCGAACTTGCAGAAAAACAGTGACTCGCATGAAAAAACTTCTCACCATCATTCCCGGCGACGGCATCGGATTGGAAGTTGTGGACGGTGCCCGGCTGATACTGGAACGCATCTCCCATCGTTTCAACCGCACATTCGAATATAACATTGCGCTGGCCGGAGGGGCTGCTCTTGATGCTCAGGGTATTCCGCTGCCGGAAGAAACGGTGCAGACATGTAAAAATTGCGATGCCGTTCTGCTGGGAGCAGTCGGAGGTCCGAAGTGGGATGCCAATCCCCAGCACTTAAAACCGGAGCGCGCACTGCTCGGCCTGCGGAAGGAATTGGAGCTGTATGCAAACATTCGGCCGGCGAAAATTTATTCCGCTCTGGCTGATGCCTCCACGTTGAAAAAAGAAGTCGTGCACGGGGTGGACATCGTTGTTGTGCGCGAGCTGACCGGCGGACTCTACTTCGGAAAGCCGAGCGGTTTTGAACGGAGAAACGGAGAAGAAGTCGGGTTTAATACGATGATCTATTCGGAATCGGAAGTGCGCCGGATAGCGGAGACGGCATTCGACATCGCGCGAACGCGGAACAAAAAACTCTGTTCGGTCGACAAAGCAAACGTGCTTGAAACATCACAATTATGGCGCAAGACGGTGATTGCAGTATCAGAACGTTTTCCGGATGTGGAATTGTCGCACATGTATGTGGATAATTGCTCCATGCAGCTGATCAGAAATCCAAAACAGTTCGATGTGATCGTGACGGAAAATCTTTTCGGGGATATTCTGAGCGATGAAGCGGCAATGCTGACCGGATCAATCGGGATGCTTGCATCGGCATCGCTCGGCGGAAGCGTCGGAATGTATGAACCGGTGCACGGCAGTGCGCCGGACATTGCGGGACAAAACAAAGCAAATCCGATAGCAACAATCGCTTCCGCCGCCATGATGCTGAAATATTCATTCGGATGGAATGAAGAAGCGGCGGCTGTCGAGCATGCCATCGACGACGTTTTGCAGAAAGGATTCCGGACGGCGGATATTTATTCCGAAGGCACAACGCTTCTCGGCACCAAGGAAATGGCGAAGGCGATCGCCGCATCGATTTAACAAAAATATTTACAAACCATCAGGCTGCCCATAACTGAGCAGCTGAAAACAAAGAGAAACCGAAGAGAGTATATGCTTACGATGAAATTCGGCGGGACATCGGTCGGCGATGTTCAGCGTTTAACAGAAGTTGTTGCAATCATTAAAAAATTTTTGCCGGAGCGTCCAGTCATCGTTGCCTCTGCCATGGGGGGCATGACCAACATTCTGCTTGATACGGCCCATCTGGCGGTCGAACGGAAGACGGGAGACGTCAACAACGCAATTGCGGGAATCAGAAAACGTCATGTGGAAATTGCCAACACGATGGTGCTGGAGTACCGCCGCCGCGCCGATCTGATTGCAGAACAGCAGGAATCAATCGACGAACTTGCGAACCTCTATCACGGCGTGAGCCTGCTGAGGGAATTGTCTCCACGGTCGCTCGATGCGATTGCATCGTTCGGAGAACTGCTGTCATGCCGCCAGATTGCGGCTATTCTTGAAGAGCACGGCGTTCAGTGCCATTTTGTTGACGCGCGGTCGATGATCAGAACGGACAACAATTACGGCGAGGCAGCGGTCGATTTCGAATATTCGAACAATAAAATCAGCGAGACGATTTCGCCGCTGGTTGAGCAGGGATTTGTCCCGGTTGTTACCGGATTCATCGCATCGACCGATGACGGTATCACGACGACGCTCGGCCGGAGCGGATCCGATTATACCGGAGCGATTGTCGGATCGGCGGTGAACAGTGCGGAGATCTGGATATGGACCGATGTGGACGGAGTCATGACGGCAGATCCGCGGACGGTGAAAGGAGCAAAAGTTCTTTCGGAAATTTCCTATCGCGAAGCAGCGGAAATGAGCTACTTCGGGGCGAAAGTGATTCATCCGAAAACCATGGTTCCCGCCATCATCAAGAAAATTCCGATCCGGATAAAAAACACATTCAATCCCGAACATGCCGGAACGTTGATTTCGGCTTCGCCGTCGACCAACGGTTCATTTGCCCGAACGGTAACATCGATCGATCATCTTTCCATC
The DNA here is from genome assembly GCA_964596155.1 of uncultured Chitinophagaceae bacterium. Classification (GTDB taxonomy): domain Bacteria; phylum Bacteroidota; class Ignavibacteria; order UBA10030; family UBA8401; genus UBA8401. The sequence goes on from CAZQSI010000001.1 coordinate 53,097, forward strand.
ATTGCCATTGAAGGAAACGGAATGATCGGCGTACCGGGAGTTTCGGCGCGAATATTCTCTGCGCTGGCACGGGCACAGGTGAATGTGATGATGATCTCGCAGGCATCTTCGGAGCACAATGTCTGCATCATTGTGCCGAAAAAGGATGGCAAAAAGGGAATGAAAACACTCCGGGATGAATTCGAGATTGATATTGCCAAAAAAATTATCGATGATATAACCATACAGGAACCGGTGTCAATCGTCGCCGTTGTCGGCGAAGGAATGATCGGGACGAAGGGAATCGCGGGGAAAACGTTCGACGCCGTTGCTCAGGCGGATGTGAACATTATTGCCATCGCCCAGGGTTCTTCGGAATTGAATATTTCCTTCGTCGTAGAACAACGCGATGCCGCGAAGGCGGTACAATCCATACACAATGCGTTTTATCAATGACCGCTCAATCTGAAAAATATCAAAGCATCAGCTGCTCATATTACGATCAGCTGGAAGCATATGCGACACGCCGCACCGTCTGCACCATCACATATTCCGCCAACGGGGAACAAACAGCGACGGGAGTCATCGTTGATCTGTTCGCGAAAGAGGGAGCCGAATATCTTACGCTTGATACCGGCGCCGTCATCCGATTGGATCATCTGATATCCATTAACGGCGTACCGGTCAGTAAATTCTGCTAATATGAATTCCATTCTTAAGAGTATCTCAACGGGAAAAGAATATCCGCTGACCGATGTGCGGTTTACCTCCGACAACGGCGAACTGCTCGACGTCGTTCATGACTTTGATGCCGTCAAACGCAGCCATTCAATCACCAGAGATTTTTTCTCTTCCAGACGTTCCACCGTCAACGGACAACCGAGCGGAGGAGTCTGGCGATTTAAAGAATTAGTGCTTCCCGATGTCGCTGAATCAGATATTATTTCAAAACAGGAGGGGAACACCCGGCTGTACAAAAGCAGGAAGATTTCCTCCTGGCTCGGTTTGTCATTCGATCGGTTCTACCTAAAACACGAAGGAGAAAATCCGACCGGATCATTTAAAGACCGGGGAATGACCGCCGCTATCACCATGGCGAAGCATCTTCATCAAAAGGCGGTAACGTGCGCATCGACGGGAAATACGTCGGCCTCTCTGGCGGCATACGCGTCGGAAGCGGGATTGACGGGGATTGTCCTGATTCCCAAGGGCAATGTTGCCGTCGGAAAAATATCGCAGGCGGTTGCGTACGGCACAAAAACGCTCGTCGTGAACGGCGACTTTGACGATTGCATGCGGCTGATACGGGAAGCTCAGGAAAAACTCTCTGCGTACCCTCTCAATTCCATCAATCCGTTCAGGATTGAAGGACAAAAAACAATTATTTGGGAAATTCTTTTGCAGCTGGAGTGGAACGTACCGGATTGGATCGTCTTTCCCGGCGGCAATCTCGGCAATACCAGCGCATTCGGAAAAGCATTGCACGAAGCACATCAGATCGGATTGATCGACCGAATGCCGAGGATGGCCGTCATTCAGGCGGAAGGTGCAAGTCCGTTCTATAAAGCATTCAAGAACGGTTTTACGGAACTCAAAACGGAAAAAGCCGAAACGATTGCGACGGCGATCAAGATCGGTGATCCGGTGAACTATCCGAAAGCTGTCCGGTCGGTTCGATGGACCAACGGCATCGTGGAATCCGTAACAGACGATGAAATTCTGGAAGCGAAAGCGCATGTCGATGCATCGGGCATCGGCGCCGAACCCGCTTCGTGCGCAACTGTGGCCGGCTTAAAAAAGCTGATCGAACGGGGTGAAATAAAAACCGGTGAAACGGTTGTAGGAATTCTCACCGGAAACATCCTCAAAGATTCGCAGGTGATAGTGGATTATCACTTCAAGAAGAGTTCTCCGCTTGCAAATCCGCCGCACGATGCGGAGGCAACGCTGGAATCGTTGCAGCAATATTTGTAACGGCCGCACCGCAAGAATGAAAGTGAATACCGCATCATGAAAATTACCGTTCCATGTTCAACGTCAAATATCGGACCCGGATTCGATACGCTCGGACTCGCCCTCAACCGTTATCTCACAATCACGGTTGAGAAGATCGACGAACCACAGGCGAAGATAACGGTTGAAGGAGAAGGAACGGATCACATTGCAACGGATGAAACAAATCTTGTCTATTTTGCCATGAGACGAACGGCGGCGATTCTGGGAAAAACATTGCCGCCTGTTCACATTCATCTCTCCAATGCTATCCCGTCGTACGGAGGACTCGGCAGCAGCGGCGCGGCAATCGCCGGAGGAGTTTTTCTGGCGAACGAATTATTTACCGGCGGGCTGACCCGCGACGCAATGCTGAATATTGCGGTGGAAATCGAGGGACATCCGGACAACGTTTCCGCCGCGTTCTTCGGCGGATTGACAATCAACTGTTTTGACAGCGACAAGGTTGTCCATTGCAGAAGCGTGAAAATAGAACAATCCCTTTCCGTTATCACCTGTTCCCCTCATTTTCAGGTAAAAACAAAACAGGCGAGAAAAATCCTTCCGCAATTTGTGTCCATGGAGGATGCCGTGACCAACATTGAAAATGCCGCTTCGCTTGTTGCCACGCTGATGAGCGGAGACTTTGAAGCGCTGAGATATGTAACAATGGAGAAACTCCATGAGCAATATCGATCCACGCTGATTCCGGGATTCGATGCGGTGAAACGGGCTGCATTGGAGTCCGGTGCGCTGTCGTTTAACATCAGCGGGGCAGGACCTACTGTTTTTTCCTTTGCGGTAAACGATGAAGAAACAATTGCCCGTTCGATGGAGAAGGCATTTCTTCAGGAGGGACAGAAAGCAACGGCAGAAATTTTGAAGATTGAAAACAAAGGAATCACTTCGGTATAATCGACCGCCTTCACATCCGGCGTATCATTTTTCCACGGGATAACTCTCATCGCGAACGTTCCAATCCTCAAACGATCCGTCATATACCTTGGCATCATAACCGAGCAGCTTTGCCGCGCAATAGACGAGCGATGCTTGCTGTCCGACATGGCAGTACGTGACGACAGTGTTTCCATTCGGGATGTTTGCTGCAGTGAAAATCTCGCGCAATTCGGATACAGATTTGAATCTGTTCAATGAATCAAGCAGAGAGACAAACGGTACGTTTGAAGCATTTTTAATATGTCCCTGCCGAAGGATTCCGCCGCCGCTGCCGCGGTAAAATTGTTCGGTTCTCGAATCCACGATGGAAACATTCGGTGAATGAAGATTCCGTCGTATCCACTCTGCATCGGTAATGACGGAACTGTCCGCTGTCAATCGCGGCGACGATTTCCGGACGGCAGGAATCATCGCCGTCACCGGTCTTCCTTCACGTTTCCACTGTTCAATTCCGCCGTCAAGCAGTGCGGTCTGTTTTCCGAATCCGAAAAATGACAGAGCCAGCATCATCCTTGCGGTGATGGTGACGGTTTGACCTGAATAGACTAAAATGATTGATGATGCATTGGTAACGCCAAGTGTACCGAGAGCAGCCGCAGCTTCTTCCATCGACGGCATTTCGGTGGACAAATCGGGAATTGAAGGAGAGAGGGAGTTGACCCAAAGGAAACGGGAATTCGGGATGTGTTCAAGTTTATACTCAGCCCTGCTGTAACCGACATGAAGAATAACAACCGAGGTGTCGTTCATCCTTTCGGAAAGCCATTGTGTCGACACAACAACGGGAAGCTGGCGTTGAGCGAAACCAACCGTCAGGAGAATAAAAGTAAGAAATACGAACTGGACGGTTTTCTTCATTACTCCCGCTGTCTTTTGCTGATGATGGAGAGCCGGTGAATCTATTATACCTCGTTCACCCGCGCAACAATGATTCCCGTTTGCCTGCTGATGTTTGCAAGATAGTCGTGCAGGGAACCTTCCGTGATCTGAACTTTTTTCCCGGCGCTCGGAGCATGCATGAATCGAAGCTGACCTTCCACTTTCACCGCAATGCCGGTGTGTGCAATATCGAGACCCTGAACATTCGACACGATGCCGATCAAATCGCCATGATGTACCTTATCGGCGAACATATGCAGGTTGCCTTTGGGAAGGAAGAAATCTTTCCGCGCATTGATCTCATCTTCCTGCTTTCGGATTAACGCCAGGTTCTCGTCATTGGTTTTCAAATGTTTATAACTCTCGCGGTGCGTACTCATGAAATTGACCGGCTTCGGAATTTCAAGGAGATTCTTTTCGCCGAAGATCTCAGCGGTGACCACTTTGAGCAGTCCCTTCTTTTCCGCATGAAACCAGTAATCGGTCGTGTAATGAAGTCTGCTCGGATAGCCGTCTATTTTTCCGTCACGATACCGCATCAGCTGGAGCTGAGCCGTGTATTCCGCAAAGGTTGTTTTCTTCATCTTCACGCACCGGGCAAGCGACACGCAGTTTTCATAGAAGGTGACACAGTCCAGCGCCCGCATGTTCACGACAAGTTTCTCTTTTCCGTCTGTGTCCAAAATATTTGCGCCGTAATCAACGCCGATAAATGTTTTTCCGATTTCAACAATCACCTCGCTGATCGGCTTGGAGGCGAGGGAACGCGAAAGCGCAAACTCAAATTTTGATTTACAAATCTGCTCGTCTGTGAGTTCCTGCATAAGCGCCCCGTATAATGATGGTGGAATGGAGGAAGCGGCAAGTGCGAGTGATGATGATGTGATAAATGATCGTCTATCCATACAATCCTCAAATCAAAATGGTGATGAAAATAACATAGTACGATACCGAACCGTTAAAATACCGGTTCGTTACCTACGGGAGGAGCATATTCGTCAAACGTCGCCAACGCAAGGTTTTCGAAACGGGCATACTGGTTGACGAATGCCAGTTCAATTTCGCCGGTCGGACCGTTTCGCTGTTTACCGATGATGATCTCCGCGATGCCTTCCGCCGACGAACCGTCGTCGCGCGTGAGTCCGAATTTTTCCGGACGGTGAATAAACAGAACAACGTCCGCATCCTGTTCGATTGCACCGGACTCGCGGAGATTGGAAAGCATCGGCCGTTTGTCGGATGATGATTCGACGGCGCGGTTCAGCTGCGACAACGCAACGACAGGAATATTAATTTCTTTTGCAAGTGCTTTTAATGACCGGGAAATTTGCGAAATTTCCTGTTCGCGGCTCTGTGCGTTCTTCGGTCCCGCCATCAGCTGCAGATAGTCGATGATAATCATGCTCACGTCATGTTCGGCCTTGAGTCTTCGTGCTTTAGCTCGCAATTCAAGAATGGAAAGCGCGGGTGTATCATCGATGAATATTTTAGCGTCGTATAGTTTGCCGATGCGTGTGCTCAGATTCCGCCACTGTTCCTCGGGAAGACGTCCCGTGCGGACGCTCTGTGCATCCACGCGCGCTTCGGCGCAAATCAGCCTCAGCACCAGCTGCTGCGACGACATTTCCAGCGAAAAGAAACCGATCGACTTGTTGTGATCGATTGCCGCGTTGCGCGCAAGCGAAAGCACGAAGGCGGTTTTTCCCATCGAAGGTCGTGCGGCAACGATTATCATGTCCGAGTTCTGAAAACCGCCCGTCATTGAATCGAGCGCCGTGAAACCGGAAGGGACACCGGTGACGCCGCTGTGTTTTCCGTGGATGCTTTCCAGCATTTCCATGGTGTCAAAGACGGCGTCCTTCATCGGCACGAACGATTTTTTCATTCTCCGTTCGGAGATCTGAAAAATTTTGTTCTCCGCCTCATCCAGCAGATCAAGAGCATCATCCTGCTCATTAAACGCACGGCTGGTGATTTCGGTGCTTGTGGTGATCAGACTGCGCAGAATCGCTTTTTCTAGTACAATTTTGGCATGGTATTCAACATTGGCCGCAGAAGTGACGCGCATGGTAAGATCGGCAATATATACCGGTCCTCCGACGCTCTCCAGTTTTCCCGCACGACGCAGTTCTTCGACCACCGTAATGGAATCCGCCGCTTCGTTTTTTTCAAAGAGCGAGATAATCGCTTTGAAAATCTCGACATGCCCCGGTTTATAAAATGCGCTTTCGTCAAGAATTTCGAGTGCGCGGGAGATCGCTTCTTTTTCGAGCAGCATTGCTCCGAGAACGGACATTTCCACTTCCATTGCCTGAGGCGGAACGCGTCCTGATGTTTGCTCTGTGTTGTCAGCCATTGTGTCGGTTTTCAGTTAACAAGTGCAGCTTGGATGATTGTTCTATGTGGCACGCGAACCGGTTGATTCATCGTACATTTTTCTCAGTTTCTGTACATCTTCCCACGTGGGGCGTTTCCAATTCGGATTTCTCAAGAGTGCCGCCGGATGATACGTGACGAATGTCGGAACACCGTGATAGGTGTGTACCGACGAGCGAAGACTTGTCAGCGATTCATCGGTTTTCAATAACGTGTGCGCGGCAGTCAAGCCGAGACAGAGAATAAACTTTGGCTTGATCAGTTCAATCTGTTTCCAGAGATACGGTTCGCACTGCTCCACTTCTTCCGCATTCGGACGGCGATTTTCCGGCGGACGGCACTTTAAAATATTCGCGATAAACACTTCCTCGCGTTTAAAGTTAACTGCTTCAAGGATCTTATTCAACAATTGACCGGCACGACCGACGAACGGTTCGCCTTTTGCATCTTCGTCCGCTCCCGGCGCTTCGCCGATAACCATAAGATCGGCATTCGGATTGCCGACGCCGAAGACAAATTTGTTCCTCGTTGCTCCGAGTCCGCAGTCCATGCAGGTGTAGATCTGACTGTTCAGATCGGAGAGCGTGGCGGCAGACTGCCAGGGTCCCGTTTTTTGTGCCGGTTCGCGTTCACCGGAAACCGCCGGTGTCGTTTTTTTTGCTGCCATAGTCTCTTCGGTTGCGTGGACGGAATGATGCGGCACAGATCCTGCAGCCGTTTTTTCCCGATAAATAATGTTGCCGAAAGCTGTTTGTTCCTGTCGGAGAAACGCTTCGGCATCGGACAAGAGTTTTTCAATCTCGCTGCCGGTCATCGCAGTGTCCGGATTGCGTTTAGAATTTCCACCGCTACATCAAACTTTTGCATTTTCGGCAATTTGCTCACCGTGCCGTTTTTGCCGATGATGGTGACAATATTGGTATCCGAACCAAACGCGGCGCCTTTGTCGTTCGCGGAGTTCAGGATAATCATATCAAGATGTTTCTTTTCCAGTTTGTGACGGGCGTTGACCAGTTCGTTCTCCGTCTCAAGCGCAAATCCTATCAACAGCTGTTTTTTTGATTTTTTTCCGCCGAGCGTCTGTAAAATATCTTCAGTTGAGGTCAGTTGAATCGTCAAGCGGTCGGAGACTTTTTTAATTTTCTGCCGTGATCGTGCGGAAGGAGCATAATCCGCCACTGCGGCGGCCATGATGATAATATCCTGTTTTTTTGCATGGGCCATCACTGCGGTCTTCATTTCCGCCGCGGTTTCCACATCGATCCGTTTCACATGAGCCGGAGTTCCGATGGACACCGGTCCGCTGATCAGCGTAACATCCGCGCCCCGCAGCGCCGCGGCATTGGCGAGTGCAAATCCCATCTTTCCGGAGGAACGGTTGCCGATGAAGCGGACGGGATCAATCGGTTCGTGAGTCGGTCCCGCCGTGATCAGGATTTTTTTCTTCTTCAGGTCGAGCGGAAGTTTTTTTATGACATCATGCAGAAATTCCACCAGTGATTCAGGTTCCGGCAGCCGTCCCATGCCGACGAGTCCGCTCGCAAGCGCGCCGCTGTCCGGCGGAACAATGAAGCAGCCGCGGGATCGAAGCGTTGTGAGATTTTCCTGTGTTGAAGGGTGATCCCACATATCGACATCCATTGCCGGAGCAACAATCAGCGGGCACCGTAAGGCAAGCACGGTGGATGACACCGCATCCTCGGCATACCCGTGGGCAAGATGTGCAATGGTGTTGGCTGTTGCCGGCGCAATCATCATCGCGTCGGCCCACAGACCGAGATCAATGTGTTTTACGCCGAGCGCGGTTGAGGCACGCTTATCCGGCGGCCAGAGAGCGACAACAACTTCTTCCTGGGAAAGGGTGGAAAAGGTAAGCGGGGTGACGAATTCCGTAGCGGAGCGCGTCATTAACACACGCACGTTTGCGCCGGCTTTTTTCAGAAGCCGAACGACGGTGCACATTTTGTAGACGGAAATTCCGCCGGTGACACCGAGAGCGATATTTTTGCCGGCAAGCATGAACAGAGGATGGTAAACATCGCCGATGCGGAGACGTGCGGATGCACGCAGCCGCACCGGCATGATTCAGATTATTTCTTTACTTCCGGATCTTTTTCCTTGTAATGATGCTGGAGCTGATCGTTCATCAGTTCGTCGATCGCTTCTTCGGTCGGTTTCGGACGCGCTTCAAATTCCAGGCTGACTTTCAACTGATCGGGATTGGAAACTTCCTCATCCATATCGTCGGTAGCATTCGGAAGCGCCACGAGATTTTCGATTCGCTGCGCAAACTCCATTTTTGTCTCCTCGTTGATCTGCCGTGACCGTTTGGACAGGACGACGATCGCCTCGTACACGTTTGCCGCTTTTGCTTCGAGTTTTTTAATCTCGAGTGTTTTAATTGACATTGCTCTGCCTCTCGTAAATTATGATGATGTATGTGATAAAATAATCGATTCAACTTCCCGATATGCTCTCTGCAGATCGTCGTTTACAACGGTAACGTCGAATTTCTTTCCCGTTTCCATTTCCATTTTCGCCCGTCGGAGACGTCCGAGAATCTTTTGTTCGTCCTCCGTCTTTCTGTTCCGCAGCCGCTGCTCGAGCACCTCGAGGCTGGGGGGAACGATAAAGATCAACACGCTTTCGTTCGGGTACATCTCTTTGATGGAAAGCGCCCCTTTCACGTCAACATCGAAAAGCATTGAATGACCGGCATTCAATGCACGATCCACTTCGCGCTTCAACGTTCCGTAATGATTGTCAAAAAAAAACTCATGTTCAACGAAACCGCCTTCGGCAATCAACCGCTCAAATTCTTCCTTCGACATGAAGAAATAATCTTTTCCGTTCGTTTCGCCCGGACGCATGTCCCGGGTCGTCGCCGAAACCGAAAACTCCAGTTCCGGATATTTTGCAAGGAGCGGTTTGATGATGGATGTTTTGCCGCCGCCGCTCGGAGATGCAAAAGCAAAAAGTTTCGGTGTTCTCATGGTGAACGCACGTCCGCTGAGCGATCACACGGAACAGCAGCATCCGGGGATCGGCGGTACACAATTATTCAATATTCTGCAGCTGCTCTCTGATCTTTTCGAGTTCTTCTTTGATTCCGACAACGATGTGTGCGATAGCCGCATCGCTGCATTTTGAACCGATCGTATTTGCTTCACGGTTCATTTCCTGAATCAGAAAATTCAATTTTCGTCCTTCGGATTCTTTCGACTGCAGCGCCTGCAGAAAAAACTTATTGTGACTGCGGAACCGAACGCACTCTTCGGTCACATCCAGTTTTTCGGACAGCAAGGCGATTTCAAGTTCGAGACGCTGGTAATTAATGACGCTTTTATCTGCCGCCAGCTGCTCCACTTTTTCGGTCAGACGTTTCCGCTCCTCGGGAATACGTTCTTTGGAGAGCCGTTCCACTGAATCCAGCAGCTTGCCGATTTTTTGCACCCGTTCCTTCGAATCCCGCGCAAGTTCCGCCCCTTCTTTTTCCCTCATCTTTTTTAATCCATCAACGGCTTTGGACAATGCCTGCTGGAACACTTTCCATTCCGTTTCATCTTCCTCGACATCTTTCACTTCAAATATTTCCGAAAAGTGGAGCAGATGGTCAAGTTCAACTTCTTCCTCGATCTTCAGCGTCTTGCGAAGTTGCTCCAGCACTTTGTAAATCTCTTTTGCGCGTTTTTTGTCGACGGCAAGAGCGATGCTGCCATCTTTTTTACTCTCTTTGTTCGCATTCAGAGAAATTTTTCCCCGCGCGATCTTAGCACGGATGATATCTTTTATCTCGTTCTCCCGCTGAGCAATGGTGCGGGGGGCCCGTGATGAAATTTCCAGGTAACGGTTGTTTACGCTGCGAAGTTCTACGGTGTAGGTGATTCCCTTTGCGGAGGCCTCACCTTTCCCGAAACCGGTCATGCTTTCTATCATCGTCAGAATTCTTCTTTTATGTTTCCCAGCGGGCCCCAAAGAAGACCCCTGTGACAAAAAAACCTCTGGAGAATATACCCCAAAGGTCGAGATTTTCCATACAAAAATACGAAAAAACGTTTGGGCAGACAAGAGAAACCTTTCCACCGTACCATGCACAAGTTATCCACACTCCGCAGGTACAAATGCTTTGAATACGCCTAAAAAAATGAGATATTTCAAGCCGGTTGATAACTCGAAGGGAAAGAACGGTTCTATACAAGCATTTATTGCCCGCGCGATTAGATGATGGATTACCAGAGACCGGCCCGGACGTTATGTTGTTCCACTAAAAAAAAATTAATCGTTACAAAACTCTAAGAATATTCCATTGGAATTCTGTTTCCCAATTGTCGTACCTTTCACCAACTGTGAAAAAAATTAGCATCATAGCATTGTATCTTTTCTCTGCGGCCGCCCTGTCAGCACAAACACAGCTGTGGTACCAGAAGCAATCGGGGAACATCGGTCCTGCGCTGAATGTCGTGATTGCGCAGAACGGGACGATCTTTTCTTCCGTGTATAATAAAGGAATCTTCCGTTCGCTTGATACGGGAGCAACGTGGCAGCAAATTGCACCGTTTACGGACGGAGCGTGGACTCTTGCTCTCAGATCGTCGGGAGAGATTATTGCATCGCTCTGGTCGCGGGGGATTTTCCGTTCAACCGATCATGGAACCACATGGTCGTCCCATCCGTCGAACAGAATCAATTCTGATATTCGCGCCGTGAATCTGAAAAACGAAATTTTCATTGAGTCCGCTGGAAAATTTCTTTATTCGGCATTCAACGATACTAACTGGATAGAATTGCCGGTCGGCGGCGGAGTTGTTTCGGTAAACGGCAGCACGCTGTATTCCGCAAAAGGCACCGCCGTGTTCCGCTCGACTGATCATGGAAAACTCTGGTCGCAGCTGGCGGATGTGGTGTCGCCGGTGTATGCGCTTGCTTCGGATGCGGACGGTGAGATTGTTGCAGGAACGTACGTTCAACCAGAAGGCGCGGCACACTCGATCTTTTCGTACAACACCGTTTCAAATACCTGGAGTGCGAACGGACCGCCATCGACCGTCAATGCGATCGTCCGCAGACATGATGGCATTCTTTTTGCCGGCTCGCATGACAGCGGATTTTATTTTTCAACAAACCGCGGCGCCGAATGGAAACAATATAACGCCGGTCTCTCGACGCCGAAAATTTATTCCATGGCACTGCTGAATGATACGACGATCGTCGCGGGAACGGTCGACGGGATTTTCTTCAGCACAGGAATTTTGAATGCATTATTGCCAGTAGAGAGTGAGAAAATTATAAATCGTCTTTCACGCCGGTTTACGCTTGAACAAAACTATCCCAACCCGTTCAATCCATCCACGACGATTGAATATTTTCTGCCGGTGGAAACGCATGTTGTGCTCAAGCTGTACGATCTTCTCGGACGAACTTCAATTCTGTTAGCGGAAGGAGTGAAAGCGCCGGGACGACATACCGCGACCGTCAGCGGCGCCAACCTGCCGACCGGAACCTATCTGTATCAGCTCAGAACTGGAAACAGCACGTTGACGAGAAAAATGCTATTATTGCGCTGAGTCACACGCATTGACCTGCATCATCCCCCGTACCGCGTTATTTGTGTTTATTACAGCATCACAAGCGATTCAATCACTACAGAGAGGAAGTATGAAAGTCATTATCGCAGCCCTGCTGCTCAGCATTACTGTTGCATCATCGCAGGAAAAAGAAACAGAAAAAAAGGACGAATCAAAGCTCAGACAATATTACAGCGGAAAATTCGGATTTTATCAGCCGGGCGAAGGACTGAATAACGGATTGTTTCTCGGTGTTGATGGAATAACCGAATTTGTCAAGTACGGGGTCAGCGTCAACGGCGCCATCGATCTCTATCAAAAGCAGACGTTTAATTTCTTTCACGATCCGAAACCGCAGGTGCAGCAGCAAGCTCTGCTTCTTCTGCCGCTCCATGTCAGCATAGGATACCATCTGGCGGGAGTAGAAGATGCCGATCTTCGCATTTTTGCCGGCGCCGGCGGGGGATATTATTTTTACTTCTATTCGGCGGAATATAAGGGAAATTCCTCAGGCGGACTGCTCGGCGGAACCTCGCTTACCTCAAATACCGAAAACAAAAACGGCGGAAATGTCTTCGGAACGGCATTTCTCCGCATTCTGTTTGGGAAGGTATTTGTTGAACCGAGGTTGTATTTTGCAACGGCAACCGACGATGCGGTCGGATCGTACAAATATACACTCAATCCGTCCGGTTTTGCGGTGACCGTCGGATTTCAGCAGTAACGGACAATTGATAAGCGAGTATAGGTTTAGTATAATAACAGGGCAGGAAAACATTCTGCCCTGTTTTATTGATATCAACAACAAACTTCTATGGAACTACAATTTCTCGGCGCCGCCCGCACCGTTACCGGTTCAATGCACCATGTAACCGCAAACAACAAACAGTTTCTTTTGGATTGCGGGATGTTTCAGGGGAGACGGGCGGAGACATACCAACGCAATAAAAATTTTTCGTTCGATCCCGCCGCGATCGATGCGGTGGTCCTTTCCCACGCTCATATTGATCATGCCGGAAATCTTCCGAATCTTGTGAAGCAGGGATTTACCGGAACAATATTCTGCACTCCCGCCACGGCGGATCTCTGCCGGCTGATGCTGATGGACAGCGCGTATATTCAGGAGCGTGATGCGGAGTTTATGACGAAGAAACATGCGCGGCGGCAGCTTCCTCCCGTCGAGCCGATTTATACGTCCGACGATGTTCGGCAAACCCTGTCGCAGCTGACGGAAGTGCAATACAGAACAACGTTTGAAGTCGTGGAGGGAGTTACAGCTCAATATTTCGATGCCGGACATATTCTCGGTTCCGCTTCCGTTCATCTTACAATCGATGAGCCGGGCGGTGGGATAAAACGGCTGGGATTCAGCGGCGATGTCGGCAGACCGAACATGCCGATACTCCGATCACCCGAATTCATGGGGAATGTCGATGCGCTGATATGTGAAAGCACATACGGCGGACGGTTTCACGAAGGCCCGAACAAAATTCCGGAACAAATCTTTCTGGATGTGGTCAACCGTACGGCGGAGCGCGGCGGCAAAATCATTGTGCCGTCATTCAGTGTGGGACGCACGCAGGACATCGTTTATAAATTGAACAATCTGAAAAATCAGGGAAAGCTTCCGGATATTCCGGTGTTTGTGGACAGTCCGCTGTCGACGAATGCCACGGAAATATTCCGGCGTCATCCCGAATGTTTCGACGAAAAAGCGACAAGCATTCTGAAAAGGGACGACGATCTGTTCGGATTTGACCGGCTTCATTATATCCGCAATGTGGACGAATCGAAAGCACTGAACGACCGGAAAGGAGCATGCATGATCATTTCCGCCTCCGGAATGTGCGAGGCGGGACGCATTGTGCACCACCTCTATAACAATATCGAGAATCCGAACAACACGGTGATGATTGTCGGTTATCAGGCCGAACATACGCTCGGCCGAAAAATCGTGGAGCGTCATCCGGAAGTATCCATATTCGGTGAGGCAATGAAATTGCTCGCGGAAGTGGTCGTGATGAATTCGTTCAGTGCACATGCAGACAAGAATGAACTGCTGGATTACGTCGGCAACTTTGATCCTTCGGTGCTGAAGTATATTTTTTTGGTGCATGGCGATCTTGATCAGGCCGAGAAATTGTCGGCAGCGTTAGCCGAAAAGAAATTCAAGAAGATCGATATTCCGGAGCGGCTTGATACGTTTGCATTGTAGGCGGGTTTATTTTCCCTTTACAATGCTCGAAAGCATGCCGTTAAAGATGAATGCGTGAAACGGAAGAACGGCGTACCAATAAAGCCGGCCGAGAATGCCGCGGGGCCGGAACGTCGCCGTTTGATGAAGCACGTTGTTGTCGCTGATGCTGAATTCGAGCCACGCCTCGCCGGGAAGCTTCATCTCTGCATAGAGCAACAGCCGCTTCGAGCGTTTGTCTGCAGCCAGCACTCTCCAGAAGTCAAGCGTATCGCCCGCATGAATCGTGCTGGCATTGGTTCTGCCCCGTCGTAACCCGACTCCGCCCGCCATCTTGTCGATAAACCCGCGGATATTCCAGAGCCAGTCGCCGTAATACCAGCCACGCTCTCCGCCTATCGACCAGATATTTTCCAGCACGTCCTCAACTGAAGATGTGATCAGTTTCTCCCGCTTGTCCACAAAACATCCTTCGGACGGGACGTTGATGTGATCCAACAATGCCGTATCGCCGTTGCTGGAGACCAATGAATCCTTCCAGCTTGAAATAACGTTGTTCCGTTCTATCTTTTGAAATGCGAGCGACACCGCCTGTTTGTATGAAATGGGAGAAATGCCGAGCATTGCTTCGAGTTCTCTATCCTTCGCAACTACCTCAACCTTCATGCTGTTCACAAGGTTAATTGCCAGCATATACGATGTAGAGGTGACGAAATAAAGCCAGTAGGAGGAGAGCCGGGGAGTCATGACCGGCACGGTGAAGATGTAGCGCTTCAATCCGCGGACTTCGGCAAATTGCAGCAGCATTTCCTTGTAGGTAAGTATATCCGGTCCGCCGACATCAAATGAACGGTTCATTGCTTCCGGTTTCATCAGCACGCCGGTAAGATATTCGAGAATATTCCGGATGGCAATCGGCTGATGTTTTGTTGTGAGCCAGCGGGGAGTAATCATCACCGGAAGTTTTTCAACCAAATCGCGGATGATTTCAAAGGATGCGCTGCCGGATCCGACGATGATGCCGGCTTTTACTGACGTTAACGGAATACCGCTTTTTGATAAGACCGTTTCCACATTTTTTCTTGAAGCCAGATGTCTGGATAACATCTCCTCATTGGTAATGCCGCCAAGATAAATGATCTGTTTAATTGACGTTTCTTGTACCAGCGCAAGAAAGTTTGCGGCGGTGGTTTCCTCCATTGCCTCAAAATTTTTCACGTTGGAGCTCATGGAGTGAATTAAATAATATGCGGCATCAATATTCTTCAGCATCGATGAGGGGGATGTTCGTTCAAGAAAATCAACCTCATATACCGAAACATTCGGGTGAGAATAAATTCCTTCGGTCGGAAATCTTCCCGCATCCCGAACGCAGCAAATAACCTCATGACCGCGTTCAATCAGAGGAGGAAGCAGCCGTTTTCCAATGTATCCCGTTGCGCCGGTTAATAATATTTTCATAATTCTCATGCTGAAGAGATGAAGTACGGATGATGCGTCGATGATGATTACGACAAGAATGATCCCCGTTGTATAGTTCAACATCACCGCTCGGGGAAATGTTCAATGCAGCAACGCAATCATGTATAACGGTTTGATCGATCAATACTATAGCATTTCCGGAGAAGAGTGCTTTTGAAGTGCAAAGAACAGCATTCTACCGCTTTATCCGCTCTTCGTACAGCGAAATCCATTGCCGCACGCTCATTTTCTTCGCCAGCATGCCGATGAGATCATACGGGATGGAATCAATTTTTTTAAAACGGAGGCAGCTTTTTCCCATATCCGGTTTTGACGATATGCGTTGTGCATATTCCTTCGTAAACCAGTCCAACAGCTTCTTATCGGCATACATTCCCATATGGTAGATCGCAATAAAATGTTTTTGTGAGGCGATACTCATGAAAGGAAGAGGCAGCGATGGGTCGCAATGGTATCCTTCTTTGTAGAGAGAGTGGGGGACAACGTAGCCGATCATTCCGTAACTCATCGTTTCGGTAAATCCGCCGGGAAGATTTTTACGGATCGCGGTTCGAAGACGGGACATCGCCTTTTTTCTGTCCGGCGGAAGAGACGCAATATATTTCTGAGGAGTGAGTGCCGAGGATTGCAATGTCAATCCTTTCTCTTGATTGTAGTGATCTGTCAGGCGCGCTTCAGCCGTAATTCGATCATTCCGTCGGGATACTGTTTTGCCGATTCTGTGGCAAAGCGGACCGGATGGGAAACACCGGGAAAGAGCGGAATGCCGCCGCCGAGAATGACAGGAACGATGAACAGGATGATGTCGTCGATCAGGTCATGCTCAAGAAATTCGGAGATGAGCTTGCCGCCGCCGACAAGGTAGATGTTTTTCCCTTTTTGTTCCTTCAACGCTCCGATCAATTCACGGGGTGAACGTTTGGTATAAATGATTTTCTCTGACGATGCAAACTGTTCGGGGGCGGAGGTGAGAATGTAATAATCGATCCCGGGATACGGATCTTTCACGCCCATTGCGACAACGGCGTCGTACGTTTTTCTCCCGCTGATCGCAACATCCACCGTGGTTAAAAACTCATTGTATCCGTAATTGCCGCTGTACGACGTCAGCCAGTCGAGTCCGTGGCTTTTGTCGGCAATGAAACCATCAAGTGATGCGGCGATGTACAATACGGTCCGTCGCATAATTATTTGTTTGACTCTTTCTTGGCAACGGTGGAAACATCCATCGCCTTCATGATCGGACAGACTTTCGTCGTTCCGGTTTTTAAAAAATAGGGAATTAGAATGATAACAATGATAATATTATAGACCGGCAGGATTGATTCAACAAGAAAATGATAACCGATTAATCCGACACAGAGCACGCCGAGAATTATTCTGATGATGCTGTCGGAATGTCCGACATTTTTCACTTCGTGCATAGTTCCTCCTTGGGAGTTAGCGATGCTTCAGAAGGTATTAATTATCGAATGAAGAATCAATTGCGCCGCGAAGGAGGAAAAAAAATCCGGCGGAATGGAACTCCGCCGGAATGACAAGTGTCAACTGATGAAATTGATGCTTATGCGTCAGCCGTTGATTTCTTATTGGACGTCCGGATTTATCGTCCGCATCCAAAGAACGTCTCGATGAATGTCGAGACCGGTTCGGAGCGAACGATCACCATCGCGTCAAACTGATATTCATTTCTTTTCCATCAGCCATCGCAGACGCTCCACGCCTCCCGCAACAGGATCTTCGGTACGATGCAATTCTGAATTTTCGAATTGCACTAGCGTACGGATAGTGCAGAACCTGTGGCGCTCTGCGAGGCGGATACCGGTTTCCCTGAGATCAGAGTTCATATTCCACTCCGAAAATGGGCAGAAAATTCCACTGGTAAAGCGTATCCTCCGTATTCTCCTTCTGATTCCAAAAATACGCCGCCACATTTTTCCTGTTATACACATTCCATGCGCTGAGATACAGGACCAGGTTCGAACCGGAAAAATGGAAGCGTTTGTCGAACCGGACATTCATGGAATGATAGGCTGGATACCGCTCGCCGTTGATCTTTGTTCCGTCAAATACGCCCCGCTGTAATTGTGCCGACCGTCCACGGTCGAGCGGGGTGTACGGCGTACCGCCGGCATAGATCCACCGCGCGCTGAATTCCCATTCTACATTCGGTTTATACCCACCTTCTGCACTTACAATCACCCTGTTATCGAAAACACGGTTTCGCCATACATCGTCCGCGCCTTTATACTCTGTCCGGAAGAATGTCGCGCTCGCAATACCGTAAAAATCCCGTGCAAGCTTCTTCTGCAGCGTCAGTTCGATTCCGCGTGAGCGTGCCTTTCCGTTACTTGTCAGCGCTCCGTGATTAAAATAGAGACCATTACGGTAGAAGACCTCGTCCACTAGGAAGAGCGCCGGATCGGAAGGATCGACAGGAAAATCATAATATTCTTTCTGATAGATCTCCACGCTCAGCTTGGTATCTTCGGTCAGCAGATGATCGGCGCCGGCAATATAGTGAACTGCATACGGATCACGGAGACTTGCATTGGAAGCATTCTGAGCAAGCAGGACCACGGGCATATTTTGATAGTACATTCCCGACGCAAGCTTGAACGAGGTTAACTCATTTAATTGAAAGGAGAGTGATATGCGCGGAGAGACCGTCAGTTGGTCATTATAGCCGAAGTAATCTGTCCGTGCACCGACCGTGGCGGTTAATCCCCGCAGGGGATGGACGATGTAGGTAAAGTATGCGCCGAGTTTCATCTCGCTCAGTTTGTTGCGCAGCACCGCAGCGGCAATGGAATCTCCCAGTGCTCCTGTATATGCTCCGAATGAATTGTCAAAGGAGACGAACAACTGTTTGAATTCTGCACCGAACTCCAGCGAATGCATTTCCGATAACCGAAGATGCTGTGAATTGCGGAGTGCAGCGGATCCTTCGGTTGATCTGTTCCTTACCAGTGATGCGCCGCTGTTCGTTTCAAAATAATCTTCCCGAGCGGTTATTGTCTGCACTCCTACGGTCGTCATCGAGTAGAATCCGCTGTTCCATAACGCTCTCCAAGTGATACCTCCGGCATTTTGATTGATATCCTGATTGCCATAATAGAGCATATCATTCTCTTCGGCCACGCTGCGGGAAGGATTGTTATGATCATCCCCGTGTAAAGTTACAAGACTTACCCGATGTTCCGGCGAAAGATCGAAGACAATCTTGGCCTGTGCGTCTCCGTACCGCGGCGCCACGGAGGTGCCGATGTCAATCATATCCACTAAAACATCCAGATAACTTCGGCGGAGAGACAATAGGTAAGATCCGTGTTCACCGAGCGGTCCTTCGGCCACTCCGCCGAATCCGGCAATATTGAAATCGATCTGTCCGTCAAAATTGTTCCGGTTCCCTTCCCGTAATTTCAGATCCAGAATGGAGGACATCTTATCACCGTACGCCGCAGAAAATCCGCCGGTATAGAAGTTTACTTCGTCGATCAGATCCACATTCACCATGCCGATCGGTCCTCCGGTTGCACCCTGCGTCGGGAAATGATTGATATTCGGTATTTCGATGCCGTCCAGATAGAATGCGTTCTCCAGCGGACTCCCGCCGCGTACGATAAGACTGTTGGATTGATCGTTCACCTTTGCCAGACTCGGCAGACCCATGATCACCCGGCTGATATCTCCGCCGGACCCCGGAGCACGGCGGATCTCTTCGGCGCTCAAGGCGGTGATACTGAGCGGCTGCACATCATTCTGCCGGAAATATCCTGCCGTGACTACCACCTGTTCGGATTCTATGATCTGTTCCGACAACTCTCCGGTGAGTGTTGTGATCCGCTGCGAACGGACGATGATATCCGTCTTCGTGAAAACAGAGTAACCAACCATGCGGAACTGCACTGAATAATTCCCAACGGGAATGTTGCTGATAATGAATTTTCCATCCGTGTCCGTGACGGCGCCTAATGATGTGTTCAATACAATGATATTGACGCCAATAAGTGGGTTTTGGGTAGATTGATCAATTGCCGAACCTTCGATTGTTCCCGTCAACTGCTGGGAATTCAGCGCAGGATAAACAAAAAATATAATCGCCATGATTGAGAGAAAAAAATGTTTCATTTGTGCTCCGGGATGATTGCGGTTAGAATCGAAATTGATAACACCACAAATTTACGCGGAACTCGAGGGGAATTCGCTTTTACCGATGGGATTGAACCCAGTTTTAAGGTTCAATCCGATTGGGGTGAACGGGGGTAAATAAGTGTGACTTGAAAAATATATTTCGCCAACATTTTTTTGCAACCGTGCCAATCCATTGGCAGTCATACGGCAAAGATAGATGTCCGCCGCCGAACGGTCCGGAAGAAAAAGATCGAGATCTCCGTTGCAGTCGAATGATCGGTATAACTCTGGTTATCATCAGTATTGAACGGCGTCCGGATCTTATCACAGCTGAGGGTTTAGAGGTTCTTAAAATCTTTCTTTGTGTATTTGGAAAAATGAATCTACACTTTTGAGAGAATTGGTCAGATTGACGCTGCAGAATAAAGATGTGTTAGCAGAAGAGGAGGAGGGTGTCAAAACATAGAACATCTTAAAATGGCAGACTATTTTACGGCGGTATTGCGGTATTCAGACGGCGTCATTCCGGTCTGTTCTTTGAAGAGCGTATTGAAGGTTGCCTTGGAATTAAATCCGGCGTCGAAGGCAATGGAAAGGATCTTCAGGTGCTGTTTTGCGGGATCGGCCAGATCCCGTTTCACTTCTTCCAGACGGTAGCCGTTTACAAAATCATAGAAATTCTTCTTCAGCTTTGTATTGATCACTTCGGAAAGATTGTGCGGCGACACAGAAAGTGCCTCGGAAAGTTCCGTCAGCGTCAGAGCGCTGTTTCGGTAGATCTTTTTCTCGTGCATGACGGTAAGCAACGACCGTACATAGTGCTCCGCTGTATCATTAGAGAGACCGGACCGTTCATATTTTACGGTATTATTTCTATCGTGTGTCGTTTCAATTTCTTCAACTGTTTTCATTGCCTTTTCCACCATACGGTCTGCAAAGATCTCGGATTTCAACAACCCGAGATATCCCATGCTATAGACGTACAGAGCAAATCCGACGGAGGAAAGGATGAAATTCGTTAAGTTGACGCCCTGTACAAGGAAGAACTCCTCAATACAAAAAAGTGAAATGGCGCCGAATCCCATCAGCGTGATATTCCTCAGCCAGTTCAACCGCACTGACTCGATGGAGGATACGACATCTTTTACATGGCTGTTGTACCGCCGGATCATTTTTAGACTCAATCCGAAGTAGGAAAGTCCGAGCACAATCACGGCAATGTTATAGACGCGCAGAATGACCGGCGTTTCGGTTGCACTGACTTCACCCGCCAGGGTAAAATCCATTTGTCCCGTCAGGATTGAAATGAAGAGCGTACATTCAAAGAGAATGAATGGAGCGTAATGTACTATCTCGGCGGCATTAAATTTCTCTGAACGATAGATAAGATGGCGAGTATACAAATAATGGAGCGGAATGGCTGCAAGTGCAAATCCGCTGATAAGAAAAAGGAACGGAAATGAAATGTAGAGTCCTGTATCCTGAAGCAGCAAATGGATTAGTACCGCCATGTAACTGAGCATCAGCAGGGCAAGATAGCGGTTGGCAAAAAGCGCACGATGCTTCTGAAAGATAAGAAGCGCCAGCAGAAGACCCTGCGCCGCAGCAATCATAATGAGGATATTCGGAAAGTTCAATTCCATGGAGAAAGATACGCGGAAATGCATGGAACTACAATGATCAATACGCAGACAATCCAAATGGGATCAAAAAAAATCCCGCCGAAGCAGGATTTTTTATTTTCTCGGTTTCCTCGCGCACCCTGTAACACCCAATTATACTCGGTTGGAACGACAAGGATCAGGTTTTTGTGAATCAATGGCGTTATTCTTCTATCGTGTTTTTCTTCTTGGACATCCTGTTGCGTTCGTTGTGATCAAGATATTTCTTCCGCAGACGAATGGCGTTCGGTGTTACTTCAACATACTCGTCGTCGCCGATCCACTCGATGGCCTGTTCCAGCGTCATCAACAGCGGCGGTTCAAGGCGAACTGCCTCGTCGGATCCCGAAGCGCGCATATTCGTCAACTGTTTTGCTTTGCAGACGTTGACGGTCATATCTCCTTCGCGGGAATTCTCTCCGACGATCATGCCGGCATAGACTTTGGTCTGCGGTTCGATGAAGAACGTCGAACGTTCCTGCAGTTTGAACATGCCGTATGCCACCGCTTCACCGGTTTCCAGCGACACCAGTGCGCCGCGCGTGCGGTGCGACAATTCGCCCTTAAACGGTTCGTAACCGTGGAAATTGTGATGAAGAATGCCGGTTCCTTTTGTCTGCGTCATAAATTCGTTTCTGAATCCTATCAGTCCGCGCGCAGGAACGAAGAACTCCAGCCGTGTGTTGCCGCTGGAGGAAATCATATTTTTCATTTCTCCTTTGCGCTTTCCGAGATTTTCGATGACCGTACCGGTAAATTCATCAGGAACGTCGATGATGACATGTTCGATCGGTTCGCAGAGCACGTCGTCGATCCGTTTGAAAATCACCTGCGGACGGGAAACCTGCAGCTCGTATCCTTCCCGGCGCATGTTTTCAATCAGCACGCCGAGATGAAGTTCTCCGCGCCCGCTCACCTTGAAGACATCGGGTGAATCGGTCAGTTCCACCTGCAAACTCACGTTTGACCGGAGTTCTTTCATGAGGCGTTCCTGTAAATTTCTGGTGGTCACATACTTTCCGTCCAGTCCGGCAAACGGCGAGTTGTTGACGACAAAGTTCATGGAGAGCGTCGGCTCTTCGATGGCGACAAACGGCAGCGGCGTCGGATCGGCGGCATCGACAATTGTTTCGCCGATATCAACATCTTCCATTCCCGCGATGGCGATTATGTCTCCCACGCTCGATTCGTTCACTTCAATCCGCTTCAATCCTTCAAACGTATAAATTTTTGTCACGCGCGCATCCTCTTTCGATCCGTCGCGGTGAATCACTTCCATCTGTCCGCCGAGCTTGATGATGCCGCGGTGCACTTTGCCGATGCCGAGTCGTCCGAGGTAATCATTGTAATCAATGGTCGTCACCAGCATTTGAAACGGCTCGTTCAGCTCGCCCTTCGGCGGAGGAACCTTTGCAACAATCGAATCGAATAACGGTTCAAGCGAGGTTCCTTTTTCTTCAAGCTCCCGCTGTGCAATACCTTGCTTTGAAATGGCGTAGATGGTCGGGAAGTCAAGCTGCTGATCATTTGCTCCGAGCGAAAGAAACAATTCAAACACTTCATCGAGCACTTCATGTGCACGGGCGTCCTTCCGGTCGATCTTGTTGATGACGACGATCGGCTGCAGGTTCAGGTCGAGAGATTTTTTCAGCACGAACTTTGTTCCCGGCAGCGGTCCTTCGGAAGCATCCACCAGCAGGAGCACGCCGTCCACCATTTTCAATGTCCGCTCCACCTCGCCGGCAAAATCGGAGTGGCCGGGAGTATCCACGATGTTGATTTTATATTTTTCCTTCGTCGTCTTGTCCGTGTAAAAGACGGAAGTGTTTTTCGCAAGAATGGTGATGCCGCGTTCTTTTTCCTGTGCGTTGGAATCCATAACGCGGGTTTCCACCTGCTGATTGTCGCGGAATGTTCCGGTCTGCCTCAGTAATTGATCGACCAGTGTTGTTTTGCCGTGATCGACGTGCGCGATAATGGCGATATTGCGGATATTGCTCTGTTTGAACATTGTTTTTCTCTGATTCCAAGCCCTGCGGGCCGGCTGTAAAGTGAACCTATAATAAAAAACGTCCCGAATTGCGTGCGGGACGTTCAATTGACTTTATAAAGATACGGAAAAAAGTCGGAATTTCTAAATGAATAATTCTTTATGAGGGTCGTTGTAATGCTGTGATGCGGGCTTTTACCTCCCGGTGAAAGTATCCGTTCTGCAGGTATTGATAGAGGTTCGCTCCGGGACAGAGAGTCATTGCGGAGTAATCTTTATGTCCCCGGATGGAATCAACCGGGACGCCGTATTTCAGCGACAGCATCGTCATAGTTCTCACTACGGCGTCCAGTTGCTGCTGATTCGGTTTCACCTCTTCGAAATTTCCGACAACCTCAATCAGGGCATGACCCGACGGATCATATTCGGTATTGGTATCACCGGCGTAGTTGATGTTTCTTCCCTCATAGATCCTGCCATCCAGGTCGATTACATAATGATAGGGAATATCAATCCATTTCTTTTCGCGGCGGGACCACGACTGCAGGTTGCGCAGGTATTGCTGCGGATCCTTGCCGTGTGGAAAGGGCTCACCTTGATGGTGCAGTGTGATGCGAGTGATCGAATGCTTTCGGGCGAGCGAATCAACGGCGGGAGTACCTCCCCACTGGTCGACGGTGATTATTTCCCGTTCGATCTCCGCACGGGTGAGTGTTGGTGAAGAGGAACAGCCGGCGAACACCAGCGCTCCAATAAGCAGGCACAATGGTCGGTACATTGTTGTCATATCCGCAAATCCTTTTATTGATAAAATAGTCAACTTAAGCGGAAAGAGGAAAGAATTTTTTCTGCAGCCATAACGAAACACTTACGAGACCGATGAGCACCGGCACTTCCACCAGCGGACCGATCACAGCTGCGAATGCGACGCCCGATTGGATGCCGAAGACAGCAATTGCCACCGCAATGGCAAGTTCGAAATTATTGCTCGCCGCAGTGAACGAAAGGGTTGCCGTCCGCGAATAATCCGCACCGCTTTTTCTGCCGAGATAAAAGGAGAGAGCAAACATCAGTAAAAAATAGAGCACCAGAGGAACGGCGATACGGAAAACATCGCCGGGAATTTTGACGATGTATTCACCCTTCATCGAAAACATTACGAAGACCGTAAAGAGCAGCGCAATCAGCGTAACCGGAGAAATCGCAGGAATGAATCGTTTCGCATACCATTCATTTCCTTTAAGCTTCCTCAGCGTCATCCGGGTGACCATACCCGCGATAAACGGAATGCCGAGATAGATAAAAACAGATTCCGCTATTTGACCCATGGTGATGTCGACCGCAAACGTCCTCATGCCGAGCCACGAGGGAACCAGAGTCAAAAAGAAATATGCGTACACCGGAAAAAAAAGAACCTGAAAAATGGAATTGAATGCAACGAGACCCGCGGCATATTCGGTGTCCCCGCCGGCCAGCTCATTCCAGACAATGACCATTGCAATACAGCGGGCGAGACCGATCATGATCAATCCCGCCATATATTCAGGATACCCCTGAAGAAACACCACTGCCAGAATGAACATCAGCACAGGACCGATGAGCCAGTTTTGGAACAGTGAGAGGAGAAGAATCTTTTTGTTTGAGAAGACATCTCCCAGTTCTTCATATTTTACCTTGGCAAGCGGCGGATACATCATCAGAATAAGGCCGGCGGCAATCGGAAGATTGGTCGTCCCACTGGTCATCGAATCCCACACCTGAACAATGCTGGGCGAGAAAAATCCGGCAAGAACGCCGGCGGACATTGCGGTGAAAATCCACAGCGTGAGAAACCGGTCGAGAAATGATAGTTGTTGTGTTTGTTTGATCATCGGATGGATTGATAAAAGGTTTGAAAGCCGTCGCGGATTTCGTCCCTTACGCGCCTGAAGACCGAGAGAATTTCCTCTTCGGTCCCAACCGCTTCCGCCGGATCATCAAATCCGATGTGCAACATGCGGCCGACAGTTCCGTGAAATACCGGACAGCTATCTTTTGCATTGTCGCAGACCGTGATCACATAATCGAATGTCTCCGACAGAAACAAGTCGACATTTTTCGGATACTGTTGGCTCAGGTCAATGCCGATTTCCTTCATCACCGCCACCGCCTTCGGATGAACGAACGATGCCGCTTTGGTTCCTGCAGAAAACACCTGAAGCGACGGATCGAACGATTTTAAAAATCCTTCGGCCATTTGCGACCTGCAGGAATTTCCTGTGCAAAGTATTAATATGCGTTTTGTCATAATAAAAGCGGGATTGTTGTTCAGGGCTTTTCGCCGTACACGGTGATGCTGAAAATACCGATCTCTTTTTCCTTGAATTCCTTCAATTGTTCCGACGAAAGATAGCTTGTAAGTAAATCCTGCGGAAGCGTAATCAGACGTTCTTTTTGCACGGTCAGCCGGACAAATCCCGCGGAGCGGATAATCGACAGATACTCTTCCTTTTGGATTGCGCCTGAAACGCAGCCGGCGTAGAGCGCGGCGTCATTTTTCAATCCTTCCGGAAGATCGCCGACAAGCACGATATCGGAAATGGAAAAATGTCCGCCCGGTTTCAGGATGCGAAACGTCTCGGCAAACGCCTTCCGTTTGTCCGGCACCAAATTCATGACGCAGTTGCTGACCACCACATCGGCTGTGTTGTCGCTGACCGGCATCTGTTCGATGTCGCCGAGACGAAAATCCACATTGGTGACGCCGAGTGCGGCGGCATTTTTTTTCGCCTTCTCGATCATTGCTTCCGTCATATCAATTCCGATCACCGAGCCCGATGATCCTACAACGGAGAGGGCGATAAACGCATCGTTGCCCGCACCCGAACCGAGATCGACAACAGTGTCTCCCTCTTTCATGCGTGCAAACTCGGTCGGAAGACCGCAACCCAGACCGAGGTCTGCATCCGCGACATATCCTGACAGATTGGAATAATCTTCAGCCATGACGGATGTATCGGAAGGGGAGCAGCCGCAGCTGCTCCCGCAGCATGACGTTTCATTCTGCTCTTTGCTTTGCAGGGCTATCTCGCCGTATTTTTGCCTGACAATTTCTTTTAATTCAAGATCCGTGGACATTGTATTTTCCTCCTTTTGAAGATCCGCAGCAATCGGTGCCGCAGCATGGCTCTTTTTCTTCATTGATGTTCATGACGTTCTCCTTTTTAGTATGTGTGCAAACGTGAAACATTTCAACAGCACTTTTTCATCGTCATCAGAAATCCTCCCAGCATCGACTGCATGTCGTTCCAACCCCGTTCGTCGAGGCAATAGCAGACGGACGTTCCTTCAATTTCTCCCTTGATAAGTCCTGCATTCTTCAATTCCTTCAAATGCTGGGAGACAGTGGATTGTGACAAGGGGAGTTCGTCCACAATATCGCCGCACATGCACGCTCTTGTTTTCGAGAGATACTCCACGATGGCAACCCGCGCGGGATGGGCAAGTGCTTTGGCGTACCCTGCAAGACGGTTTTGCTGCTGAGAGAATTCTTCTTTTTTTGATGTTCCCATGACATTTTCTTTTATCGTAATATTACGATAAAAGTTGCATGACGCAAGGATTTTTTTTAAGTATTATTTCAGACGGAGAGTAACTGCTCAAAAAACCCGCCGAACGTGCGTTCTTTGGTGATGAAGTGAATTTCCAGAATCCAATCGCGCGGGTTTCCGTCAGCATCAGGATCGCTGAGTTTGATGTGATTGTTCGGGTGGAGATAATTATGTTCCTCTTCCCCCTGAATGATTTCATGGGGAAAATTACCGATCAGATGTCCGCAGTGAATGTTGCCGAACTCCCAACCGTACCGTTCTGCAAGAGATGTGATGTACCGGTAGAACTCCGCGCCGGTCAGCGAGGGTGTTGCATCGTAATATTTTTTTCCGTCATACCAGGCGCTTTCGATGTCCGACGCTAGTTTCTTTTTTTGCTCATCGTTGCCGAGAACATAGGTCCTGCCGAAATCCGCTTCCCACTCCTCAAACACCGGACCGAAATCGAAAAAGAGAATGTCATCCTGCCGGATGATAAGATCCGGGGGATTTTCCTTGTAGGGGAGAAGCGTGTTTTTTCCGGCGCGCACGATCCGTTTATGCCAGTATTTACGGATGCCGAACATCTCAAAGGCAAGTTCATATACTTCGTCGTTCAATACTTTTTCGGATTTGTCCGGCACGATCAGATCTCGTGTTTCAATTGCGCGGAACAATTGTTCGGCATTCTTTTGTGCGTTCAATAAATTCCGCTTTCGTTCGGTCAGTCCTGTCATCGATGGGTTCCAAAAAAATATGTGAGAATGTCCGGCATGCGTTCCCGCCAATTGGCCCACTCATGTCCGTCATTAAATTCTTTATAGTAATGCGGAATACGGAGCGATACAAGAAGATCGCTGTATGATTTATTTAATTCCAGAAAATCAATCGGTCCGTACGTCGGATGAACATCGCGAATGTCATACCGGCCGCAGTCGAGATAAATTCTCATCAGCGGCGAGATGGCGTTGTTCTCCGCCTGCCGCTGCGTGACGGTGCGGAGGAGCGGTGTGATGGTAGATGATTGACCGGCCGCCATCTGAAATACGTCCGGACGGTTGAACACAGTATAGAGAGAAATATGTCCGCCGTTGGAAATTCCCATCATCCCTCGACGCAACGACGAGCGCTCCGTTTTGTACCGCTGGTCAATGTGCGGAACCAGCAGGTCCGCAAGAAACTTTACGAATTGATCAATCGATTCGCCCGCATATTCTTTCGACCGCTCCACGGGGGGAATGAAGACGGCAATAATAGGCGAAATTTGCTCCGCCGCAATCAGATTATCGATAATGACCGGCAATTCGGCGAAATTGATTGCATCGTCTCCATCATGGACATAAACCGTTGATAACCGGGAGAGTGTATCATATCCGGGAGGAAGGTACACTTTGATTGTTCGGGCCGCAGGAAGAAACTTGTTCAGCGGCGGAGGAATATGAATCGACGATGCGAATGAATCGATGCGGCCGCGGGGGACTTGCGGATTATATGTTCGATACGGCGATTCGGCGAACAACGGCATCCGTATTTCGGAATGAGGACCATATCCGCTCGGAGTAATCCGGGGATTCTGAGGATCGGTCTTATAATTGCCGTCGATGATCAGCTGATAATCGAGCCGGGCATCCGGAGGGGCGATCACCGTCGTGTAAAACAACGAATATTGTCCGCACGGCAGCTGTTCCATCCTCACGGGATCTTTCCACCGCTGGAGTGTGCCGATGAGAAACACCGAATCAGCTTTTCCGTACAGAACGACATGGGCAAGCGTATCCTGCTCGATAATCGGCGAAGTTTTTTGACTGTTCAAGTATCGTTCCACAACCGCCTGCCTCCGTTCGACCGGCTGCTGCTCCAAAAGGCGGACGAATGTACGGAACGGCTGTGCAGAAAGTGTTGCGGAAAATAATAACGCGCACACAATTAATTTCATCTAAAATCCTTTTCCCGGAATATCGTTTCGGAAATATTCAATGGTTTTGCGATCCTGCATGGTCACGAAGACGGTTCGTCCGTCCGCTCCGCCGAAGACAAGATTGCTGCATTTTTTTCCCTTCAGTGCAATCTCCCGAAGCAGCGCGCCCTCCGGTGAAAGAACGGCGATTGTCCCCTTTCCGTACCGGGTAACGTACAGATTTCCTTCCGCGTCGCACTTCATTCCGTCCATACCAAAATCGTCAAACGAGTGAAAGAGTGTTTTGCGCGAGATGCTCCCCGAAGCGTGGAGCGAATATTTCCAGACCTTCCGCTGAATGCTTTCGTTCACGTAGAGAACGCTTTCGTCGGGACTCAAAGTGATGCCGTTGGTCGTTCCCATGGAATCCTCCAGCAGGTGAGACGATCCGTCCGGATCAATCCGCCATAACTTTCCGCTCCCTGTTTTCCAGTGCGGATCGGAGGCAAATAACTGTCCGCGGTCAGAAAGGCAGAGATCGTTCGGTTGATTGAATTTTCCGTTGTGTGAAAACACCGTTACAGTGCGGGCAGCGGTATCAGCGGCGAGAATATTATGCATGGTATAATCTGCAAGCAGCATTGTTCCGGTTTTAGTGAAGACGATGCTGTTGGCGACGCTTCCTTCGGGGAGAAGAAGGAAGAGCTCGGCGTCTCCCTTCGCGTTGACTCGCCCGATGGTGCCGTTGCGTCCGAAATTGACGGCGAATAAATTTCCGCGTCCGTCCACCGCTGGACCTTCGATGCTTCCGGTAAACAATCCTTCGTCAACGAGATCCGTCGTTCCCGATTCGTCCCGGTCGGGTCGGTGTGCACATGAAAGCAGCAAAGCGGCAAGCAGGATCGATATCGCTGTTCGTATTGTCATTGATGCACCAGCGAAAGTGCAACTGCAGTGGTCCACGAGAGAACTTTAAATTCGCCGCGAAGGAGCGATTGCTGCAGCTCATTCCGATCCAGAAACAAAATTTCCTGTTCTTCCAGATCATCCGCAATTATTTCTCCCACCTTCCTCGCGCGTCTGGCAAGAAAGAGATTGGCAACACCGTTGCCATGATTTCCGTCGCACGGAAAACGTCCCAACGGAATCCATTCCTCCGCTTCGTATCCGAGTTCTTCGCGCAGTTCCCGTTTGGCGCAAGTCAACGGATCCTCGCCCGGTTCAAGATATCCTCCGACGGGAGCCAGAGAAACTCCGTCTGCCGCATACTTTGTCTGCCGGAAACAAACATAATTTCCGCCGGTATCCTGCACCACGACATTGACATATTCCGGAGAGATAATCCAACACCAATGATCCACGATGGTGCCGTCCGGCAGCCGGATGGTATGATCCTCCACCTTGAGCCATTTGCTGTGGTCGAGAATGGTTGTACGGGAAAGCGTTTTCCAAGGGGTCATCGTTTTTTCACCGAACGGAGATATCTGAAAGAAAGAATGATCAGCACAATTGTTCCGATAAGAGTAAAGCCGGTCAGGATCATCGTATACATCGCCGGAGTGATATCCATCTGCAGCAACAGCGGGACTGCCGCAAGAATATGAATGCCGAAATTTCTGAGCAGACGTGCAGAATATTCGTTCACATCGTACCACAGTTTCTTGTCTGCAAGAGTTTCGGCAACCCGGAATCCGTAAAACGAATTCGGCGGAATTTTTCGATGTATCAGCGGTATTGCCATCCCGATAAACAGGAATCCTGTGACGATAAATGCGACGGTGGTGACGAGATATTCGTTTTCCATTGCCTTCTCATGAACATTGAATGGTGAAATACTCCTCCGCGGACCTTCAGAATAACGGAGGGAATGTCTTACACGGTAACGGCATACATCAACAAATCGCCGACAGCGCCATCCTTGACGAAACCTTTTTTGAATCGCCCTTCGAACAGATAATTATTTTTTTCCAGCACACGCGCCGATGCAGGATTCCAATCAAAGACATCGGCATATATGCGCAGGCAATCGAATGATGAAAAACCGTATTTCGTTATCACTCCGACCGCCTCTGTCATGATCCCGCGCCCCCAATAATCTTCGCCAAGCCAATATCCGATTTCCATTGTTTTTTTATAGATATCATCCTTCGGTGTCAATCCGATGTTGCCTACGGCACGACCTTGAACTTCAACGGCAAAAACAAGACCGTGAAGTTGGGAGGTAGCGTACTGAATCCATCGAACCGCATCACGATGTGTATAGGGAAACGGAAAATGATCCCTGACATTGATCCACACCTTGCGGTTATTGGCATGATGTTCGAGAGATGTCTCGTCGCCCGTTCTCCAGGGACGAAGCAGCGCATTCTGCAATTGAAATTCCATGAACGTTACACAGCCACCTTCATGACTGCTTTTTTGGATGTCGAGGCCGGCGGCTGCGGTGCGTGGGCATCTTCCGGAAAAAGCACGGCAAACATATCCGACACAAGATGAATGGTAAACAGCGGCGGATCGCTGAAAAACTTCACATCTTTTTCATTGTCGTATTCAACGGCGATGTTTCTGCACGAATCGACATCATGCCATTCCAGCGGAAACGATCCGTCCACGGCCAGTTGAATATCAATATACTTTCTGTGAGATTCGAGCATCCTTCGTTCCGATCCGCTGTGATCGGATGCAATAATCAGATAGAGATCATCCCCCTCGATGTCGTGGCGCCCTTCTTTGAGCGACCTGAGGTCGGTTTTTTTTAAGTAATCAAAAGCATGTTTGAAACTTGGATGAACGGCAAGATACTTATCGGAGCGGGAAAGATGGTCTAGAATCATATCAGGATTCCTTTCTTTGATGCAGAAGAGGTATGAATGAAGCAGATGCGCTTCTCTAAAGTAGAAGTTTATCGCAAAAACTACAAGTATCAGCGGCAGGAAAAATCCGAAAGCGAAAATTTTGTCTGTTATGAACGGATGATACGCCTGAAAAGAAATTTTTCTTCGGACAAAACGCGGAGCTTTCCGGCTGAAAGAGAAGCAACAGGATAGAATACACCGGGAAATACCGGATTTATTTTTGAAGGAGCTTGAAGGCGATGTTCGGTCCGATGCCCTGCTGATAAGCAAGCGTGATCCAAAGTTTTGCAAGCGATTCGAGCATTTCGGCGCTTTTCAGATCTCCCACATCCACGGAATCCAATCCGATCTCTTTTGCCAGCGATGTCACGACCGATTTTGACGGTTTATGATCACCGCAGATGAATGCGTCGGCGTGAACGGTGCCAAACGTAACATCCGCCAGCAGAGAAGCGCCAAGCGAATTAAATGCCTTCACCACATGGAATCCCGGCAGGCGCTGTGCGATTTCTTCCGCTGCGGAAATCCCCTGCGCCAGCGGCCAATCCGGATTCGGATGGATCGGGTTGGTACAGTCGATCAGAATTTTTCCGGTCACATCGGCGATCTGGAACACCACTTCTCCGACCGCTTCCCACGGGGTTGCCAGCACCACCACCTCGGATGCGACCGCCGCTTGTTTCACCAGCACCGCCCGGGCGCCGTGAGCTGTTTCTTCGACGATCGATTGTATTTTCGGCGAGAGGGGATTCCGAACGCCGTAAAGAACGGAGTGACCTTTTGAAGCCCAAATTTTTCCAAGACCGCCGCCGATATTTCCTGCTCCGATGATTCCGATGTTCATTCCGTTTCCTTTGCTGACCGTTTCAATGATGATACAATATAATGAAAATTCACAAAGTATTTTTTGTAATGCTTCTCTCGGAATATTTCTTTACAATAGTTTATTCAATGTAAAGGAAATGGTGAACGTATATTTCATGAAGCAGCGACTGATAGTAAGTGCAATAATGTTCTTCGTGTTTGGATCAAAACCGCTCACCGGTCAATCAATACTCTTCAACGATCCATGCGGATTTCCCGATACAACGTCCGAAGCGTATAAAACCGCCGCATCCGGCAACTGGGGTTATGGTTACGATACACTGCTGTACGATCTTGCCCGATGGAAACAAAGTCCTTTTGCCGCTGTTGACTCCGTCGGTGCATCCGTGCAGGGACGGACACTCTTTGTGCTGACCATTCAGGATTCCACTGCCGACTCCTCCAATATCCGCCAGCGGATCTGGGTGCATGCTCGGACGCATCCGGGAGAAGTGCAGGGGACGTGGGTAACGAATGAAATGATTATGATGCTGCTCGACACAACCGTTCTGGCGCGGCGGCTCAGAGAGCGGTACGTCTTCTATATCATGCCGATGTACAATCCGGACGGTGTTGAGCTGGGCTATGCACGGCAAAATGCCAACGGCGTTGATATCGAAAGCAATTGGAACTCCTCGTCGCCGCAAAAGGAAGTGCTGGTGCTGAAGTCGCAGTTCCAGAAACATATGTCCGCGCCAAATCCGATGAGAATGATGCTGAATATGCATTCCGCGTATGCCTGCACGCGGTACTTTGTCTATCACGCCGAAGGAGGCACTTCATATCTCTTTTCGCGGCTGGAGCAGCGGTTCATCAACTACGTGCGGAATTATTTTCCGGGAGGCATCAGACCGTATAATTACTACGTCAGCTGGGTGAACGCGCCGGCAACACAATATCCCGAAAGCTGGTGCTGGAGCAATCACAAGGAAAAAATTATGGCGCTGACCTATGAAGATGCCAACTGTTCCTCGGCGTCGGCGTTTGACAGCACCGCCCGCGCGATTCTGCAGGGAATTGATTCGTATCTTCAGGACACATCGGCGGTAACTTCCGTTGCCGTGCGGAACAGGGGAGCGGAAAAATATTTCCTCTCGCAGAATTTTCCGAATCCGTTCAATCCTTCGACGACGATCGAATATCGCGTGGAGCGCGCAGGCGATCTTTCATTGACAGTGTATGACATGCTTGGAAGAATCGTCGCAGTGCCGGTGAATCAATTTCACGCGCTGGGTCACTATTCCGTCCGCTTTGATGCCTCGGGATTGGCGAGCGGAATCTACCTCTATCGTTTGCACTCCGGAGAACAACACGAAGTACGGACAATGCATTTTATTCAATAGGAGCACTATGCCGGATCAGCGGGTCTCGTGGGACGAATATTTTATGAACATTGCGGAGCAGGTTGCGACACGAAGCACCTGCAGCAGAAAACATGTCGGCGCCGTAATCGTGCGCGACAAAACAATCCTTTCAACAGGATACAACGGAAGTTTGCGCGGCGCTCCGCATTGCGACGAGGTAGGACACGACATTGAAAACGATCATTGCGTTCGGACTGTCCATGCCGAAGCCAACGCCGTCTCGCAGGCGGCAAAAAACGGCGTACGCATCGACGAGTCGGAGATTTATGTTACCGCATCCCCCTGTTTGACCTGTTTCAAACTGGTCGCCAATTCGGGCATTCGGACGGTCTATTTCAAAGAATTTTACCGCGATGAAAAAATTACCGCCTATGCCGAACAGACTGGAGTTCGTTTGGTATTTATGGGTAAAACGTAGTTCTCACAGCACGTTATTCTTCGTACTGCTCACGCCCCCCTCGATTCAAAGGGAGCGTTTTTATTTTTTACCACTTCCGCTCTATCATCTCTTAATAATTTCATAATATTGCATTAATGTGCAGATAATTCGAAATCGACAATTTGTTCACGATTGTTTGACGATTGATCCGGTCTGAATTTCCGGATGATCGAATGAAATAGAGCGAAGATACCACCACACATCATCATTCAAGGAGAAGTGCTATGAAAAAAATTTCGATGTTTGCATTCGTTGTTCTCTGCCTCGGTGCCGTTTTGCACGGACAGGATAAAGCACCGATAAAAATCAGCGGTTATATGTTCGGCGATCTAGTGTACAATGTATCGCGGGATACATCTCTTTCATCCCTTTCCAATGTCGCAACCGGAGGAGCACGGGATTACAGCGCATTACAATTCCGCCGAATTTATCTGACATTCGATCAGGAAATCAGCAGCACCTTCTCGACCCGGTTCAGACTGGAAGGAACGACCGGTGCTCCGTTTATCAAAGACGCCTACATCAAATGGAAAGGATTCGCCGGCGGAACGGATTTGATGCTCGGAATACAACCGACTCCCGCATTCGAAGTATCGGAATCGTATTGGGGATTCCGTTCGGTTGAAAAAACAATACTTGATCTCCGCGGCATCGTATCATCCAGAGATTTCGGCATAAGCGCAGCTGGAAAAGCGGATAACAGCGGCATGGTGAAATACAAAGTGATGATCGGCAATAACAGCGGCACGGGAGCGGAAACGGACAAATATAAAAGATTCTATGCGCATGTTGATCTGACACCGGCGGACAAATTTCGCTTAACACTCTATTCCGATTATAAGGCACAGCCGAACATCAATGATCCCCGCAGCACGACGGCTCCAAAAAGCACCCTCGGCAACAATGTCCTTTCAAACGCCCTATTCCTCGGATATGCCGAAAAGAATTCTTACAGCGTCGGGGCGGAGCTCTTCTATCAAATAACCGCAAACGGTTATATTCGCGCTGCCGCTCCTATTACTGTTGAAGATCGAAATGCAATGGGTGTTTCACTCTTCGGCACATATACAATTTCCCCTGAATTAAGCTTGATCGGCCGGTATGATTATTTTGATCCGAACATTGCGTCGTCGTCAACGAATGATGCCAGAAACTATATCATTGCAGGCGCCAGCTGGAATGCGGAGAAGAACGTCTCGATCATTCCGAATATTCAGGTCGAAACGTATGAAAATGCAGCAATTGCCGGGGGCAGCAGAGCTGTCGATGCATCCGTGACCGGACGGGTGACATTCTATTATGCATTCAACTGATTTACGTAACAATTCCTTAACATGAACTTAATGTTCAAATAACGCGAAAATTCTACTTTTAGAGAACATCAAAGGAGAAAACATGAAAACAATACTCTCACTTGCAATGGCGCTCATGATAACGGCGGGTCCGGCTGCGGCACAAATGCAGCTGAACGGTGCGGGAGCGACATTTCCCTATGTAATTTATTCGAAATGGTTTGATGAATATCAGAAAAAGACCGGAATACAATTTAATTATCAGTCGATCGGCAGCGGCGGCGGAATCAAGCAGGTAATCGAAGGCACGGTCGATTTCGGCGCGACAGACGGTCCGATGAACGACAGTCAGCTTGCCGAAGCGAAATCCAAACAGGGGACTGATGTGTTGCACATTCCTACCGTGATGGGAGCCGTTGTGGCGACATACAATGTCACGGGAATCGGAGCGGGATTAAAACTGACTTCGGATATTTTAGCTGACATCTTTCTCGGCACAGTCACCAAATGGAACGATCCGCGCATTACGGCGGTGAATCCCGGTGTTACGCTGCCGGACAAACCGATCGTTGTTGTCCACCGTTCCGACGGAAGCGGGACGACCTACATCTTTGTTGATTATCTTTCAAAAGTAAGCGAGAAATGGAAAAACAGTGTCGGCGTCGGAACATCGGTAAAGTGGCCGGTCGGACTCGGCGGGAAGGGAAATGAAGGCGTTGCGGGACAAGTGAAGCAAATCGACGGATCAATTGGATATGTGGAACTGGCGTATGCGGTGAAAAATAATTTATGGTATGCGTCACTGAAAAACAAAGCAGGAAAGTTTATTGCGCCGACACTTGAATCGGTTACGGCCGCCGCGATGAACGAAGCGAAAGTGATGCCGTCGGATCTCCGCGTTTCGATCACCAATGCCGACGGGAAGGATTCATATCCGATCAGCGGATTTACCTGGTTGTTGATCTATCAGAATCAAAAAGATTTGCAGAAGGCAAAGGCGATCGTTAACTTTTTGAAGTGGGCGATGGATGAGGGCGAATCGTTTGCACCCTCATTGTACTACGCGCCGCTGCCGAAGGAGGTTGTGAAATTGAACATGAAAAAAATCGCATCCATTCGATACAATGGAAAACCTGTTAAATAGCGAATTGCTGTCCGAATGAAAATACCGTTCTCAGTACTATCGGAGCCGCCGAATCCCTCCTCAAGGAACTTCGGCGACACCGTTTTTAAATATCTCACCGCTTTTTTTGCAGCAATGGTGCTGCTGCTCATCGTTCTGATGGCGTATGAAATGTATGTCACCTCCTCCCCGACTATCGATAAATTCGGCTGGGGATTCCTGACAAGCACCGAGTGGGATCCGGTGATGGATGAGTACGGCGCGCTGCCGTTCATCTACGGAACCATCGTCTCGTCGCTGCTCGCACTGCTGATCGCGTTGCCGGTCGGTCTGGGCATCGCAATTTTTTTAACCGAACTGGCGCCGCGCTGGATCGAACGTCCGTTATCATTCATGATCGAACTTCTGGCGGGAATTCCGAGTATCGTGTACGGACTCTGGGGATTTTTCGTCATGGTGCCGTGGATTCGCACGGACCTTGAACCGTTTTTAAGCGACCATCTCGGATTTATTCCCTTGTTTGAAGGAGCGCCGTACGGCGTCGGCATGCTCGCAGCCGGGCTGATACTTTCGATTATGATTCTGCCGATTATTTCGTCACTGTCGCGTGATATTCTCAACGCGGTGCCGGCATCTCAGAAGGAAGCAGCACTGGCGCTCGGTTCCACCCGCTGGGAGGCGACGCGGATTGCACTCAGTTACTCCCGCTCGGGCATCATCGGTGCGACGATTCTCGGTCTCGGCCGGGCGTTCGGGGAGACGATGGCGGTGACAATGGTGATCGGCAACAGACCGGAAATCCGAACCTCGCTGTTCGAGCCGGCCTACACTATGGCTAGCGTTCTTGCCAACGAGTTTACCGAAGCAACTACGGAGATGTACATCAGCGCGCTGATCGAAATTTCTCTCGTGCTGTTCATCGTCGCGCTGTTGGTGAATGCGGTGGCCCGGCTGCTCGTCTGGAGCTTTACGCGTTCGTCGGATGCGGGAGGGAGAGTGTAGATGGCGAATCCGATGATCTTCCGTTACAGAAAATTGAAAAACGCCGTAATGTACGGTTTGTGCATTGCAAGCGTCGCTCTTGCGCTTGTTCCGCTGATACTTATCTTCTATCACACATTATCGCTCGGCCTCGAAGCATTGTCGCTTGATTTCTTCACGGAACTTCCGAAGCCGGTGGGTGAACCGGGGGGCGGTCTTGCCAACGCTATCGTCGGTACGCTGATACTCGTCGGACTGGGAAGCTGCTTCGGACTGCCGATCGGTATTTTGACGGGAGTCTATCTTTCCGAATTCGGAAATAATTCGTTCGGCCGAATTGTCCGCTTTATGACCGATGTGCTGAACGGCGTTCCGTCGATCGTCACCGGGGTCGTTGCTTATACGATCGTTGTGCTGCCGATGAAACAATTTTCCGCATATGCGGGAGGATTTGCACTCGGTATTTTGATGATTCCAATCGTCACCAGAACAACGGAGGAAATGCTCAGAACCGTTCCCCATTCATTCCGGGAAGCGGCATTGGCGCTCGGCATTCCGCGGTGGAAAACAACACTGCGCATTGTGATTCCGACCGCGCTCGGAGGAATCGTCACCGGCGTCATGCTTGCCGTTGCGCGCGCGGCAGGAGAAACGGCGCCGCTGCTGTTTACGGCGCTGAACAACAGATTCTGGCACACAACACTCGATCAGCCGATTGCATCGCTGACAGTGTTTATCTATAATTACGGAGTTTCTCCGTTTGAGGACTGGATCGCTCAGGCATGGGCCGGTGCGCTTGTGCTGATGATGCTGATTGTCGTACTCAGTGCGGCAGTACGCATTGCAACAAGAAAAAAATATTAATTGCATCCGTCGTGCGAATCCCGAAGGAACAAGAACATTGATCCGCAAAAAAATATGACTATGGAAAAAACAACAACACAACCGAATCATTCAACCGGATCATTCAGCATTCCGACCTCCACTGCTTCCTCCGCCAAAAAGGCGAAAATCACTGCGGAAGGATTGAACTGTTATTTCGGAAAAGTCCATGCGATCAGGAACATCTCATTGACAATACCGGAACATTCCGTGGTGGCCATCATCGGTCCCTCCGGATGCGGAAAATCGACATTCCTTCGCTCCATCAACCGGATGCATGAGCTGGTGCCGCAAAGCAAAATTACCGGAACACTCAAACTCGATGAGAGCAATATTTATGCGATGGATGCGGTGGTGGTGCGCAAGCGTATCGGTATGGTCTTCCAGAAACCAAATCCGTTTCCGACCATGTCGATTTTCGACAACGTTGCGGCAGGTCTCCGGATGAACGGCATGGGGGATAAGAAATCGATCCCCGACATCGTGGAGAAAAGTCTCCGTCAGGCCGCGCTGTGGGATGAAGTGAAGGATTCCCTTTCCAAAAGCGGTGTCAGTCTTTCCGGCGGTCAGCAGCAGCGTCTCTGTATTGCACGGACACTTGCTGTTTCTCCCGAAGTGATTTTGATGGACGAACCGGCAAGCGCGCTTGATCCCCTTTCCACGGCAAAAATCGAGGAGTTGATTTACGAATTGAAAAAAGAGTACACTATTGCGATCGTCACGCATAACATGCAGCAGGCGGCGCGGGTGAGCGATTACACGGCGTTCTTTTATCTCGGCGAATTGATTGAATTCGACGTCACGAAGAAAATCTTCACCGTGCCGGGAAAAAAACAGACGGAAGATTATATTACCGGACGATTCGGATAAGAGCCGGAGAGTTCAGCACCGCGACCGACGGAATGGCGGCAGTTAAAAAATTATAAAGGAAAAATTTATGCAGCGACATTTTCAAAACGACCTGGAACAGTTGAAAGCGAACATCATCAAGATGGGCAGCGCGGTGGAACAAAATCTTACCGATGCCCTGGAGGCTGTTCTGAATGACGATCAGGAGCTTGCATCAAAAGTGATTGCATCGGACGGCATCATCAATAAGTTCGAGATCGAGATCGACAACGGCGTGGTGGACCTGCTCGCCCTGCAGCAGCCGGTGGCAAGCGATCTCCGTCTGATTCTTGCCATTCAGAAGATCAATAACGATCTGGAGCGGATCGGCGACCATTGCGTGAATATCGCCGAATCGGCATTCCGGCTTACCGAAACGCCGCATAATGAACCGCTGATGGAAATCCCGAACATGGCAAAGATCGCCCGCGAAATGTTCCAACTGGCGCTCGACAGTTTTATCCATCTTAATCCGCAGCTGGCGCAGACGGTGCTGGAAAGCGATGACAGGATCGACATGCTGAACCGCGGCATGACGTCGAAGGTGATTAAATTCATCAAGAAAGATCTGAAGAGCATCGAAGGGGGACTGGAACTGCTGCGAATCAGCAGAAATTTAGAGCGCGTTGCCGATCTGACGACCAACATCGCCGAAGAAGTGATTTTCCAGACGCAGGCGCGAATTGTGAAGCATCATTCGGAAGAGTAAAAACGACGGTACAATCCCCGCGAAGCCGTGTTCATCAGATTCGCCGGTTAAAACATTAAACGCTACGGCTGCACTTTCCACACTTTGTCCGACGCTTCCAAATATTCCGGCAGCGCCGCCGAGCCGTACCACACGTACAACTCTGCATCCAAAATTCCTGCATGAACCGCAGGATCGGTCTGCAGCAGCTGTCGTGCCTCTTCAATTGTCATGGTATTGAGAATAAAAATTCCGCGGTATGTTTTATCGTTTTTTCCGAGCGGACCCGCCACGATCATTACTCCTTCGTTCACCAGCCGGTTGATGTTATCCAGATGCCCGCGAAATTTTTCCTTTAAAAACGCTTTGTCCGTCGTTTGATTCGAACCGGTTTTCAGCAAGACGAGGATGTACTGCTTCATTCCGTAATCGTCCGCACCATGTTTTTTTGCCAGCGTGGCATCGTACTTCGGATTTGCGGCCGACGAATCGTTTACCGTATCATATGCACTGTCCGCCTCTACAGCACCAAAACTTTCCGCATAAGACCGATGTTCGCTTTGATGATCTCGGTGTTCAATGGAAAAGAGCAATTGAACCGATAAAAGTAAGAATATTGTCATACCGTGTTTCATCGTTTCTCCGAGATTTAGTGTATGTATGTGAGACAATGATGCGCGAGCGCTGATTCGAATTCAAGAATTTAACCGTGACCTAGCCTGCCGTCGGCGCAGCAGGCAGTGAAAGAACTGGAACAGCTGAGCAAATAGTCA
>CAZQSI010000002.1:0-5431 GCA_964596155.1 uncultured Chitinophagaceae bacterium
CCGGTCAACGGAATCTCCCAACACGTTTATCGATTATTGTGAATGGGAATCGCTTGAAGATGCAAAGAATGCGAACACCGCGGCAATGGCACATCCGGATCTTCAAATGTTTTTTGAATTAGGGGATGGAGTCATCACGTTCGGTCATTATTATTCGATGCGTGAGACCTCCTCGGCGGCACCGAAGAAAACATCTGCCGGTGACGTACCGGCAATGTCAGAATAACGATAAATTATTTCACCATCGTTCGGGAGAGTAAATCAAATGAAATATCGATGTGCATGGTCCGGAACCGATCCGCTCTATATTGAGTATCACGATACAGAGTGGGGCGTTCCGGTCCATGATGATCGAAAGCTGTTTGAAATGCTGACTCTTGAAGGAGCACAGGCGGGACTGAGCTGGATCACTATTCTGAGAAAACGAAAACAGTATCGGTTGGCGTTCGATAACTTTAATGTTAAAAAAATCTCGGGATACGATGCCCGCGATGTCCGCCGACTTCTCGCAAACGACGGAATTGTCAGAAACCGTTTGAAAATTGATTCAGTGATTTCGAACGCCAAGGCGTTCATCGCAATTCAAAAAGAATTCGGGTCCTTCGACACGTTCATCTGGCAATTTGTTGGCGGAAAACCGATTGTCAACCGCCGTGTCTCCGTCAAACAGATTCCCTCGTCCACGCCGGAATCGGATGCCATGAGCAAAGAACTGAAAAAACGGGGATTTAAATTTGTCGGTTCAACGATCTGCTATGCCTTTATGCAGGCATGCGGAATGGTGAATGACCATGAACTCTCCTGTTTCCGCTATCATGAAGTCTGACCATTTCCGGCACCATTCTTGAAACTCTCATAAAATTTGCGCATTTTCATTCAGGGACCTCTTCAGTGTCCCTATTTTTCTTATGCGCAAAGCCAAAATTAAACGAAAAACAAAAGAAACCGACATTTCCGTCTCCGTTACGGTTGATGGGACCGGTGTGTCGAATATTTCCACCGGCATCGGTTTTCTCGATCATATGCTTGTGCTCTTCGCTACGCACGGATTGTTCGACATCACGGTGAGATGCAACGGGGATCTGCGTGTGGACGATCATCATACGACGGAAGATGTCGGCATTGCACTGGCAAAAGCGTTCGCAGAAGCGATCGGGAAAAAAAAGGGAATATCCCGGTACGGCACTGCCTATGTTCCGATGGATGAAACGCTTGCGCGGTGCGTGATTGATCTCAGCGGAAGGTTTGCTCTGGTTTACAATGCTGAGTTCAACAGAAAAAAGGTGGGCGATCTGTCGACCGAAATGATCGAACATTTCTTTTACTCGTTCGGCGAACACCTGAAAGCAAATATTCATATTGAAGTGTTGTACGGCAGGAATACGCATCACAAAGTTGAAGCGATGTTTAAAGCGTGCGCCAGAGCATTGAGACAAGCATGTGAGACCGATCCTCGTGTGAAGGGTGTTCCGTCCTCAAAGGGCAAGCTGTGATCGGAATCGTCGATTATCATTTGAACAATCTCCGTTCGGTTCAAAAAGCTTTTGAAAAAGCAGGAACGGACGCATTTATTTCAGATTCCCGGGAGCAGTTGCAAAGGGCTGAAAAGATCGTTCTGCCTGGTGTCGGAGCATTTGGAGCGGCGATGGAAAATCTGAAAACGTTGAAACTCGATTCGTTTCTGAAAGAGTTCGCCGATTCGGGAAAACCGCTGCTCGGCATTTGTCTGGGCATGCAGCTTCTCTTTTCTAAGAGCAGCGAATTAGGCGACCACGCCGGACTCGATCTTGTGAAGGGCGATGTCAAACAGTTTCCCTCCAAAGTGAAAGTTCCGCACATGGGATGGAATCAAATAGAAATTATCA
This sequence comes from uncultured Chitinophagaceae bacterium, assembly GCA_964596155.1. Taxonomy (GTDB): domain Bacteria; phylum Bacteroidota; class Ignavibacteria; order UBA10030; family UBA8401; genus UBA8401. The sequence continues at coordinate 1,866 of CAZQSI010000002.1, forward strand.
AGGAATCGCCGCTGGTGCGGGGCATTGAAGAAAAAAGTTTTGTCTATTTTGTTCATTCGTATTTCGTTGATCCGGCAGAACCGGTCACGTTGACACAAACGGAGTACGGTATTCCGTTTACTTCAATTATTCAGAAGCGGAATATTTTCGGCATTCAGTTTCATCCGGAAAAAAGTCAATCCACGGGGGTGCAGTTGTTGAAGAATTTTGCGGAGATGTCATGATCCTTATCCTTCCCGCCATTGATATAAAAGATGGTCGGTGTGTCCGGCTTGTCCAGGGTGCTCCCGGCACCGAAAAAGTGTATTCCGATGATCCGGTGCAGATGGCGGTGTTGTGGCGCGGCGAAAACTCCAAAACGCTGCATGTTGTCGATCTGGATGGAGCGTTTGAAGGGAAGATGAAAAACATCGACGTGCTGCAGCGGATGCTGAAGGCAGTCGACATACCGATTCAGGTTGGCGGCGGAATCAGAACGTATGAGCAGGTGCAGCAATTATTTTCGGTCGGCATTCACAGAGTTGTGATCGGCACTGCGGCAATTGATGATCCTGATCTTGTTGCCCGCTGCGTGAAGGACTTCGGAGCGCGGAAAGTCGTTGTCGGCATTGATGCCAAAGACGGTCTGGTGATGACCAAAGGGTGGAAGGAAAATACGGGTGTTGAAGCTGTTTCGCTGGCGCTCAACATGAAGGCGCTCGGCGTCTGCAGGGTGGTGTATACCGATATTCAGCGGGACGGAATGCTGTCCGGACCAAATATTGAAGCGACCAAAGAAATGGCGCAGAAATCCGGATTGCGCATCACGGCGTCCGGCGGCGTCGGGGATTATCACGATCTCATCAAACTGCAGGAGTTGGAACCGTTCGGTGTGGATTCGGTCATCGTGGGAAAAGCACTGTACGAAAACAGATTTTCGTGTCAGGCGCTCTGGCGCGAGAATGAGAAAGAACTTGACGATCTCGGACCGACGAGAAGAATCTGATATGCTGGCAAAACGGATCATTCCATGTTTGGATGTCGACAAAGGACGCGTTGTCAAAGGAACCAATTTTATCGGTTTGGTGGACGCCGGCGATCCTGTCGAACAGGCAAAGTTTTATGATGCCGAAGGTGCCGATGAACTGATCTTTCTCGATATTACCGCTTCATCCGACAACAGATCCACGATGATGGAAGTTGTGCGAAGAACGGCCGAAGAAGTCTCCATTCCGTTTACGATCGGGGGAGGAATTCGCACGACGGATGATATGAGGGAAATGCTCCGGTGCGGCGCGGATAAGGTGAGCATCAATACCGCTGCTGTCAACGATCCCCGCTTGATCAGCAGAGGAGCGGAAAAATTCGGAGTGCAGTGTGTCGTTGTTGCCATCGATGCAAAAAAGTCTGGATCGGAAAGATGGGAAGTGTTTGTCAACGGCGGAAGAACTAGCACCGGAATGAATGCCCTCGAATGGGCGCAGCAATGCGAGGAATTCGGCGCAGGCGAAATTATGCTGACGAGTATGGACAGGGACGGCACTAAAGACGGATATGATTTGGAATTATTGAAATCGGTAACCGCCGGCGTGAGAATCCCCGTTATCGCCAGCGGCGGTGCCGGTACGCTCGACCATCTTTATCAGGCGTTTCATGTTGGTGAGGCGGACGCAGTGCTGGCTGCTTCAATTTTTCATTTTCGTCACTTCACCATCCGGCAGGCGAAGGAATATTTGACGTCGAAACAACTGTTGATGAGAATATAAAAAAACAATAGAATGACTATGAACGTACTTGATGAAGTGACATTTGATGCCGTCGGCCTCGTTCCTGCGATTGCGCAGGATGCGGCGAACGGCGATGTGCTGATGATGGCATGGATGAACCGGGAAAGCCTTGCGGAAACAATTCAAACAAAGCGCGCCGTGTATTACAGCCGGTCACGGAAGAAATTGTGGAGAAAAGGCGAGGAGTCGGGGAACGTTCAGGAAGTACTCTCAATCCACCTTGACTGCGATGCCGATGTCATTCTGTTGAAGATCCGTCAGGTAGGCGATGCGGCATGCCACACCGGCCACCGGAGTTGTTTTTACCGCGAGATAACGGATGACGGAAATAATGTTGTCGTGAAGAGTGAAAAAATCTTTGATCCCACGACGGTGTATAAACAATGAAAATCGCCGTCATCGGACATTACTGCATTGATGTGTTCCATCGTTCCGACGGAACGGAAGAAGAGCGGCACGGAGGAATTTTTCACTCGGCGGCTGCGTTCGCTAATCTTGCAACGGACCGCGATACGATTATTCCTGTTTTCGGAGCCGGTGAAAAAGAGATTGAGGAAATAAAAAACGCATTATCGCGCTATAAAAATATCGATCTGTCGGGCATATTCCAATACTCCGGTGAAACGAACCGTGTTCATTACTATGACGATCAGCCGAATGAACGGTTGTTGAATATTGCAGAACCGATTCCGTTTTCGCATGTCAAAAAATTTCTGTCTGTTGACGGCGTGTATGTCAACATGATCTCGGGAAGAGATCTCACCGTTGATACCATTGATGAAATCCGTCTCGCGATTCGGAAAAAGAAAACGCCGATCCATCTTGATCTGCACTGCCTCACGCTGCATGTGCATGAAAACGGATCACGCAGTTTCCGTCCCATGGCCGATTGGCGGCGGTGGTGTTTTATGACGGACAGCGTTCAAATGAACGAGGAAGAAGCAGCGGAGATGTCGGTTGAACACTTTAATGATGAACTTCTCGCGAAGCAAATGATTCCGCTGATGGTGAAAGCGTTCATCATTACGCGCGGTGCCAACGGCGCAACGGTATATCAGGAAGAGCATAAACATTTACTGACAACGCAGATTCCCGGAGAACCGCAGACGAAGACGGTGTCCGTTCTCGGTTCGGGCGATATTTTCGGCGCAGCGTTTTTTTTCGCCTGTTTGAAGAAGAAATCGTATGTTGATGCAGCGCAATTCGCGAATCGTGCCGCGTCGATGAGCACACAATATTCGGTTTCGGAAAAATATGAGCAGTTAACGTCGATGAGGGAGCAGTTATGAAAAGGATTCTTGTGTGCGGCAGCAACGGCTTGCTCGGCCAACGGCTTGCCTGGCTTCTTGATTCAGAACCGGAAGTGGAAGTGCTGCACTCGTCGCATCACAGATCCTTTGCTTATGCTGATGAGCTGCTTGATTATACCCAACTGGATATTTCAAACCGCGGAGATGTCAAAAGTCTCGTTTCAAGTTACCGTCCGGACGTAATATTGAACGCTGCCGCCATGACTAACGTGGATGCCTGCGAACGCGAACGGGAACAGGCGTGGAAGATGAATGTGACTGCCGTGGAAAATCTTGCCGAAGTCTGCAGAAGAATCGATGCAAAACTTGTACATATTTCCACGGATTATGTGTTTGACGGGAAAAACGGCAATTATGCAGAGGATGACCGCGTCAATCCGATCAATTACTACGGAAAAACAAAACTTGCCGGCGAAAACGTTTTGGTCTCCAGCGGCATTGATTTTGCGATTCTCAGGACGATTGTCGTCTACGGTACGGGAGTGAATGT
>CAZQSI010000002.1:5531-53082 GCA_964596155.1 uncultured Chitinophagaceae bacterium
CGAGGATTCAATCGAATGCATTGCAGCAAGCTGCGCCGAGGCCGCTCCGCACATCCATGATTATTGAAAAAGCAAAACGGACGTTCAATTACCAGCCGATGAACGTTTCCCAGGGACTCAAACTTCTTCAGGAAGAATTAACAGGAATCCATCTGAACTGATATGAAACAACTCCTTCTTGTCACCGGAATAGTGATATCGGCACTTTGCTGGTCATCATGCGCCGCCACCCGATCGTCGTCGGACGATGCGGATATTCTCAAAGCACCGCGGAAGGCGCTCACCAGCCGCTTCACCATGCTTTCCGTTTCCGCACGGCACCAATTGAACGACAATACCGACGTCCGGAAATTTTCATCCTGGATCAAATCAACCGGCGCGGAACTTGTCGCCGTGCAGCAGATTCTCCGATCGACCGATTCGCGGCCCGGTTTTGATTCGTATACGGAATTATTGAAACGGCTCGATATGCGGGGCACCTTTGCCAAAGCACGGTATTATAAAGGATGGGATTCCGGAAACGCGCTCTTTTGCATCTACCCGATGCACCAATCACAGTCCTACATGCTGCCGACGGGAAAAGGAAAAATACGTCGGTCGATGTCTTTCGGCGTGTTCGAACTGGGACTAAAGCCGATTGCGTTCGCTTCGACCGAGCTGGATGACCAAGATCTCAGCGAGAGGGTCAAACAGGTGTATGAAATTTTATCCATACAAAAATCTATGGAAGAATATCCTATTATTGTCGCAGGGGATTTTGGCGAAGCGTCCGGCGGAAAAGCGCCGGCAAAGATGATGGAGCGGTACATTTGTGCGAACGACTCATCTGCCGAAACCACCGGGATGGAACAGCATGTCTATCTTCCGGCAACAGGAAAACTAAAAGTACTTTCGTCAAAAAAAGTTCACTACCAGGAATTAAATCTTACCGGCATTCTCGTCACCGTTGAAGTGACGCAATAGGGAAAATGTATGATTGATATTAAATTAATCCGCGAGCAGACCGAGGTCGTGAGGCAGGGCATCGCCGCAAAAAAAGGAGAAGATCATCTTGACGCGATCATTGCTGCCGATGCACGGCGGCGGTCGCTGATCGGCGAAGGAGAAGCACTCAAAGCGCGCCGCAATGAAGTATCGGCCAAAGTGGGGATGATGAAAAAATCGGGAGAGGATGCATCATCGGTGATCGAAGAGATGAACTCCGTCAAAACGCGCATTCAGCAGATCGATGAAGAGCTGGCCGCCGTCGATCAGCAGCTGGAAGATCTTTTATTGACGGTGCCGAATATTCCGCATCCTTCCGTTCCGGCAGGTTCAACACCGGAAGATAATGTGACAGTATCGGAATGGGGAGAAAAACCGTCGTCAGATGTTCCGATGAAACCGCATTGGGAACTGACAGCGTCGCTGGGGATCGTTGATTTTGAGCGCGGGTCAAAAGTGACCGGTGCAGGTTTTCCCTTTTACGTCGGTGCGGGCGCAATGCTGCAGCGTGCGCTCATTAACTTCTTTTTGGATCAGGCAGCTGAACAGGGTTATACCGAATTGCAGGCGCCGATCGTCGTCAATAAAGAAAGTGCGCGCGGTACGGGTCAGATTCCGGACAAAGAAGATATGATGTATGTTGCCACCCGCGATGATCTGTATATGATTCCGACTGCGGAAGTGCCCGTGACAAATTTTCACCGGAAAGAAACGTTTGACGAAAAAGATCTGCCTCTGAAATATGCAGGATATACACCTTGTTTTCGCCGTGAATCGGGATCGTACGGGAAAGATGTCCGCGGATTGAACCGGCTGCATCAGTTTGACAAGGTGGAATTGGTAAAATTTGTTCATCCGCAGACTTCCTATGATGAACTCGAATCCCTTCGGGCCGATGCGGAACGATTGCTCCAGCTTCTCGGTTTATCATACCGCGTGCTGCTGATGTGCACCGGCGACATGGGTTTTACCCAAACAAAAAAATATGATCTTGAAGTCTGGGCTGCCGGACAGCAGCGGTGGCTCGAGGTATCGTCCTGCAGCAACTTCGAAGCGTTCCAGGCACGGAGAATGAACATCAAATTTAAATCGCGTGAAACCGGGAAACAGGAATTTGTTCACACGCTGAACGGTTCCGGTCTGGCGCTTCCGAGAATCGTGGCCGCCATTATCGAAAACTATCAGACACCCGAAGGAAAAGTAATCATACCAAAAGTGTTGCACCGCTACACCGGTGTTGCCGTGATCGGCTGATCTGCACGCATCAGTCATCATCGATCGAATGTGCAGATGATGGTTCAATAAACTCTACATGAAATCTCTTTTACGGCTTATACCATATCTCTCCAGATACAAAAAGACACTCTACCTCGGACTTCTTACCGTGATTGTCAGCAATTTATTTACGGTGGCGACTCCCTGGTACATCGGCGAGGCAATTGACGAATTAAAACGCGGGTTGGAAGAACAGTCCTTGCAGCACACCGATCTTCTGTGGTATGCGGGTCTGGTGATTATTTTTTCGCTGATTGCCGGCATAATGCTTTTCTTCACACGCCAGACCATCATCGTTGTGTCGCGGAAGATCGAATTCGATCTGCGCAACGACTTTCTTGCGCATATTCAAAAACTGCCGCTCTCCTACTTTCAAAAAACGCCGACCGGCGACCTGATGGCGCATGCCACCAACGATATCAGTTCCGTGCGCAACGTCATCGGACCCGGCATCATGTATCCCGCGGATACGTTGATGACGCTTTCCATGTCCCTCGTTCTCATGTTTGTAAAAGACTGGCAGCTGACGCTGCTGGCGCTGATACCGATGCCGTTCGTTTCGTATGCCGTTTATTATCTTGGAAAAGTGATTCATGAAAAATTTAACGAACGGCAGGAGCAATACTCCGTTCTGACGACAAAAGCGCAGGAAAATCTTTCCGGGGCACGCGTGGTGAAAGCGTATGTGAGGGAGGAATATGAAATCGAACAATTCAGAAAAGCCAGCTGGGAGTATTTCAAAAAAAATCTGGTGCTGGCAAAAGCGCAGGCAGTGATGTGGCCGCTCATGTTCATCCTCGTCGGATTGTCAATCATCATCACCATCTATGTGGGCGGCATGAAAGTGATCAACGGGGAGATGTCGATCGGCACGCTGACAGCATTTATGACGTATCTCTCGCTCCTGATCTGGCCGATGATCGCATTCGGATGGGTAACGAACATGTGGCAGCAGGGGGCCGCTTCAATGAAGCGTCTGGCGAAAATTTTTGAGACGGTTCCGTCCATCAGCAATACGGAGGCGACGGATCATTCCATCCGCACCATAGGCGGTGAAATTGAATTTAAGAATGTTACGTTTACCCACGAGGGCGCTGAGTCCCCGACGCTGAAAAATATCAGCGTAAAGATTCCGGCAGGCTCCACGCTCGCCATTGTCGGTTATACCGGCGCCGGAAAAAGTTCCTTTGTCAATCTTATTCCGAGGTTGTACGATGTGACGGAGGGGCAACTGCTTATCGACGGCATAGACATCAAAACTATTCCTGTCGAAATTCTCCGCAAAAATATCGGTTATGTGCCGCAGGAGACATTTCTTTTTTCAGATTCCATTGCCGAAAATATCCGCTACGGGGATGATGACGCTCAGCGGGAATTGATCCATGATGCCGCAGAAATTTCACAGATTGCAAAGGATGTTGCGGATTTTCCACAGCGGTTCGACACCATGCTCGGCGAACGGGGCATCACTCTTTCCGGCGGACAGAAACAACGGACAAGCATTGCACGGGCCGTGCTGAGGAAACCGAAGATCCTGATTCTCGACGATGCGCTTTCGGCAGTCGACACCTACACCGAAGAGTCGATTTTGGACCGGCTCGGTACGGTGATGAATGGAAGGACAAGCATCATTATCGCACACAGAATTTCGACGGTAAAAGATGCCGACAATATTATCGTTTTGCACAACGGAACAATCGCGGAACAAGGAACACATGATCAATTAGTTGGGCTCAACGGAATATATGCCGGATTATACCGCAAACAGTTGCTGGAGAAAGAGCTCGAAGCATTATGAGTCAATTACAGGATGATGAGATACTGGGAAAGGCCTACGACGCACAGCTGATGCGCCGGTTGGTGCATTATCTCCGTCCGTACAAATGGGAAGTGCTGCTGGCGATCGTGCTCGCTTTGGTTGTATCGGCGCTTGAAGCAGTCCGCCCGTACTTTACAAAAATCGCGGTCGATGTTGATATCGCCAATAACGACAAAGACGGTCTCCTCAATACAACAATTCTTTTTTTACTGCTGTTGATTGCGCGCGGCGTCGTTCAATATTTCAACGCCTACCTTACGCAAAAAATCGGACAGCAGACCATTTTTGATCTGAGAATGGAACTCTTCCGCCATTTGCAGAAACTCTCACTGAAATTTTACGACAAAAATCCGATCGGCCGGCTGATTACGCGCGTCACCAACGACATCGAAGTGCTGAACGAAATGTTCTCCTCCGGAATCGTGATGGTGTTCAGCGACGTTTTTATGATTATCGGCATCGTATGGTTTATGTTTGCCATGAATGTTCCATTGGCGCTGCTCTCGCTGAGCGTGCTCCCGTTTCTTTTTTACGGAACGTTTCTGTTCCGGAAGAAGGCACGGGAAGCGTACCGCGAAGTTCGTCTCTATATTGCGCGGATCAACACGTTCATGCAGGAGCATATCACCGGCATGCTTGTCGATCAGATCTTCAACAGGGAAAAAAATGCCTACGGCGTCTTCGAGCGTCACAATGCCGGACACCGTGAAGCGAACATAAAATCAATTTTCTATTATGCGATCTTTTATCCGGCAGTCGATCTGATCGGCGCAGTCTCGGTTGGTCTAATCATCTGGTACGCCGGCGGCAATGCGCTCGAAGGAACGGTCACGATCGGTACGGTGATGGCCTTCCTGCAGTTTAATGAAATGTTCTGGCGTCCGATCCGGGATCTCTCGGAAAAGTACAACATTATGCAGACCGCCATGGCGTCGTCCGAAAGGATTTTCAAATTGATCGACGATCAGACGATTATTGAGGAAACAAAACATCCGGTGCCGTTCACTTCCGTGGCGGGAAAAATCGAATTCAGAAATGTCTGGTTTGCCTACAATTCCCATGAGGGAGAACCGCACTGGGTGTTGAAAAATGTTTCATTCACGATTCAACCGGGCGAAACCGCGGCGTTTGTCGGGCACACCGGCGCGGGAAAAACGACGATCATCAATCTGCTGTCACGGTTCTATGACATTCAGAAGGGAGAAATTCTGATCGACGGTATTAATATCCGCGACGTTGCGCTCGGGGATCTCCGAAGAAACATAGCACTGGTGCTGCAGGATGTCTTCCTGTTTTCGGGGGATGTCAAGGGCAATATCAATCTCGGAAATGATGAGATCTCGTTTGAGGAAATTCAGCGAGCAGCATCGGTTGTCGGGGTGGATACATTCATCAATTCGCTGCCGGGAAAATATGACGAGGAAGTGAAAGAGCGCGGATCGACACTCTCCGTCGGACAGAAACAGCTGCTCTCCTTTGCACGAGCTCTTGCGTTCAATCCGGCGATTCTGGTGTTGGATGAGGCAACATCAAGCGTGGATACCGAAACGGAATTGCTGATTCAATCCGCCATTCAAAAGCTGCTGTTCAACAGAACTGCAATTGTTATTGCACACCGGCTTTCCACAATTCAGAAGGCGGACAAGATTGTCGTGATGCACAAAGGCGAAATCCGTGAAATGGGAACCCACCAGGAACTGCTGCTTCACAAAGGTGTGTATCATAAGCTGTATCTTCTGCAGTATCAGGAGCAGGAAGCGGCGTAACGTTTACTCGTTCCTTGCTCCTGCGCTTTGTTTTTCCTAATTTCAATAACACATCGTTATCCACCCGATTATCGGAGCATACGGAATGGTTCAAAGCAAAATCGTCACCCTCGAGCGTCACATCATCGAAATGGAGCGCCAGCATCCCGGCGCAACCGGACATTTTTCGAATGTGTTAAGGGATCTCACCCTTGCATTTAAAATTATCTGGAGGGAAGTCAGCAAGGCGGGTCTGGTGAACATTCTCGGCACCGCCGGAACGCAGAATGTATCGGGCGATGTCGTAAAAAAGCTGGATGTGTTTGCCGATGAAACCATTTTCAAAGCAATGGATCACGGAGGACATCTCTGCGTTATGGCGTCGGAGGAACATGAATCGATCATCGGAATTCCGAAGCAATATCCAAAAGGGAAGTATGTGCTGCTGTATGATCCGTTGGACGGATCGGGAAATATTGACGCCAACGTCAGCATCGGAACAATTTTTTCAATTTACCGTCGTGTCTCTCAGCACGGAGACGGAACAATGGAAGATGTACTGCAGCCGGGGTATAAGCAGATTGCAGCGGGATATGTTGTCTTTGGTTCCAGCACGATGCTGGTGTATTCCACCGGGGACGGTGTTCACGGTTTTACACTGGATCCGAGCATCGGAGAATTTCTGCTGTCGCATGAAGACATCAAAATGCCGAAACGCGGAAAGATCTACAGTGTGAATGAAGGAAATTATAAATGGTGGGGATCGGGTGTAAAAAAATATATCAAGCATTTGCAGGAGGAGGATAGAGCAACATCCCGTCCCTATTCCAGCCGTTACATCGGATCGCTGGTTGCAGATTTTCACCGAACGCTGCTGTACGGCGGCATTTATCTCTATCCCGGCGATTCAAGAAACAAAAATGGAAAGCTGAGATTGATGTACGAAAATAATCCTCTCGCTTTTATCTGCGAGCAGGCGGGCGGAAGGGCGATTGACGGGGAAAAACGAATTGTTGATGTGATCCCGACCGAACTGCACCAACGGACACCGTTGTTTATCGGCAGCGAGGAAGACGTAACGGAATGCGAACGGTTTTTGCGCGAAGGATAACGGGCAAGTCATAGCTTGAAACACAAAAAGCCTCTGCACTGCAGAGGCTTTTTGTGTTTTGTTCCGTAAATCATCATTAACGCAATTTTGCGCGGGCGCGCTTCACATATTCACTGGTGGGATACATATCCACAAGTTTCTGATATTCGGAGCGTGCTTTCGACCGGTCTCCGAGCATTTCATAGCTGCGTGCGATCATGACCTGAGCATCATCTTTTTTCTCCGAATATTTAAAGCCCTGCACCAGTTGAAACTGCTGGATTGCCTGAGAATATTCTTTAAGATGAAAATTGCATTCTCCGAGCCAATAATGACAATTATCAGCGAGATCGTCTTTTACGCCGGAGTTCAACAATGCCTGAAATTGGCTCATTGCTTCCCGGTAATTTTTGTTCCTCGTTTTATTGACAGCACCTTCATACGCCCGGACCATTTCTGGAGACGAAGCACCGGCAACAGTACTTCTGCTCGGCATCGGAGCCGGTTCAGGTTTTTTATTCGCTTTGGCTAATGCCGCATTGGCTGCTTCAAGATCGGAGACTTTATTCGTTAATGTTTTGTTTGTCTGCTGCAGTGTGCTGTTTTTCTCTTTCAATTGCATGTTTTCGGACTTTATTGCATCAAGCTCGCTTTGCAGTTCTGCTGCGGAAGGTCCTTCCGGGACCGGTGCCGGTTCGACAGGCATCGCGTTCACGGAATCGTCGCCTGATTGCTGTTCCTGTGCGGGAATTTCTTCTTGATAGGGAACTTCACCCGGCAATGGTTCATCCATCACACCTGTATCTGTCAAGAATTCGTCTTCCGCAACTGTTTCCTCCGATCCTCCGCATCCCAAGGTGAAGAGGGATAACAGAAATGCAGCGGAAAAAAGACGTAATGATGATATTCGAAGCATGATTCCTCCGGTGAATATTCAACGATAAATGAAATCTATATGAATGTATCAATAGCGCGCTGAAAAGTCAAGTTGCCTTTTTTATCTGTGATCGAGCGTATTTTGCAAATTGCCGCTGTATCTGCGATACAAGCGCGTCCGGAACGCCGTCAATATGGCGTGATTGCAAACGCATGTCGCATATTTCATTGACATAATCAACCGCGACAAATTTCCCGTCATGTGTGTAAGCAATCTCGGATGAGAAAAAATCCAACCGGCAGCTCTTTTGGATGGTATTGATGATGGTATGAAGTTTACTCAGCTTGAATTTTCGTTCTTCCTGCTTCGTCAGACTCCGGTAAATATGTGTCCGATGATCCCACCAGCTGATGATGGTGGCGCCGAATGCGTAAAACACTCTAAACCAGGCGATGGATCCTTCAAGCAATGCCGGCTGGATGGTCTCCTGAAGCAGATATTTGTCATTTTTGTGATGCTGGCGAGTATCGAGAATCTGCTTCAGAGTTTCAGCGCCGACAACAACGCCGAGTCCGCCTCCGGTAGTGTTTGCCGGTTTAATGATAAACGGTCTCCCCAAATGTTCAAGCTCCGTCAGACTGAGTTCCACTTCCTGCAGTGTATTGTAGGGAGAGATAATAATTGTGTACGGAACATTGATTCCTTCTCCCATTAAAGCGAGATGCATGTTTGCTTTGTCCTTGGCAAAATCGACATGCGGGTAGTTATTGATGATCGTTGTTCTGGCCTTTGAGAGAATCTTTGCCAGAGGAAGAAAATGGTCGTCCGAATCGGAAGCTCTGTCGAGAAAAATTCTGAAACCGATCTTTCTCGAACGGACCATTTTGGTCACAGCATCGACATTGTGAGGTTCAATGCGGAACGTGGAAAGTCCTGCGGCGACACATTCATTTTCGATTCCGAAGACGAAGTCACGGTCAAACTCCCAATCCCACGCGATGCCGACATCAATAAATTCCGTTTTCATGCCAAGAAGTTATACATTGCAGTGCAATCGTGCAAATGAAATCTTGCATCGCAAGGGGATTTTATAGTATGTTAATGCGATGAAAAAGGAAACAAAACAGACATCGGCTGATTTTTTTGAAAACCGGACCCGGTTAATACTGATCCTGCTGGCGCTTGGTACCGTTCTCCGGATTATCGTGCTGCAGCAATGGAATTCATCCCTCTTTCATCTTGCAGTCTGGTCCGATGCCGCCACCTACAATCAATGGGCGAGAAGCATTATCACCAGCGGAGACTGGATCGACAGCCAGCCGTTTTTTATGACGCCAGTCTATCCATACATTCTCGCCGTGATTTATTCTGTTACCGGAGAAAACCTGATCGCAGTCCGTATCGTGCAACATCTGCTTGGACTGGCAACGGTGCTGCTTTTATTCCTTTCCGGAGAAAAACTGTTTTCCCGAAGAGAAGCGTTTTTCGCTGCAATCATTGCTTCCCTGTATGGTCCCTTGTATTTGCATGCGAATCTTTTGTTGGTTGAAACAGTCAAAGTGTTCTTATTGACTGCTTCATTCTATTGCGTGCTTCAGGCCCGTTCAAGAAAAGATCTGCGATGGTGGATTGGTGCGGGGGTCTTATTGGGATTCACGGTGCTCAGCCGTCCGTCGGATCTACTTGTCGCAGCGGCAGTGATTGTGTGGATCTTCTATGGTGCTGCGCAAATATCTCAATCAAAAATTCGTGCTTCACTTGCTGTTCTTCTCGCCGTTACGGCGGTGATCGTTCCCGTCACACTTCGGAACTATGCCGTTTCACAGGAGTTCATTCCTGTCACATCGAACGGCGGACTGAATTTTTACCTCGGCAACAATCCGAAAGCGGTCGGGGTCTATTACAATGTCGACGGACTTGATCTTGCAAACGATCCGGACGGACGCGTTTTTCTTGAAACGATGTTTGGTAAGGAATTCTCACCCGGACAGGCATCGTCGTATTGGATGAAAGAAGCCATTGCGTTCATAACACAACAGCCTGCGGATGCTCTCCTTTTGCTTGGGAAAAAACTGCTCCTCTTTTTTCATCACCGGGAAATCGGTCAATTGGGATATGATTACCGGTTCATTGCACAGAATGCCGTTCCTCTGTTTTCGTATCTGCTGACGTTCATCGTGTTATTCCCGATCGCTGCTGTCGGAATGGCTTCGGTGCGGACGCAATGGAGGGAACATTCTCTTCTTTATGCATTTCTGATCGCCGAAATTCTTTCCGTGATTCTGTTCTTTGTTACGGACAGATTCAGAATATCGGCGATTCCATTCTTTGCCTTGTTTGCAGGAATTGGGTTAGACCGGTTGATCTCCTCCATCCGTCAGAGGCACCGCACTGCACTCATCACTGCCGGCGCAGTTATTGTCGGCTCCGCAGGTCTTGCCACCGTGCTGAATATTCCGATCAAGGATGATTTTTCGATGGAACATGAATATCTCGGCATGAATTTTTTCGACATGAAGCAGTATGAGCGAGCGCTTTACGAATACCGACAGGCGGCGCAGTATAAAGAAACATTTCATCTGCACAATAATGTCGGCAATGTTTATGCAGCGGCAGGCAACATCCCGAAAGCGATGAGCGAATATCAGCGCGGTTGGGAGATCAATCCGCGGCAGGCGATTTCGGTATTTTCAATGGGAACGGCATATGTGCGGGTGCAGCAATTTGATTCCGCACTCGTAAAATTTGAACTGGCAAAACGGATCAATCCGCGATTTGCACCGGCATATCTCAATGCCGGCTTGGCGCTCTGGTATCAGGAACGGTACGACGAAGCGTTGAAAAATCTTGAACAGTATGTGACGATGGAACCGGACAAAGGAAAAACCGCCTCGGTTCTTCGCGACATAGCGAATCTGCGTCTGATTATTGCAGAGGAAAAGAAATAATATTGAACCGACCCGGCCTGCAACTTCGATCAGTGGGACAGCAGTGATTTTGGATCCAGATTGAGAGCTTCGATTTCCTTAAAGTATTTCACCGTTCCGACTTTTAACTCCACCGTTGAGTCGTCGTCGCAGACAATAATTCCTTTGGGATGAAGCTGCAGAGCGCTGACCGTCCACATATGATTTACCCCTGCCTCCACAACATGCGACAAAGCGCGTGCTTTGGTATGTCCGGAAATGATCAGAAGAATTTCGCGGGCGTCGAGTATCGTGCCGACGCCGACGGTTAATGCGGTTTTCGGCACTTTGGAAATATCATTATTGAAGAATCGTGAATTGGCAACAATCGTATCGTAGGTAAGCGTTTTGATCCGCGTGCGTGAAGCAAGGGAGGATCCGGGTTCATTGAACGCAATATGACCGTCCGGTCCGATGCCGCCGAGAAACAATTGGATGCCGCCGTGTCGTTTAATTTTCTTTTCGTACTCCTCGCATTCCTTTTCCAGATCTTTTGCGTTGCCGTTCAGAATATGAACATGTTTCGGATTGATGTCGATGTGGTTGAAAAAGTTATTCCACATAAACGAGTAATAGCTTTCGGGATGTTCTTTCGGCAATCCCACATACTCATCCATATTAAACGTGACGACATTTTTAAAAGAAACGAGGCCTTCCTTGTGCATGGCTATCAGTTCTTTGTACGTACCGATCGGCGACGAGCCGGTTGGAAGTCCGAGAACGAAGGGACTGTTTGCGGTCGCTTTGAACTCCCGGATTCTGCGGACGATGAATGCCGCAGTCCATTTGCTGACCAGTTCGTAATTCGATTGAATAATGACTCGCATAGAATACCTTTCCTGTAGTCCCCTAATATAAAAAATAGAAGGAATCTTTTCACTTTTATTTTTATCTTGGTTTTCAATGGATGCCAACAGGAAAAAAATTGCGGTGATTTTCGGAACCCGGCCCGATACAATAAAACTTGCGCCGGTGATTCAGGAATTGCAAAAATTCGACAATTTTTTCACGTTAAAGCTTATTGCCACCGCCCAGCACCGTGAAATGCTCGATGATGTGTTAAGAGTATTCAAGATCGAACCGGATTACGATCTAAACATCATGCATCAGCGGCAGTCGCTGACGATCATTTCCAGGAATATTCTGGATAAACTGGACTATGTGTTCGCAATGGAAAATCCGGATCTGGTTGTGGTGCAGGGCGATACTGCGACAACGTTCATTTCATCCATTGCTGCATTTCACAGAAAAATTACCGTTGCGCATGTCGAAGCCGGTTTACGCACCAACGACAGGATGAATCCGTATCCGGAAGAAACGTACAGACGTCTTACGTCCCATGTCGCCGACATGCATTTTACTCCGACCGTCACTGCTTCCAAAGCACTGATCAAAGAAGGAATCGCAAAGCAATCGATCATGTGCACGGGTAACACTGTGATTGATGCGTTGGTGCGAACCGTTCAGCCGGATGCTGAGTTTTTTTCTCCCCGGTTGAGAGAAGTCATCGCACGCCAAAAGAGAATGGTGATCGTGACGGCACATCGGAGGGAAAACCTCGGCGAACCGATGATGCGGATTTCTGCGGCTCTAAAGGAACTCTCCATCCGCCACCTGGATATTGAATTTGTCTTTCCCGTGCATCCGAATCCTGAAGTGCAGGAAACGGTGCACAAAATACTCGATGGAGTTCCGAACATCACGCTTCTCGAACCATTGAAATATTCCGATTTCATTAATCTGGTAGCCCGGTGCTATTTTGTAATCACCGATTCAGGAGGATTGCAGGAAGAGGCACCGTCGTTGGGAAAACCTGTGCTGGTGATGAGAGATGTTACTGAACGTCCCGAAGCGGTTGATGCAGGAACGGTAAAACTGGTCGGGACGCAGACCGATTCGATTGTTGATACCGCTGATGCACTGCTGAGGGATCGGTCGATATATCAGAAAATGGCAACCGCCGTCAATCCGTACGGTGACGGAAAGGCCTCATCACGTATAGCGACGGCACTACTCCGACATTTCGGTTTCACTAAAGCGAAATTGAATGAATTTTCCCCCCGCAAAATGTAAACTCGACGTCTTCGGCCTGATTCTCCTTTCCTTGTCTCTCTTCGGATGTAGCATTCAGTCAGTCTATCTTCACAGTTCGGTCAGCGGAAACATTCCGCCGGCAGAACAAGCATCAATCCGCCACACAATTTTTCTTATTGGTGATGCCGGGGAACCGTCTCCTCACGAAAAAGAAAAAACATTGCTGCATCTAACCAATCTTGCATCGGTCAATCCCACAGCGTCCACCATTGTATTTCTCGGCGATAATATTTATCCGAAAGGAATGCCCGAACCGGATGCTTCTCACCGTAAGGAAATGGAACGAAGACTCGATGCACAGATCGACGTCGGAAAGGAATCGGGTGCATCGACAATCTTTGTACCGGGGAATCACGATTGGGAATATCAGAGAGCCGGCGGATACCAAGCGGTTCTTCGAGAAGGAGAATATATCGCTTCCCGTGATCTGCCCAATGTAACCATGCAGCCGAAGCACGGACTCCCGGGACCCGTTGGTATTGATATCGGGGATATGCTCAGACTCATTGCGATTGATACGCAATGGTGGCTGCATCAATACGAAAAACCGAACTATGCAGGTGCCGCAACAGCAACTGAAACAAAGCAGCAATTTGTTGATTCTCTTTCCGTTCTGCTGAAGTCTGCAGGCGACCGAACAACGATTGTTGTCGCTCATCATCCGATTCGATCCCACGGTGAGCACAGCGGATTTTTCGATTATAAGGATCACCTCTTTCCTCTGCGGAAGCTGTACCGGTGGATGTGGATTCCGCTTCCCGGAATCGGTTCAATCTATCCTCTCTCGCGCTTGCTCGGAATCACCGGTCAGGATTTTTCCGGAACTGCGAACAGCGAGATGAGAAGAGTGCTGGACAGTGTACTGACGCTCTATCGTCCGGCGGCGTACGCCTCAGGCCACGAACATTCGCTGCAGGTGTTGAAGGAGGACAATGGAATTTTTTATCTTGTGAGCGGCAACGGCATCGCCCACCACGATGAATCACTCACCACCGGCGGGGATACAATGTTTGCATCGCGATGGAAAGGGTTTATGCGGATAGATCTATTATATGACGGAAGGGTGCGGCTGGGAGTGATAGCGGCCGATGATGAATATACCGGCGAAATATTTTCGATCGAAATGAAATAACCGTCAGCGGACTTTTTTCTTTACGGCATGTTTAGACGGTGACGATGGTGATTCGAGTTTTTTCAGCCGTTGTTGAAGAATGTGCAGATTTTTGTCCCGGCTGGCCGAATATTTTTTTACGGCGTACGGCGTGTGATAGTGGTGTCCCTGAAAGAATGAAATACTTTGTTTGATCCATTCATTTTCAGGAAGCGAGGAGCCGGAAAAACTTTCGATCTCCGTTCTCAGCATTTCTCCCCGCGGAATGCTGTCCTTCTTGCCGAGCAGCAGCAAGTCAGCATCGCACATAATTTGCTCCAGTTCCGTTTTCGGTTGTTGCGGTACTTTCGTTGCACGGATACAGCCGATAATCTTTTTTATTTTGCTCTCAGGATATTTTTGCGACCGTAAAAATTCAGCGGCGATCGCCGCGCTCCGCTCTTCATGCTCGTCGGGGGAATAGAGATATCCTGTGTCATGAAACCACGCAGCAATGAGCACGAGCTCACGATCTTCCTGACGGATGTTCATGGCGGTGCAGATTTCTTTCACATGTTCCACTACTTCAAGCGTGTGATCAAAATTATGGTACAATGCTGCGATGGTACTTTTTTTGTCGAACAGATCATGGACAAATCTGCTCGACGATAGAAGAATGTTTTTCGGGATGTGCATTGATTACAATCCGGCAGGGAATAAAGGTATCATGGGGGAAAATTACGATTTGAGAGGAAGAGAATCAACCGTTTCGGCCTGCAATCTTGCAGGCTGTGATAAATGTCTCAATGATGCTCGATTGCAAAACGGACGATTTCATTCGAAAATTGTGCCGGTTTGCGATATATTACAGCATGACTGAGGATTTGAAAAAACTAGCGGCGTCGCATTATGAGAATTTTCCGGTGGGATCGCGGTTTATTCCTGCACGGTATCGCGAAGCGGTCCATCTGATCTACGCTTATGCAAGAACGGCGGATGACATTGCCGATGAAGGAAATTCGGCTCCCGCAGACAGAATAGCCAAACTGGATGAATGGCAGCGGCTATTGCATGCAGCATTAAACGGTTCTTCCGGTGATTCATTTTTTTCGAAACTGGCGGAAACAATCAACAGACACAAGTTGTCACCAGACCTTCTTAACGACCTGTTGGTCGCTTTTCGCAGGGATGCGAGCAGCCCGATCTATTCGACATTTGAGGATTTGCTTGAGTATTGCAGATATTCGGCGAATCCTATCGGACGATTGATGCTTCAGATTTTTCAATGCGCGAATAAAGAGAATGAACGGCTGTCGGATTTGATCTGCTCGGCGCTTCAATTATCGAACTTCTGGCAGGATATTTCTGTTGATACAGGCAGGAATCGTTTCTATATTTCGCGTACAGATTTGGAACGGTTCGGTTTAACACTGGACGATTTACGGACCGCCGAAAAGAAGAGCGAATTCCGTACGATGATGGCGGCACTGGTGAGGCGGACGAAAACAATGTTTGAAGAGGGGAAACCGCTGATCGGACGGGTTTCAAAAGATCTTCGGTTCGAACTCTCTCTGATCTGGCACGGCGGAATGAGGATACTCGAAAAAATTGAACAACAGGGATTTGATACGCGCCATCGCCGTCCCGCATTAACCGTCATTGATAAACTGATCATTTTCATCAGAGCAATTCGTTTCGGGGAATAACAATCACTCCATCATGGAACATCCCTTCACATATGAGTTTGTTGAGAAGAATAAGCGGAGCAATTTTTATTACTCGTTCCTGCTTCTTCCCAAACCAAAACGCGAAGCAATTAATATTGTCTATGCGTGGTGCCGCGTTGCGGACGATATTGTCGACGAAGAGGGAAGCATCTCCACGCGCCGGATGCGGCTCGTCCAATGGGCGAAGGAATTCGAGCTCGGCCTTGCGGGCACATCCCGCCATCAGCTGGTAAATAAACTCTCCACCATCATCAAGCGATTCAATATTCCGCTCCATCATTTCAATGAATTGATCAAAGGGATGGAGATGGATTTGGTGAAAACACGGTATGAAACATTTGACGATTTGAAATTGTACTGTTACCGCGTTGCTTCCACGGTCGGGCTCATCTGCACGGAAATATTCGGCTATGAACATGAAGAAGCAAAGGAATATGCCGAGAACCTCGGCATCGCGCTGCAACTGACGAACATTCTCCGCGATGTCGCCTCCGACGCGAAAAAGGGGAGAATTTATCTTCCTCAGCGCGATCTGGACCGCTTCGGATACAGCGAAGAAGAATTATTCGCAGGGAAATACAATACGAAATTTCAGCGCCTCATGGCATTTCAGGCAGAGCGGGCGAGGTCGTATTTTACCGAAGCGATGCGACACCTCTCCAAAGACGACAAACCGCTGTTTATTGCTGCATTAATCATGCAGGAAATTTATTTCCGGTTATTGCAGGATATTGAGAAGGCGGACTACAATGTGTTTTCCCGCAAGATTAAAATTTCCAACAGCAAAAAAGTCTTCATCACCGCCCGCGTCTGGTGGAACAACAGAAAAAAACAGTCGTGATGAGTTTATCTCAATGGCTTCATGACGAATGCACCGCTGACTGCTCCCTATCACTCGATACCGTTCACATGTTTCGGGTTGACCAATGAGTACATCGGAACCCGACGTGCTGATTATCGGCGGCGGCGTTGCCGGGCTTGCGGCAGCCGTTGAACTTTCCCGGCTCGGTCGGTCCGTCCATCTCGTTGAACAGAAGCCAAAGCTCGGCGGCAGGACGTACTCCTTCATCCATCCCGAATCGGGCGATGCCGTGGATAATGGACAGCATCTGATGATGGGATGCTATCACTCCACGCTGAAATATCTTTCAATGATCGGCCGGATCGACAGAGTGGAGATCCAGCGGCAGCTCTCCATTGTATTCCGCCATCCGGACAATCCGGCAGCTGTTTTGCGGTCAGCACCGTTGCCGGCGCCGTTTAATATTCTCGCCGGACTGATGCGACTGAACACCCTGACTCCGTCCCAGCGCATTGCCCTTCTGCGCGTCGGAGCTCAATTGTTGTTTCGGAATCCCGGCACGGACAAACATCTGCAGGAAGTAACGGTGGCGCAGTGGCTTGAGGAACTCGGTCAGCCGGAGGAAAACAAAAAATATCTGTGGGATATCATCGCCATCGGCGCATTGAACGATTCGACGGAGAAAATTTCCGCCGCGCTCTTTGTGAAGGTGCTTCAATCGGCGTTTTTCGGAAGCAGAATGAACTCCTCGATGGTGATTCCGAAGAAGGGATTGAGCGACGTGCTGGTGGATGGAGCGGAAGAGTACATTCTTCGCCGGAAGGGAACCATTTCCAGAAATACCTCCGTCATACGGGCAGACCATTCGGATGGCAGCATTTTCGCTCTCCAATTGAGCGGAGGAACCACGATCCGTCCGCGCTGCGTCATTTCGGCCGTTCCGTATTTTGACATTCCGAAAATATTCGGCGATGCTTCCGGCATCGGATTGAACCGGCTTGATGCGTTTGTCTCCTCGCCGATCATTACCATTCATCTCTGGTTCGATGCACATTTCGTGCGTGAACAATTCGCAGCGCTGATCGATTCGCCGATACACTGGGTATTTAACAAATCGGTCATTTATCAAAACGAAGAGGGATTGATGTATCTTGCGCTTGTGGTGAGCGGAGCGCACAATCTGGTGGAGATGGAAAAGGAATCATTGGTTGAACTTGCCCACAATGAATTGAAACGGTTTTATCCTGCGGCGCGGATTTCCGCTGTCGTTCATTCATTGATTATCAAAGAAAAACGAGCGACATTCTCTCCAAAGGTCGGCATGGAACAGTTTCGTCCCTCGCACAGAACATCAGTCAAAAATCTTTTTCTTGCGGGGGACTGGACGGACACAAAACTGCCGGCCACGATTGAAGGGGCAGTGCAAAGCGGTTTCGACGCCGCAAAAGAAAGTGAATTATTTCTTACATCCGCGAGGCAGTCATGACCATCATGCGAACAATGTTCATCATTCTTCTGTCGGCGTTACCGGCTGCGGCGCAGCAGGAAACCCCGAAACCGATCTATTCGATTGAATCGAAACGGGAGGGAGTTTCTATCGGCACGTTCACCATCGAACTGTTTCCGCTGGCCGCCCCGAAACATGTGCGGTATTTTGATTCCCTCGTGGCGATCAAATTTTATGACAGTCTGGCGTTTCACCGGGTCGTGCCCGGATTTGTGATTCAGGGCGGTGATCCGAACTCCCTGAACAAGCCGCGTGAAACGTGGGGAAACGGCGATTCGTCGCAGACGAATATTCCCGCCGAGTTCAATAATATTGCATACGCCCGCGGTGTGCTCGGCGCCGCGAGAGACACCGATCCGAACAGCGCCAATTCCCAATTTTTTATCTGTGTCGCGAATGCCTTTTCCTTGAATGCACAATATACGGCGTACGGAAAAGTTTTGACCGGAATGAATATTGTGGATACGATTGTTGCCGCGCCGAGAGATGCAAATGACAATCCCCTGAAAAAAATTGAAATGTTTGTCAGAAGAATCGGTGCGGACAGTTCCGTTCCCTCAATTCCGTCGCTGATCAATCCCGCGCCGAATGCCGGCCGCATCACAAAGGATTCCAATCTTGTCTGGTCCGCCGTACCGGGTGCGGTGCTGTACCGTCTGCAGATTGCGGCAGATTCCGGATTCTCCCAAAAAATTTTCGATCAGGAAATCGGTTCGATTTCGTACAAACTGACAACGGTCGAGTTGGGATTGAAAAAGTATTTCTGGCGGGTCTATGCGAATAACGGCGGATATAAAAGCGGATATTCGGCAATACGTTCCTTTGCGACAGCCGTCTCCATTCCTCAGCTCGTCACGCCTCCTACGGGATCGTCGGATCAGCCGGCAAATGTTCTGCTCGGTTGGAGTCCGGTGAACGGCGCCGTCTCGTATCATGTGCAGGTGGCGACCAATGCGCTGTTTACGCAATCGGCGCTCGTATTCGATCAAAAAGGAATCACCGACACCACGAAACAAATGTCCGGCTTGCAGACGTTGAAGAAACATTACTGGCGCGTCTCTGCCGAAACGGCAGAATATGAAGGTGCCTTCGGCCTGCAATGGAATTTTACTACCGGACTTTCAACATCGGTCACCCAATCGGAAGCGGTGCCGTCAGAGTTTTCCCTCGGCCAGAATTTTCCCAATCCATTCAATCCATCTACCACCATCACCTACGCCATCCCTTCGGCAGAAGCAGTAACGCTGAAAGTGTTTGATGTACTCGGCAAAGAAATTGCAACATTGGTGAATGAGACAAAATCTCCGGGAAGATTCTCTGTTGCATTCGACGCCGCGGCATCGGTCAGCGGAATCTATTTCTATCAACTGCGCGCCGGTGGTTTTGTTGAAACCAAAAAAATGGTGTTGATGAAATAAAAAGACATTCGGCATCATTGAGGTGTAGGATGCCCTGGTATTCTCATCCCGCTGCGTTCATTCGGATAGTTCGAATTGCTATCGGTTTGTCTGATTTTCCTCTCATGCCTTGGGTGACAACTTTTCTGCTTTGCGAACCGATCGCAGTTCAATTATATTGGCAAATACAGACTCCCTCCCAGAGGCGGTTATGAAAGCCATACTCATCATTTCTCTCTTGTTCCTAACAACCATTCTTCATGCTCAGGAACGGGTTCTATTACACATCAACAGATATGGCCAGCAGGAAGCGATCCCACTCAAAATTGATGAACAGGCAAAAGATGTGATCGAACGTCTGGAAAATGACCGTGCCACGATGACCGAAAACTCCACACATTCGTCAATCGTAACTGATACTTTAAAATACTTTCCCTACGATAGCGAACTGACAACCAATTTCGGTTTTCTTCACCAAGATGTAGCAATGCAATGGTATCAAACGTTGGGAGATGGGGAAATATTGGAATTTTGGTGGAAGAATCTGGCAAAGGGAGGTAATCTTCGAAAAGCGACTGTGAGAGCTTGGTACATCAATCCCAAGGTGGACAGTTTTCCGGCATTTCCCAATACAAGATTTATCGGCACCTATAAGGATCCGACAGATGGAGATGGGGGAGTAACACCGTTCAAGCCTTCTACTGGGAATATAAACTATCATTGTTTTACCGAGGATACTCTTCTCGTATTGTGTGTTGATCCCTTTTTGGATGAGACACCATGGTTACGCGGTGGATTACAGGTAACGCTTGATTCAAACAAATGGCAGGGAATCAAATTTAATGACTATAGTGATTCAGTAGCCATTAAGCGAAACCAGTATTTCGGTTTCACCATTTCCAACGATACGAAACTGAATGATATCGGATCAGGAGTTGATGAACGTATGGAACTGGCATCGCGTCCGAACACATCCCTTGCTCCGTATCATTCCTTTAAATTTTACGAAAGGGGGAGAACGTCATCGTTAAATGCCGGCTGGCATATGCGGGGTGATTATGATTGGGGAATGTATGTTGTTCTCAATTATACCGTTTGCCGGCCTCCAAAACTTACCATGTCTGGTCTGTGGACGACGCCATCCACCCAACCAAGAAAAATTTCTGTGACCGTCGCAGGTTTTTCCTGCATGAATCCTGCAGATTCGTTGATAACGCTTGAATTCTATTCAAAAGTCGGAAAAGTAAGCTTCTATGATACTACGGCGTTGCACGTGAAAGACGGGACGTATGCATTTGAACTTCCGGGTGCGAAATCCGGCGATACACTTTATTACTATTGTGCCGCGTATACACAAAACGTGCGTGTTACAACCGCGGTAAAAAGTTATTTTATTTTTCCTCCGATGAAGAATGGGTTATTGATTTATAACAACAGCACCTTCAGTTTGGGAAATGCAAAATTCATCTACACCGGATCCAGCAACCCTGCAAATTTTGATATATGGTCGACTGTACTGGATGGGACGAGTGAGATCGGAACAATTCTGGCATTTTATAATAATGTTATTGTAGCGGATGGTCAGCGGCCATCGCACAATATATATACACCGCTTGCTGCATGGCTCGGCAGCGGGACAAAGGAAAATAAAAAAAATCTTCTGTTCACCAGCCAGGATTACGGTTGTTCCATCATGAGTGAATGTCGTGATACCTTATTCACACATGGGAATTGGGAATTCGATTTTTTGGGGTTGGAGAAGCTTGGTCCGCAAAACCTTCTCCCTGCAGACCGAGCGCACCAACTGCTGCCCGAAATCGATCCGGTGACAAGTTATCTGCATCAATTTTGCAAAGATAGTTCTGTCTTTATGTGGTACGATCCGAAATATGAACTGGGATTTGAAGGAAAGATGGATGTGGTTCAGGGTCGGGAAGGGGCCAAAGTTCTTTTACGGGAGGGAAGAGATCAACTGCCCGTCGCGGTCAAATATCAAACGGAAAAATTCAACACGATGTTTGCAGCATTGGATATAGGAGCGTTAAATCTCTCTCCGGATTCCACGAGGTGTACCACGTGTCTTTATCCCAAATATTGGTGGATCAATCATGTAAAACCATTATCTGCAGCGTTCTTTGAATCCGTTGTTACCGGGGTAAAAAAATCAGATGGTTCACACCCAAAAACATTTGAACTGTCACAAAATTATCCGAATCCATTCAATCCTTCCACAACAATCAAATATCAATTGGCGGCACAAAGTCATGTTTTGATCTCGGTCTATAATACGATCGGTCAATTGGTCGCCACAGTCGTTTCCACAGTACAGGAATCAGGGGTGTATTCAGTCGTTTTCAACGATCCGAACCTTTCGAGCGGAATCTATTTCTATCAATTGCGCGCCGGTGGTTTTGTTGAAACCAAAAAAATGGTGTTGATGAGATAAAAAGACATTCGGCACCGTTGAGGTGTCGGGTGTCCTGGTATTCTCATCCCTCTGCGTTCATTCGGATAGTTCGAATTGCTATCGGTTTGTCTGATTTTCCTCTCATGCCTTGGGTGACAACTTTTCTGCTTTGCGAACCGATCGCAGTTCAATTATATTGGCAAATACAGACTCCCTCCCAGAGGCGGTTATGAAAGCCATACTCATCATTTCTCTCTTGTTCCTAACAACCATTCTTCATGCTCAGGAACGGGTTCTATTACACATCAACAGATATGGCCAGCAGGAAGCGATCCCGTTAAAAAAAGGTGAATCTCCGAAAACGGCAATCGAACGGCAGGAACGGATGCGCGCCGATCTGATTTCTCCGGAACGGAGCAGCGGTGTAGTTGATACGCTGCGGCATTATCCTTCCGCCAATGATCTTACGACAAATTTTGGATGGACTCATCAGGATGTCGCTCTGCAATGGTATGTACCTCAGGCGGGAGGTCAGGTCACGGAAGTGTGGTGGTATAATTATTTAAAGAACGGAACTTCAAAAAAAGCAACGATCCGGGCTTGGAATATCGATTCACGCGTCTTGTCATATCCCGGTTCTCCAAATTCAAAATATCTCGGAACGTACAAAGATCCGACAGACGGGGATGGAGGAGTGCAGCCGTTCAAACCGGAAAGCGGCGATCAATGGTTTTACAGCAACGGCATGGCTGATTCCGTTACCTATAGTTTTGATCCGGTACTTTCGGAGGCGAAATGGCTGAAGGGAGGAATACAGGTGACACTCGACTCCAATGCGTGGCAGGGTTTAAAACTTGATTCATGGGGAGATACGATGCTCGTGAACAACGGAAAACCGTTTGGTTTTACACTTTCAAACGATACAAAACTATCGGACATCGGCGGCGGGACGGATGAGCGGATGGAAATCCTTTCCTGGGCAAACACTGCCGGTGCTCCGTATCACTCTTTAAAATATTATGAAACAGGAAGAACAAGTCCGGACAATAAAGGATGGCATCTTCGCGGTGATTATGAATGGGGTATGTACGTTGTTGTTGAATACACGACGTGCACACCTCCAAGATTTATTGTTAATTCACTTGGCACCACGCTTTCGACTGATCCCAGGGAAGTATGTTTTACGTTTGCTCCAGGTGATTGCGGCGGCACACCGGTTGATTCAACAATGAACATTTTGGTATTTTATAAGAAAGGTCTAGCTGCATCGTATGACTCATCAAACTTTCCTTGTTCAAAAAATAGCTGCTGCATAACCGTTCCGGGCGGAAATCCGGGTGATACAATTTATTGGTACGTCGCATTTTCCGATGATAAAGGAAACAGAACTGTAACACCTGCTCGCAATTATCGAATATTCAAACAAAACAGTGAAAATTTGTTTATTTTCAACAATTCACAATTCAGCATCAATAATGCTAACATGATCTATACAGGAGGAAATATAAATTTTGACCGGTGGTCGGCTCCTCTCGACGGAATCGGAGAAATGAATCAGTTAATGTCACTTTATAATAACATACTCATAGCAGACGGTTCATTTCCATCTCGAAATGTTTTCTCTTCTCTTAAGACCCGCTACAGTGTCGCATCATTATCGAATCCACTAGCAGTATTTTTTACCAGTCATGACTACGGCTGTTATATAGAACCACATTGTGCAGATACTTCGTTTACAACAGGAACTCTTGAATATGACTATTTTGGTATAACCAAGATTGGTCCGCAAGATCTTCCTCCGACAACTAGACCATTCCGGCTTATTCCTCAGCAGGATGCAGTGACGGATTATTTAGTAAAATATGGTGCAGACAACGGCTCAACACTCTGGCACTTTCCGTCGTTTGAACTGCAATTTTCCGGGTATCCTGACGCGATGTCGCCGAGGGCAGAAGCAAAAGCGCTGTTCAAGGATAATGAATCACGTGTGACCGGAGTAAAATTTATCACACCGTCAACCCGAACGGCGTATATTGCTTTTGATGCCGGCGCCCTGCAGTTCAGAAGCGATACGTCACTCGCACCGATAAATGATCCTAAATACAAATGGATCAACGATGTCGGCTCTGTAGCGCTCTCGTTTTTCAAGGAACATGGAATCGTTGCGTCCGCTCATCCTTCTGGACAATCAATTCCGGCATCGTTTAGTCTCAGTCAAAATTTTCCGAATCCTTTTAATCCAACAACAACGGTTGAATACTCCGTTGCGTCGAAGGAACATGTTGCCATTGAAGTATTTAATACGCTCGGACAAGTTGTCTCAATGGTGGTGAATGACGTCAGGGTACCCGGTGTATACCGGGCGGAGTGGAATGCATCGCATGTTTCCAGCGGTCTTTATTTTTACCGGATGCGTGCCGGTCGTTTCGTTGACACGAAGAAAATGGTAGTGATAAAATAAAAAAACCCGGATTATTCATCCGGGCTTGCGCATACATTGATGGAAGGATAATTAGATTTCCACGATCGGCAGCATCATTCGAATTGTTGTACCCTTTCCCAACTCGCTTTCAATTTCGATTTTTCCTTTGTGATCGTCTATCACTTTTTTCACAATCGACATTCCGAGTCCCGTTCCATGTTTTTTGCCGTACGTGACAAACGGTTCAAAAATCTTTCTCTTTACTTCTTCCGGCATTCCGGTTCCCGTATCAACAAATTCTATTTTCACCATACCTTCGGATTCATCAGTATTGACCGTGAGTGTTCCACCCTGCGGCATGGCATCGCGGGCGTTGCTTGCAATATTGTAGAATACGCGTACGACCTTATCCTGATCAAGCTTTACTTTCCCCTTGAAGTTTAACTTCTTTTCCAGTTTGATATTGTTCTTGGTCAGGTCCTTTTCGATAAACATCAGCACCCCTTCCATGATTTCATCAAACTGTTCCACTGCCATATTGGTGGAACTGACACCTTTGCTGAAATCAAGAATTTCCTGCGTCATATTCACAAACCGGTCGACCTGTTGGATCATTTCATCCGCAAGCTTCGAGACTTCCTCGTTGCCTCCTTTTTTCTTCATCACCTGCGCATAGACGCGAAGCGTTCCCATCGGATTTTTAATGTCATGAATGATGGTGCTTGCCATTCTGCCGACGGCCGAAAGCCGTTCGCTTTGCACCATTTCCTGAGCGAGGCGCGCATTTTCAATCGCAACCGAAGCATGAATCGAAAGGGCGTTCAAGAATTCCTCGTCGGTTGTTGTAAACGGTCCCCCTTTTTTGTTCAGCATCTGAAAGACGCCGATTGTTTTTCCATCCCGGTTCCGCATCGGCATTGTCAGCATGTTATTCGTCCGGTAGCCCGATTTTTTATCGACTTCCGGATTGAAGCGGGGGTCATTATAGGCATCGGGAATGTTGACGATTTCACCGGTCTTGGCGACATAACCGGCCAATCCTTTTCCGATCGGAAGCCGGATTTCGATTACTTCCGTACCGCGGAGCGCCTTCGACCAGATTTCGCTTTTCAGTTCATCAACAAGATAGAGTGTTCCCCGGTCGCCGTCGATGGATTTGATCGCCGTTTCCAGAATAATCTCCAGCAGTTTGTCGAGGTCGAGCGACGAGTTGATTGTTTTCGCCGCATCAATCAGCATGTTCAGCTTCGCAATATGCTGTTTTGAGATTTCAATGGTCCGGTCCAATTCCTGCACAATGGTAGAATCGGCGCTGCGCAGCCGTTTTGTCATGCTCTTCAGGATGTTTAGCTGAATGATGTTGTTGGATTTGAGGATGTTGTCAAAATCCTGCTTGCTGATGCTGGCGCAGATGCTGGGTTCGACAGCCGTCGTGCGGGCTGACCTTGCCTGATCGTCCAGCAGTTCCATTTCTCCGAAAAAATCACCTTTGGTCAGATAGGCAAGAACGGTTTCCGCTCCGTATTTGGTTACCTTTGAGATTTTAATTTTTCCGTCGAGAACAAAATAGATTCGTTCGCCCCTGGTATTCTCCTGAAAGATCGTCGTATTTGCAGCGAATTTTTCCTCTTTGCACGTCTTGAGGATCGCATTCAAATTCACATCGGCGAGATACTTAAACGCCGCATTGTGTCTGAGATTTTCAATGGTGAGGTGTGATTGCTCCATGAGACATCATACATTTGTGAGAGAATCTGCTTGAGGAAAATACATAACAGACCTAAGAGAAGCAAGAAATCCGCACCCGGGGATATGGAATTATTGACGCAGATCATTAACCAGATTTGACCGTTCACGCCAAACGCCGTTCCGATTTCTGAAGTGATTCATCGCTCTTCAGGGATCAGTTCAAAATGTTTCAGACGGCGGCGGATTAAGAATCATTCATCCGTTGATTATCGTTCGAAATGAGTCAATAATTCGATATATTTGTCCCTGATTCAGGAACGGAACCAAACTTTTTCAGCGTATGATCCAAACCTTTTGAAAGGAACAGTTTTGAGCGATACAAAAATTATTTTTTCCATGGTGGGTGTCGGTAAAGTGCATAAACCGAACAAACAGGTATTAAAGGACATCTATCTTTCATTTTATTACGGCGCAAAAATCGGCGTGCTCGGATTGAACGGTGCGGGAAAATCGACGCTGCTGAAGATTATCGCCGGCGTGGACAAAGATTATCTCGGCACGATTCAGTCGCAAAAGGGAATTACGTTCGGATATTTATCTCAGGAACCGGAACTCGATAATTCCAAAACGGTGAAGCAGATTGTGGAAGAAGGTGTCCAGTCCACGGTGGATCTGTTGAAGGAGTATGAAGCGATAAATGAAAAGTTTGCGGATCCCGATGCGGATATGGACAAACTGCTGGAGAAGCAGGGTGTGTTGCAGGAAAAGATCGAACAAATCGGTGCGTGGGATCTGGACAGCAAACTCGAACAGGCGATGGATGCACTCCGATGTCCCGACGGTGAAACGCCGGTTAACGTACTTTCCGGAGGCGAACGCCGCCGGGTTGCTCTTTGCCGTCTGCTGCTTCAGGAACCGGATGTGCTGCTGCTGGATGAACCGACGAATCATCTTGATGCGGAATCGGTTGCATGGCTGGAACAACATCTGGCGCAATACAAGGGAACGGTGCTGGCAGTGACGCATGACAGGTATTTTCTGGATAATGTAGCGGGTTGGATTCTAGAGCTGGACAGAGGAGAAGGAATTCCGTTCGAAGGCAATTATTCATCGTGGCTTGAACAAAAACAAAAGCGTCTCGAAGTGGAAGAGAAACAGGAATCAAAACGTCAAAAAGTTCTGAAGAAGGAGCTGGAGTGGGTGAGAATGAATCCCAAAGGGAGACATGCAAAGAGCAAGGCCCGCATTGCGTCATACGAACAGATGCTTTCCGAGGAACATGAAAAACGGAACGAGGAAATTGAAATTTTCATTCCGAAAGGTCCGCGTCTCGGTGATGTCGTCATCACCGCAGACAACGTCGCGAAAGGGTACGGCGATACGCTGCTCTATGAAAACATGAATTTTAAGCTTCCGCCCGGAGGCATTATCGGCGTCATCGGTCCGAACGGCGCCGGAAAAACGACGCTGTTTAAAATGATCACAGGACAGGAACAGCCTGATTCCGGTACGATCACCGTCGGTGAGACGGTGAAATTAGCCTACGTCGATCAGAATCGTCCGCTCGATCCGAACAAAAATATTTGGGAAGAGATTTCGGGCGGGGAAGAACTTCTTCGATTCGGAACGCGTGAAGTCAATTCCCGCGCCTATGTTGCCCGATTCAATTTTACCGGCGGGGACCAACAGAAACTGGTCGGACAACTTTCCGGCGGTGAACGCAATCGCGTGCATCTGGCAAAGACGATGAAGCAGGAGGCGAATGTGCTGCTGCTCGACGAACCGACCAATGATCTGGATGTCAATACGCTCCGCGCGCTTGAAGAGGCGTTATCCGAATTCGCCGGCTGCGCTGTTGTCATTTCCCACGATCGCTGGTTCCTTGATCGTGTCGCGACGCATATTCTTGCGTTTGAAGGCGAAAGTCAGGTCCGGTGGTTCGACGGAAATTACTCCGAATACGAGGAATTCAGGAAGAAAAAACTAGGAATCGATGCAAGCCAGCCGCATAGAATCCGTTATAAAAAGTTGATGCGCTCGTAAGTCTGAGATGGTTTCACACTTCAAAAAGCACGATGTCGATCGTGCTTTTTGCATTTAGCCGACTTTTGATAATACGCTAAAAATCGTATATTTTAGTCCACAATCGATGTTATCGTTATAGATGAAAGCAAGTATGTCAGAACCAAGTATCTCTGAAAAATTTGAAAAAGTGTTGGAGTCGTTCGGTCCGAATACCGGATATGTATGGGATGTGCTGCAGCAGTACATCGATGATCCAAACTCCGTCAACGAAACATGGCAGCAGCTCTTTGCGGAAGTTGTTGCTTCGGGATCGATCGATCTTCCGAAAAAATCATCACCGGGAAAAGCAGCGCAAGCGAACGGCGATCACCAGCGAAGTGCGGCTCCGGCGAAAAGCGCAGAACCGGCAAAGAAACAGCCGGCGAAATCCCAGCCGTCTATCGCTGCGGTTCGGAAAGAACTTTCCGCAATCAGCGGCGTCGCCGCGAAGATTGTCGAAAACATGGAAGCGTCGCTCGCGCTTCCCATCGCAACGTCATTACGGATTATTCCGGTGAAAGTGTTGGACGAGAACCGGTCGCTGCTGAACAAATATCTCATCTCCCGCTCGCGGGGAAAAGTATCGTATACGCATATCATTGCCTGGGCAATTGTGAAAGCGTTGAAAAAATATCCCAACATCAATGCATCGTTCACCCGCGTGGAAGGTCAGGCGTACCGGGATGAAAAAACACAAATCAATATCGGCATCGCGGTTGATATGACGAAAAAAGACGGCAGCCGAACATTGCTGGTGCCGAACATCAAGGATGCCGAGACAAAAAATTTTGCGGAATTTCTCGAAGCGTATGATCTTGTTATTCAGAAGGCGCGAAGTTCATCCCTCGATCCGTCCGATTTTCAGCAGACGTCGATTACGCTGACGAATCCCGGAACGGTCGGCACAGTTTCTTCCACACCCCGCCTGATGCCCGGCCAGGGTGCGATTATTGCCACAGGAGCCATTGGCTACGATGCGGCGCATCAGGGAATGTCCGCGCAAACCCTCTCCGCTCTCGGGGTCAGCAAAGTGATGAATATTACCTGCACGTACGACCATCGCGTGATTCAGGGAGCCGAGTCCGGACAATTTCTCGAGTATATCCATCAATTACTGAACGGCGAAGAACGATTTTTCGATGAGTTGTTCGCCGATCTCCGCATTCCGTTTACCTCCGTCAAATGGTCGAGCGATGTTTCCTCGCTGTTTACCGGCGGCGGTGCGAATCAGGAAATCAGCGAAAAGCAGGCGCGCGTACAGCAGCTGGTGAACGCATACCGTGTTCGCGGACATCTTGTGGCGCATCTCGATCCGCTCGTTGATGAACCGAGAAACCATCCTGAGCTTGATCCGGGATATTACGGTCTCACCGTTTGGGATCTCGACCGGGAGTTTCTCTTTTCCAACAAGGAAGGATACAGTAAAGCGACGCTGCGCGAAATTCTCGACATTCTGTATGCAACATACTGCGGATCCATCGGTGTGGAGTTCATGAACATTCAGGATCCGGAGCAGAAAAAATGGCTCATCCAGAAAATGGAACCGTCACGGAACCGTCCGCCGTTACCGCGTGAACGGAAATTGCAGCTGCTGAAAAAACTGATACATGCCGAAGGATTCGAAAGCTATATCCACACGAAATTTATCGGTCATAAACGCTTTTCGCTCGAAGGAGCGGAATCGTTCATGACGATTCTCGATGTCGTGCTGGACGAACTGGCCGACGTCGGAGCGGAACGCGCCGTCATCGGCATGGCACACCGCGGAAGATTGAATGTTCTTGCCAACACGATCGGAAAATCGCTAGCGCGAATCTTCACAGAATTTGAAGGAAATGTCGATCCGAAATCCATTCAGGGTTCCGGCGACGTGAAGTACCATCTCGGAGCGCATGGCATTCACAAGACACTGAACGGCAAGGAAATCGTTGTCGAAGTTGCGCCGAATCCGAGTCATCTTGAAGCAGTGAATCCCGTCGTCGAAGGAATGGTGCGTGCTATGCAGGACCGTGCGGAAGATGCGGGACGCGAAAAAGCGATTCCGATTCTTGTGCATGGCGATGCCGCATTTGCGGGACAAGGCATTGTGGCGGAGACTCTCAATCTTTCCCAGTTACAGGGATATCGGACGGGCGGCACCATTCATATCATCATCAATAATCAAATCGGTTTCACGACTTCACCCGATGACGCCCGGTCCACGCCGTATTGTACTGATGTGGCGAAAATGGTGCAGTCGCCGATTTTTCATGTGAATGGAGACAATCCTGAAGCGTGTGCGCGCGTCGCAGCACTTGCCGTGGCGTACCGGAAAGCGTTTAAGAAAGATGTTGTCATCGATTTGTTTTGTTATCGTAAGCATGGACACAATGAAGGCGACGAACCGAGCTACACCCAGCCGTTGTTGTATAAAAAAATCAAAGCTCATCCGACAACGCACAGGTTGTACGGTGAACGATTGATTTTGGACAAAGAAATTACCCGCGACGATTACGAACAACTGCAGCTGGAATCCAAAACACGATACGAGCGGGCGCACGAAGCGTCGCATAAGCGCGAAATGCACATGAAAGGGGAAATAGCCCTTGCCGTTACGCAGGAGCAGATCGAGGCGATGCAGCCGTTTAAGGAAACCAAAGTATCGTTTGAAATTTTAAAGGAAGTCTCGGAGAAACTCGGTACACTTCCCGGTCATTTTACGATGAATGCTAAACTGATGAAGATGCTCGATCAGAGAAGATCATTCAGCATGGATACGGCAATCGATTGGGGATTTGCAGAAGCGCTTGCGCTCGGAACGCTCGTCTATGAAGGAAATAATGTCCGGCTCAGCGGCGAGGATGTCGGCCGGGGCACGTTCAGTCACCGGCATGCGATTCTGTACGATACGAATTCGGGTGAAGAGTTTGTTCCTCTTCAGCACGTTCGAGAGGGACAGGGAAAAGTTTATGTGTATGACAGTCTCCTGTCCGAATTTGCGATTCTGGGATTTGAATTCGGATATACCGTCACCGATCCGCTCACGCTGGTATTGTGGGAAGCGCAGTTCGGCGATTTCGCGAACGGCGCGCAAGTGATCATCGACCAGTTCATCGCCGCGTCGGAGGCCAAATGGCAGCTGCCGTGCGATCTTGTGCTGCTGCTCCCGCACGGATACGAAGGACAGGGACCGGAACATTCGAGCGCACGTCTCGAGCGTTTTCTCCAGCTCTGTGCGGAGGAAAACCTGCAGGTCTGCAATTTGTCAACACCCGGGCAGTATTTTCATGCGCTGCGCCGGCAGATGAGGGATGCGAAGAGAATTCCGTTGATTCTGATGACGCCGAAAAGTCTGCTGCGTCATCCGCTGGTGATTTCAACGCCAAAAGAATTTACGGAAGGAACGTTCCAGCTGGTGATTGATGACCAGAGGGCGGAGGTGGAAACCGTCGAACGAATTGTACTCTGCTCCGCAAAAGTGTATTACGATGCGCTGGCAATGATGGAAGAACAGAAGATCAAGCGTGTCGCACTGGTACGCGTCGAACAATTCTATCCCTATCCAAAAGAGGAATTGAAAACGATATTTAAAAAATATCACCGCGCTCAGGATGTCGTCTGGCTTCAGGAAGAACCGAAGAATATGGGAGCGTGGTATTTTCTGGCTGACCGGCTTCGCGAGGATGTCGAAGCGTCGCAGTCCGTTCGGTATGCCGGACGATCTGCTTCCGCAAGCACAGCCACGGGTGCAATGAAACGCCATCAAATGGAACAGGAAGAATTGCTGCGGGATGCACTGTTGTAACATCATCAACGCCGCATCGTGAACCCGTCATTTTTATGACGGGTTTTTTGTTTGTGATCGTTTTGTGATGATTTTGATCGGTCAGTTCAGCACATTGAAGGAAAACAGATTATGAAAAAAATTATTATTACCGCAGCACTTCTACTGCTGGTCGCTTACGATCTCTTTTCGCAATGCTCCGATGCGGGCATTTGCACTTTGCAGGGCCGCAGCCACATTGAAACAAAACGCTTCACCGCCGGAGTCTCCTATCTGTACGGAAAAAGCGGCAAGGCCGACGATATCAGTTATCAAACGCTCAGGCTTGACGGATCAGTCATTCTTCATGACGATCTTTCCGTCTCATTCATCCTTCCGTATAATACACAAAGCGGACCGCTTGGGACCGTTAGCGGAATCGGAGATCTGATTGCCGCAGCTCACTATACATTTCTTCGCTCGGATGATGTTTCGGTCGGGGTGCAGGCCGGGGTGAAAATGTCCACCGGTGATGCAAACAAAAACGGCACGCTTCCGCAGATGTACCAAAGCGGATTGGGAAGCACCGACCTGTTGTTCGGTCTTAACGGAACCGTAGACTTTTATTCCTTCACCATAGGGTATCAAAAAGCAGGGGAGCGAAACAATAATGCCGTGACTCGACTAAAACGAGGTGATGACCTTCTGATTAAAGCAGGTGTTGCGGTACCTGCCGATCCGTTTACCATAAACGTTTCGTACCTGTTCATTCAGCGGCTGAGCGAATCAAGCGTCTCCGATAGTGCCGTACCGGGCAGATTTATCACTTTACCCGGCAGCGACCAGACACAATTGAACATTGCCGGCGATATTGATGTTACGATAAGTGAGACAATAACGCTGCGGACCGGTCTGGCAGTACCGTTTTTAAAACGCTCGATTAATGTCGACGGTTTAACACGAGCGGTTACGCTTTCATTAGGATTATCAACCAGATGGTGATATGATAGTATCAATTGTTCGGTGGCTTGCCACAATATTTTTTCTCATCGCCGGAATCCTCCATTTCGTCATCCCTGAGTTTTATCAGGCCATGATACCCCCGTTTATTCCCTTCAAGGATTTTTTTATTGTTGTGACCGGCATTGCGGAAATGGCGGGAGCAATCGGAATTCAGATTCCTAAACTGAGAAAACTTTCAGGAATCTTGATGATGGTGCTCCTGATTTCCATTTTTCCCGCGAATATTTACGTGGCAGCGGTTCAACCGGCACTTCCGAATCTTGAGTATTCCGGATCGAGCATGTGGTGGAGATTGCTTTTGCAGCCGGTCTTTATTGGTTGGATTTGGCTGGTAAGCGTGAAAAAAACCGCTGTTCAATAAGGTTTTTAAACCTCTGGTCAGTAAGGGTTTTCGGAGGGATATTTGACTTTATTTCAAAAAACAGTATCTTGAAAAAGAATAGAGGAGTACAAGAACGGAAAATTTGTTAGAGATTGTATAAGCATGCTGTGCAACCAATGTATATTTCTCTGACAACCGAAACCGAATTCACTCGAACGTTGAAGAGGGATTCGGTTTTTTCATTTTTGTCCGCCCTGTGCGGACATGTGAGGATCCATGAAAATAGTTAGTATGATACTCTTGCTTCCCGTCATTTCGTTCGGGCAAACTTTTGGAAAATATTCCGGCGAGTTCATGAGCATCGGCATCGGCGGGCGTGCGCTCGGCATCGGAAGCGCCTACGCGGCGGTTGCGAACGATGTGACGGCCGGGTACTGGAATCCCGCCGGTCTCGCGCGGATCGACTATCCCCAGATTGCGCTCTCGCATGACGAACGGTACGGCAATCTTATCAATTATGATTATGCGGCATTTGCATTCCCGTCAGGATCCAATACCCTCAACCCTGAATCGGATGAAATGGATTATCGCGCCGAGTCGTTTGCCGTCAGTATTATCCGGCTCGGTGTGGATGGAATTCCCGATACGCGGAAGGCATGGGCAGACAGCAACGGGAACGGATTGTTTGATGACGGGATCAATCTCAGACCCGATTACAATGCCATCACATTCTTCAACGCAAGCGATTGGGTTGTGTACGGTTCGTACGCACGGCAGCACTCCGAAGATCTTTTCTACGGCGCAAACGTGAAGCTGATTCGACGGAATGTCGGAGAATTTCACGGTACGGGAATCGGATTTGATGTCGGTGTGCAATATCTCGCAGCTAAAAATCTTGTCCTCGGCGCAAATCTTCAGGATGCCACCACCACGCTCGTTTCATGGAATACCGGAACGAACGAATTAATTTCCCCCACGCTGAAACTCGGTGCCGCATATTACTTCGAAATCTTCAACGGTATTCTGACACCGGCGGTCGGTACGGACGTCCGCTTTGAGAACCGCCGCTTTTCATCCGTTGTCAATGTCGGTCCGGTCAGTTTTGATCCACAGGCAGGAATTGAGTTTGATTATAAAAACATCGTGGCGGTTCGTGCCGGCTACAACGAAATAGGAAATTTGACACTCGGAGCGGGAATCCACCTGAGAAAATTAGATATCGATTATTCATTTGCAAAATTCGATGCTAATGATCAGCTCGGCAGCACACACCGCATTTCCCTTCGGCTGACACTTGAAGAAGAAAAATACCGGCGCGGTGTCGAATAACGGAATTGACATCGCTTCACAGCCGGCTGTGCGGCGAATTCCGGCATTCGCAGAATCTTTCCTTCTAAAATCGTTTCTGATGATAAGCGCGCTGACGTTCTGCGCGTGTACCGTTCCCGTCCCCGTTCCGCGATATCTTCCCGACATTCCCAAAAGCGATGCGGCAACTCGTACTCCATCGCCTCAGCAGCTGCTGCCGGCGGGGTGGGCGGACATTACGACGAGATCCAAACAACCGCAGATCAAACAATGGCTGATCAATAAGGACCAATCCGCAACAATGGTGCTCCGGGAACTGCAGGCGGATTCAGCAACGAAACGTTTGCTGATGAATGAAGAGATCAATCACATTGCAACCATTTCTCTTCATTCGAGGCTCTCGTTGAACGATCCTGAAATCCGAATTACCCGCGTTCCCATTATCATAGATCTTAAAAGAAATTTTTCATCGTATGTTTATAGTGAAAAAGGATTGCTGAGGCGCGTGGTGGTGTTTCGAAAAAAGGATGTGATTATGGAGTTGGAATTGATGCAGGAACGGTCTACGACGGAATTCGATGTGCTGACAAACGATGCTGTCCAGCATGCGATTTCGCTGTACGAACGGTGAAGGTGTTAAAGGAACAAATCCGGGTCTGACTATTTCGTTTTCAATTCAAAAACGCCGTTCCAATCTTTCGGAGGAGGTTTCTTCAAATATGCCTGCGATCGGAGAAGATAGAGTTGAGATGGGCCGTCATCGGAATTGATTTTTAACGCAAAGAGAAACTCATTGATTGCTTCTTTAAATTTTCGCTCCCGGTAGAACATTAAACCAAGATTGTAAATTTCGATAAGTTCTTTCGTTTCCTCGCTGATGCCGTGCCGCAACTCGCCGATGAGTTCGAACACACGCATCGGCTTTGTTTTTCCCTTCACAACCAAATAGTCGAGCTCCCGGCAGACCATTTCATCCTTGATCATCTCCATCGTCCGTTCACTGATCATGATGCGTGTATTGTACGTTTTGTTCGCACCTTCCATTCGTGAAGCGAGGTTAACACCGTCGCCGATCACGGTATAGTCAAAACGGCTTGCTCCGCCGACATTGCCGACCACCATGAAATCGGTATTCAAACCCATCCGCACGACCAATTTCGGTTTTCCTTCCTTTTCCCACCGGGCGTCCAGATCTTTGATCTTTGCCTGCATTTCCAATGCGGCGCGGCACGCATGCAGAGCATTGTTGTGAAGCTGCATCGGAGCGCCCCACACCGCCATCACGGCGTCGCCGACGTACTTGTCGAGTGTGCCGTTGTTTTTTATAATAATATCTGTCATTGCGGAGAGATATTCGTTGAGAATGCCGACAAGATCCACAGCGTCCAGTCGCTCCGAAAAATTCGTGAACGATGCGATATCAGAGAAGAAGACCGTCAGCTCTTTTTTTTCTCCTCCAAGGCGGAGTTTTTCAGGATGGGCGATCAGCTCGTTTACCACATCCGGATTAAGATACTGGCTGAACATTCCTTTGATCATCGTCTTCTGTTTCCGTTCGGAGAGGTATTGATACACCGTGCTTCCTATGTAACTGACAATGACCGCTGCGATCGGCGAAACAACGGGCATCACCATCAGATGGTTTACAAAAGAATAGTAAAAGAGCGAGAGAATGCCGTAAATCAATCCCGCCGCCAGGAGAACACCGGCGATCTCCACGAAGAACGCAAATCTGGTTTTGAGCACCTTCAGCCATGAAATAGCGACGAATGTAATGATGGATAACACCATGACGAGGAGTGATTCTTTCAACGGGGAAAGTTTGGAAAAGTAATTACGATGGATCAGCGTCTGCAGGGCGTTCGCATGCAGTTCAACGCCGTACATTTGATTCCTGTCTGCTAATCCCGGCTCGGAGACGGAAACATTGAAGAGATCTTTTGATTCCGCAAAATACGGTCCGATCAGCACAAGCTTATTTTTAAACGTGCCGTCATGCAGCAACCCGAAATCCGGATCGTCAAAAACGTTGATCGGTATGTTGAGTTCACGTTCCTCAATTGTTTGAAATTCCGAATCATCCAGCACATTCACGATATCGAACGTTTTGAAAGTCTTCCCGGCAAATCCGTGATAATTAATCAACATCGAAACATCGTCGTATTTCGGGACGAACAGATTGCCGATGATGAAAAAATCATCCGTGTTTTCAGCGACCGCCGTTGAGGGAAGTCCCAGCGCTTTATTGAGAACGGCAAATGCAAATGACGGAACGTACCGTTCCTGACCGGGCATTTTTGCGAAAGGCATATATCGGCGGTACACACCGTCGACATCATTAGGGACAAAGACACTACCGACGGAACTGTCCGCAGAATAAAAGATTGAATGAAAATTTTCATCATCCCGAACGATGGTGACATCGTCCCTCCGGATATCCGTCTTTCCCGCCACGACGACGTTTTTAAACCGCGCAATGGTATTGTACAATTCTTCGTCGTGATGCGGTCCGCGCGTATCCGGCTGTTCGAAGGTAAGGTCAATGCCGATTGCCTTCGCTCCGGCGCGGTTCAGATTGCGCACGGCCCGGGCATAATAACTTCGCGGAAACGGAAAACGGTCGGGGACGGTCGTTTCCGATTTATCAGAAATGGAAATAATGATGACGTCGAGGGAATCTTTGGAGTACGGGAGTTCACCCCGCTGCGCAAACGCACGGTCGATGAAGGCAAGCGATGTGCGTTCAAAAAAACCGAATCCGAAAAAAAGATCCTGAACAAACACAATGACGCCGACCCCGAGGGCGATGCTCACTGCTATCCGTATAAACCAATTGCGCAGCCGTTGATCAGATTGCGATTCAGAAGGATTCATCTTAGAAATCGATGCGGTAGAGCAGACTGATGTACGAGTCGTTACTGCTGGTGGCGGCGGCGGACAATGCCGTTGAACTGTTTTTGATGTACTGGAACTGCAGGATTGCTGCCTGTGATTGAGTGATATTATAGCGCAATCGCGTTTCCACAAGTGTTCGGGCAAGATCGCCGAATGTCGGTGAAAATGTTGTCGTCCAGACCAGAAACTCCTCATAGATTTTATATCGACCCGTCAGGGATAGTGTCTGATAGGCCAATGTGGACTGGGAAGTGACTCCCAGCGTGTCAATCTGCGGAAATTTAAGACTGCTGAATGAAATACCGACAGTGCTTTCAAGTTTGGAATCATGAACGGTGCTCACCAAACCGATCACGTTCATGGTTGAAACATCCTGCTGTTTCGGCGTGAGATCGTCTTTGTTGGATACATCCAGATTAATCGACGCATTGTGCCTTCCGACATAATTAAATGCATATGATGTCTGGAAAAAGTACCGGATTGTTTTGTCGTTAATCGCCTTCAGAGCAATTTGCTGAGCGATGTCGCTCGAATCCGCCGGTACAGGATTCAACGGATTTGAGTTTGTATTCAATCCGTATCCAACCGTTACGTTGGGAAGATCGCGCGGAGGATAATACGAGAGCGATGTATTGATCGTCTTATATGTTGTCGTCGTGATTTCCGTCCCCGACGTGTTGTTTGTCAATTGTTCAAGACTTCCGGTCAGGAATAATCGGTTGTTAAACAACCGCAGCCGGTCGATGATGTTGAATCCTTTGATATCCTTGCGCAGAGAAGTGGCGCCGGCAGAAACATAATCCTGTCCGTGGAGAATGTAGGTCCCTTTCAGATAATTCCCAAAATAATTGAACGCCAAACCTGTTTCATAGACAAGCGAGGTGCCGCCGACAGGATTGATCGGTACAAGATTTTCGTTGGGCGTGATAAATAACTTCAACAGAGGAAGAAATTTTTTCAACTGATCGCCGTCGCTGGAGGAAAAAGTTCCGCGCGCAATAGCGGCGTCGATACTGTCTTTGTTGAATTCAGGCGTGGAAATATCAACGTTGTTCATACTGACGGCAGTCTGCGCCGTAAATTCGATTCGTTTATTGTCAAACGCAATCAGCATGTCCGAACCGAAAACAACATTTTCCTGAGGCCGGACCGACACCTGCTGCGCCGGGTCGAATTGATCCGCCGCCTTCATGTAAGAAAATCCCCACTGGAAGTTTTCTCCCTTTCCGAAACTCGGTCGGACGATTGTCATGTCCCTCTTCAATGTCTGGGCAATTGAATTCAGTTCCACGCGCCGGAGGAGTTCGCCCTGGGCTACATTCACATTGAATCCGCCGAGCAGAAGGTCGAATGTATATCCACGGACTCTCCGTCCGTCCATGATTGTATACGGGAACCGGGGATAAGCATCGCCAAGCCCGAGTTTCACTGCTCGCGTTTCTATTCCCAAGAAATACCGGTTCTGCGGCTGGTTCTCCGGTTTTTCTTCCGAACTGATTGTCAGCTGCGTGTTCATCCGTAAAAATTTTGCATATGATCCCGACGCACGGGCATCGAGTCGATTATACGTTTTGCTGATTCCTTTGATCGACTCGTTCCGTGTTTCCGCCTGAGCACTGCCGTAACCCTGAAACGAACTTTCAATCTCTTCGGCTTGTGCAACAGTCAGCACGGTAAATTTTCTGCGGATGGTGGAGAGTTCCTCTCCGTTTGCATCAAATGTTTCGACAACCAGTTCTGCGGCGCCGGTCAGTGCTTCCGAAGGAACCGCTTCAGGGGGAACGATCAACAGATCGTCGTATATCACCGCGCTGGCCGACAGGTCAATGCCGTTTAAGCGGATAGATGTTTTTGATTTATCAATAAGCGTATCTGCATACACAAACGAGATGGATATGTAGGTTTCTCCTACGCGGACTTGCTCACCCCGTTCAGGACTGAGAATGATGATCTGGAAATCGCTTTTCGGTGCCGGGTCAACCGAAATCCGAGCCGGATTTACGGAGGGGTTGTCGAACGGAAGCGACTCAATCGAACCGTTTTGAGTTGTCGCTACGGCATACACTTCGATGAACGGAGCCATGACATCGCTTTCGGGAATATCTGCGATTGCCGAATCCCGCAACATCTGCATTTCCTGTGAGCGGAATTCCGATTGACCGAATTGACGATAATAGAGCACCACGCGTGCAAGTTCCGATGATTGCTGCAGTGCAACAGAAACAGTCAGCGGTTGCCTCTCCGGCGCATTGGCCGGTTGTATCGCCTTGAGGTATGTCGTGACCTGTGCGGTCAATGGCAATGTGAAGAAAATGCAGAAAAAGAGAGAGCGAGAGTATGATTTCATTCGGGATGTCAGGTTAAACATAGAAATCGCCTGCAATCTATCAAAACTGTGAAAGAGTTGCAAGCGATTGTGAGTGAAATTACCGGCGGACCAATTCTCCTGAGAGTGTCCGGCTACTTATATTCGATGATCATTGTCTTTTTCTTCCCTGTCGGATCTGTGAAGGGAATCTTCAATTCGTTCTTTTTCCCTGCCTGCAGTGTCAATTTGATCGGATTTGATTCCGGTGACACCGCCGGAACGGAGAACTCAGATCCGTCCTGCAGTCTCATTGTTGCGTAGACTGCAATCTCTGGTGCAAAGACATCATTTGCCGGAATGGTGAATTTTGTCACGCGTCCGCTGAATGTGGCTTTGAGGAATTTAAACGCTTGATCTGGTTTTGGTCTGTAATAGAGCGTATAATCCGAAACGGTGCGCCTTAATGAATCGATTTTGATCGACGCATGTGTAATTTCAACGGAAACTATCAGGTCCTGATTTTCTTTCCCGACCGGTGCAGTAATTGACAAACCGAGTGTAATGCCGGTCGCGGATGTCGTGGAGTCCTGACCGGAACCCGATCCTTCAAAATTACTTCCCTCGGTTCCCGTCGTGTCATCAGCTGCCTGATTGAGGAGACGCTGATCTTCCTGCGATGATTCTTCAACTTTTATGGAACCGTCCGCCATGGAATATCCCGTTTGTCCACCCTTGACACTGAGGATGGTGTTCGACACGAGATTCTTGAAATCGACCCGCCCGCTGCCGAGGATCAGCACATCCGTGCTGTCGAGTCCGGAGATGAGAAGTCCGGATGTTCCGCGGATCGAAGCGACAGACGTCGGTGTGGAGAATTCGAATTTTTCGTTCGGACGTTTTTTCACGTTGAATCCGACTTCGCCTTTTTCCAGGTGGACGTTTTTGGAGAATTCGCCGGTTCTGATTTCGCCGCTGATCGTCACTTCCGATTTTTCCTGAACACGTATTATGGAATTTTCGAGAAACTTGACGATGGCAAATGAATTTTCCTGAGTGCGGACAATATCACCGCTGAAGAGCGGCATTGCCGGTTTGGCTGCTGTCCAATCCTTTTCGCCGGACTTGAGGTCGACGGTGCCGACCGGTTTGAAAATTGTCGCCACCGTCTTTTTGGATTGACCGGGCGCCAGCATGACGGCAGTAACGGTGATGACAACAATGCTCAATATGTTCATAAGATTTTTCATGAATAATCC
The DNA here is from genome assembly GCA_964596155.1 of uncultured Chitinophagaceae bacterium. GTDB lineage: Bacteria > Bacteroidota > Ignavibacteria > UBA10030 > UBA8401 > UBA8401. Next base: position 46,341 of record CAZQSI010000002.1, read on the forward strand.
TTTCATCCCGTTTTTATTCAAACCGGACGCTGGAGATACGATCTTTATTTTCCATCAATAATTTCTGCAGGTCTTGCGGCGAGATAGAAACCCCATTAAGTGTTATGCCGGCAGCGTTAATCTGCAAATTCATATCCTGAATCATATTAAATGTACTTTGGAAATTGGAACCGCCGAACGTTGTCTGTAAAATGTTTATCACAACCTGACCCTGAGGATCCGAAATGACAAAGGAACGGATCGTCCGGAGCGGTTCAACCTCAAAACCGAATGCAGTCATGATACCGTCCAGAACGACAACGTACATTTTTCCGCGCTCAAGCTGCCTCGGTCCGCGTTTAAAATCAACACCGGGTCTGCTTGCCGCACTTTGGGGATATGTAAACGATGTCAGGTTTCCCGAAAGTCTGCGGTCGATCTGCACCTGCAGGTACGGATCGGAGGCGCCGATTGCATCTTCAAGGGATTGATGTTCGGGACGTAATTCATAGACTGAAATCATCACCGAACGCGTATCGTAAATCCATTGGAACTGAGGAAAGGGAGTGGGATATATGTAGCCGTTGTTAAACGGTGTGAGCAGCACTGCCGTTGTCGGATTCGTGACATTGACGGAGCGGTTGATCTCAATCGGGCTTTCACGGACGGCAACACCGTTGACCGAATCAACCGTTACAACGATTCGTATTTCATAGAGTCCGGAAGGAACCCGTCCGCCGCTTTCCGGAAGAAGAATTTTGTCTTTCAGTTTTTTCTTCAGATCCTCGTTGACGGTCTGCCGAAGGTCGATATCGGATGAGGGATTGTCCGCATCTCTGCTGGTGAACGTTCTGCCGGTTGCAGGAATCAGAAACGGTTTTTTGGTCTTCGCCGTCCCCATAAACATCGGCGTACGAATACGGTCCTCTTCAAGCGTCACAAACGCTTCCAGCTCCATGCTTGCCTTGATCGGGACATTCTTGAGATTATTGAATCTCAGCGAGAATGTTTTTGGATCGATAAATTTTATTTTTTCCGCCAGCGGATCGACCAGCACGGACGCATTAATGATGTCTGCTTCAGTGATGACGGGATCAACGGTGATCGACTGACCGAATAACCCCGCGGTCATACACGCCGAAACGATGATCGGTAGGAAATACCTTTTCATAGCTTTTCTCCTCATAGTACTCAGTACAAAATAGACAAATCCAGTTGCCGTAATGTGTTAATCATCACGCTGTTAAAATTCCAGCCGTATCCGCACAATTGCCGAGCAACGCCGTACCACTTCTAACCGAATATATCATTGTAGATAACAAACACCATAAATGCCAGCAATATTGCCATTCCGGCCTGCTGGATTCTGATTTGAACGGCATTTGGAATCGGTCTGCGGACGATTGCTTCATACAGCAAAACGATCAGATGACCTCCGTCAAGCGCGGGGATCGGAAGAATATTCATCACGGCGAGACTGATGCTCAACAAAGCCGTAAATGCAAGAAAACTGGTAATGCCGACTTCAGCACTTCGGGTTGCCATTTGCGCGATCTTTACCGGACCGCCGACCGATTTTGTGAACTCTGCTTTCCCGGTGATCATCTGCCAGATTGCGTGAGCATACAGCGTCGTTGCGCTGATGGTTTGCCGGATGCCGCGGGGAAATGATTCAAATAAACCGTATTGTTTCGTCAGCACCGGTCCATTGTATCGGCTCCCGATCATAATACCGACTTTTCCTTCCGAAGATGGAGTGACCAAAAGCGACTGCTGTTCGGAATCCCTCAGCACCACCATGGTCAATTCCTTGCCGGGATTCTTGCTCACCACTCCGATGACATGTTCCTGATTAAATACGCGCACGCCGCCGACAGAGAGAATGACATCGTTTGGCTTCACACCCGCCCGTTCCGCAGGAGTTCCTGAGATAACATCGCTGACAACTGCTTCGGTATTGTTCGGAACTATTCCGAATGTGGATGTAGAAATATCCGGAATTTCACTCCGCGGTATGAAGATGGACTGTTCATTTCCATCCCTCAGGATTTTCATGGAGAGATCTTTTCCCAGAAAATCAAAATAAATCGATGTCTGAATCGCTTCCCAGTATTCCATCGGTTTTTCGTTCACGGAGAGAATGCGGTCGCCGGTTCTCAGTCCTGCATGCTCGGCAGGAGATCCGTCCATAACAATGCCGACTTCCGTCGTCTGCATGAACGATTCACCCTGGACGTAGTTAATGCCCCAGAAAATACCGATGGCAAGAAAAATGTTCATGATGACGCCGGCGGAAATCACGATCATCCGTTTCCAGACCGGTTTCGAACGATATTCCCACGATTGCGGTTCTGTCTGCACGGCATCGGATTCAAGGCTTTCGTCGATCATACCGGCGATCTTAACATATCCGCCGATGGGAAATGCCGCAACACGGTAATCGGTATTTCCATTCAGGTCAACATCATCCCGCAATTTTCCAAATGTAAATCCGTTGATCCTGTTCCAACCGAAAACTCTGTTGCCCATGCCGAGCGCGAACACTTCGGCGCGCATACCGCAGGAAATCGCGGCAAGAAAGTGGCCCAATTCATGGACGAAAACAAGAATGCCGATGGTGATTAAAAAATAGATAATGGTGGAAATTGTTTCCATAATGCTTTGTGCTTCCTTATTAGTGAAAATCTTCTCGAGTGCTTCTGTCTGCTTCAACAATATCTTCAAGCGAAGGGTTCGCGGTGACCGAATGCCGTTCCATCGCTTCCGAAATCATTGCGGGAATGCTCATAAACGGGATTTCCCGGTTTAGAAATTTTGCAACTGCCACTTCGTTTGCCGCATTCAACACGGCGGGCATCGTTCCTCCTTCCTTCAGCGCGTCGTAGGCAAGCTGAAGGCAGGGAAACTTTTTCAAATCCGGCTCAAAGAATGTCATTTCCGATAATTGCGGGAAATTGACACGCGGAAACGCCGATGCGGAACGGGAAGGATATGTCAACGCATATTGAATCGGAACCTTCATGTCCGGCATTCCCATTTGCGCTTTGATCGAACCATCAACAAACTCCACCATGGAGTGGATGATCGACTGCGGGTGAACCACCACATTGATGTTGTGTGCGGGAACATCGAACAGCCAATGCGCTTCTATTACTTCCAGTCCTTTATTCATCATTGTTGCAGAATCGATCGTAATTTTATTGCCCATCGTCCAGTTCGGATGTTTCAGCGCCTGTTCGAGGGTGACTGACTTCAGTTCTTCGGCTGTTTTTGTCCTGAACGGACCTCCCGATGCTGTCAAGATAATGCGTTCGATTTTATTCGGAAGCTCTCCGATCAGACATTGAAAAATTGCGGAATGCTCGCTGTCCACCGGGAGCAGATCAACCTGATGTTTCGCGACGAGCGGCATGATGATTTCGCCCGCAACGACTAATGTCTCTTTATTCGCCAAAGCGATCTTTTTTCCCGCTTGGACGGCGCGAATGGTGGGTTGCAGCCCCGCAAATCCTACCAATGAACTGACAACAATGTCAACATCGTCCCGTTGTACCACATCGGAGAGTTGATCCGTCCCGACAATAATTTCAGTACCGCCGGGGACTTTTGAGGATATCTGTTTCGCCGCTTCCTCGCTAAATACTACTACACCTTTTGGTCGAAACTTCCTCGTTTGATCGAGTAATAAAGAAAGATTGCTGTTTCCCGTTAAATATGTAACTCTGAAAACATCCGGAAACCCTGAAATGACATCCAGAGCCTGGGAGCCGATGGAACCGGTTGAGCCAAGAATCGCGATATTTTTTTTCAATCACGTGCTTTATATTAGTGAGCCAGACTTCAAAATACTTAAATAGAGGGATGGAAGCAATGAATGAGAACACAGAGGGGATAAATCAGTTGCTTGGCAATCCCAATCTCAAATTATTATATTGATCTCTATGAAATTGACCTTTCAAATCGCTCTCTGGTGTCTGCTCTGTCTGCAATTCCAGCATGCGCAAATTCAGCAGCAGGATATTTATCGTCTTGCCCAGGCATTCGAACAGCAGGGTAATCATGAGCGGGCGCTTCAGCTCTATTCGGACCTCTATGAAAAGGATCCTGCCAACTATGTCTATTTTGACGCTGTGCGAAGGACGAACATACAGCTGAAAAATTATGATGCGGCGATCAGCGTCAGTTTTCGGCGGCTTCGGCTGACGCCTCTTGATCTTGCTTTAAAAGCGAACATCGGCAGTCTCTATTCGATGCAGGGAAAAGGGGAGCGCGCCGATTCGATGTGGAATGCAATTCTTCTTTCGGCTCAAAAAAATCAAATGGTGTACAGAACCGTGGCGAATGAGCAGGCAAATCAGCGTTTGTTCGATCGAGCCGTATCGACATATCTCCGCGGCAGGAGCGAGATCGGTGATCGGTATCTGTTTGCCAACGAGCTGGGATTTCTTTATTCGTTTATGATGGATTTTGGAAATGCGACCCGGGAATATATCACCATGCTGATGCACAATCAGCAGCAATATGATTTCGTTCAATCCCGTCTTGCTTCGATTGTTGTCAGAACGGACGGACTTGCCTCCGCATTGTCCGTGGTGGAAGCTGAAGTAAAAAGAACCAATGCCATTCCGCTGATGCGTTTGTATGTCTGGCTTCTGATGGAGGGAAAAAAGTATGACGAGGCGTTAACAATTACACGGCAGCTCGAACAATCCGTCCGTTCGAACGGACTGGAACTCTTCAACTTTGCCGAGCGGCTTTTCAGAGAAAAGGAATACCGCATTGCCTCCGCGGCATATTCTGAAGCATTGAAAAATGATTCCCGTCTTCAATTCATGCCGGCCGCCCGGTTCGGATATGCCCGCTGTATAGAAGAGCTCAGCGCTGCCGGGACGGCGACGGAAGGATCGGAAGAAACGACGTCAACCATGCTCGAATCCCGTCCGAGCTTCTCGGGCGCCATTACACTCTATTCTTCATTGGCAAGAGAATTTCCGTTTTCCGCCGTCGGAGCCAACGCATTATATAGAATCGGCATGATCAGGTATAAACAATTACTGGACCTGGACGGAGCGTTGAAAATCTTTGATTCCGTTTTGACCGTTTCCCCCGGCGGACCTATGGTGCCGGAGGTCTTAATGACCATTGGCGATATACGGATAGCCCAACAGCAGCTGGAGGGTGCCGCGGCTTCGTTTCGCCGCATGCTCACATCCTCCTATGCCGGTACGGAGCAGCGGAATATTGCACAGTTCCGGTTGAGCGAGATACAATTTTTCAGAAATGATTTCGACAGCACACTTGCCCTGCTTACACCGCTGACGGAAAACCTGAAAGCCGATGAGTCAAACGATGCGCTCCTCCTTCAATACTTTATCACGGAAAACAGATTTCAATTTACTCCCGCTCTTCAGCTCTATTCAAAGGCGGAGCTGCTGGCGCGCCAGTTCAAATTGAGCGAAGCGGTCGCACTCTTACGTTCGATTCTCGATCTGTATCCAGCCGCACCAATGGCGGATGATGTGCTGCTCAAGATTGGTGATTATTCCATTCAAATGAAACAATATCCCGAAGCGCTTCAGGCATACCGGAAACTGCTTGAGGAGTATAAAGAGAGCATCGAAAGAGATAAAACGCAATTCAGAATCGGCGAGCTGTTCCAGTTCTACATCCTGGATAAACAAAAAGCCATTGATGCGTACGAAGTGATTCTGGAGCGGTATCCGTATTCCTTGTTCAGAGAAGAAGCGAGAAAAAGAATCAGGCAATTGAGAGGAGATGCAATTTGATCGATCTTGAAACGGTACGGACACATTGCCTTTCAAAAAAAGGAACCATTACGGAAGAGTTTCCGTTCGACGAGGATACGCTGGTCTTCAAAGTTTTTAATAAGTCATTTCTGTTTACCGATGTCCGCCGGTTTCCTCTTTCGATCAATCTAAAATGTGATCCGGAAAAAGCAATCGAACTGCGGGAAAAGTACGATGCGGTCCGCCCCGGTTATCATATGAACAAAAAATATTGGAATACGGTGGATTGCAGCGGAGGAATTCCGGACAGGTTAATCATTGAAATGATCGACCATTCGTATGACGAAGTAGTGAAAAAACTTCCCAGGAAGCTGCGAGCGACAATCGGAGCCGAATGACGATCAGTCGATAAACTGCCACGTAACGCCGAACCGAATGTTTCGTTCATACAACGGATATACAGGTGCCAGCAGATACTGATTTCCTGTCAGATTTTCCCAAATCAGGTGAACATATGCATCGCCGATTTTCCCGACCGCAAAAAAATCGATCGAGCCGCCGGGACCATAGGTGAGTATTGTCGACGGCATCCAGACACCGAACCGGTTCAGAGGCGTCATACCGGTTTGTTCTGAGAAAAAGTTTCCGCGAATGCCGGTGCGTAGGTCAAGATTTCCATTCGCCAGCAAACCTTTGTAATAGACTGATCCGTTCAACACCAAATCCGGATAACGCGTAACTGCTTTGCCGTTTCTTTGAATGGAGGGCTGCTGCAGAAACATTCCGCTTCCTTCTGTATGAAACTCTCCCCACTGTACATGAACGCGGGAGGAGACTGACTGAAACGAAAATTGTTTTGGAAAATAATAATTGAGATCTGCGGGTGTTCCTGAGAATGAAATCGTATCGAAAATAATCGGATCATACTGAATTGTTCGCTGATACGAAAATTCCGCCGTCATGCCGGTGCCGCTCCGATAGCGAACTCCTCCCGAAATGACGGAAAACGTCTCTTT
>CAZQSI010000002.1:53182-92318 GCA_964596155.1 uncultured Chitinophagaceae bacterium
ATCTGAAGCAAATCGGCATATCCAAGAACATTGTATGCCGAGTGCGAGGATCTCAGTCTGACATTCACCCCACGTCCTGCCGAGGAAAAATCATCCGCAGCGATGATGGAGTTACGGGAGATGCTCCGGTTTTCTTCATCCCTGTACTCCCGAAGACGATCATACGAATATCCCGAGATTGCGGCGAGGAGCGACGAATCTGAAAATGGAAAGTATGCCGCAGTCAACCGATAGTGACTGTTATATTGCTTCTCATATGCGTCGGAATTAATCACTGTTGCTGTCAACCCGTCATAAATCGATGAGGTGTTTCTGTAATTGACTCCGCCAAACAGTCCGGTCCACGACCGGTCATAAATATATGAAAACAACAAACTGATGTGCGAGGAATAATCATAACGGACTTTTGCTCTGAAATTCCACAGATCATGATTCGAATTGTCGAAGCGGGCGCGATAGCTCTGACTCTCTTTGCTGGATCCGAAACCGTAATGCGACAACGCCATGGAGAGGTTAACACCGGAAGCGACATTCTGAGCGAACATGGCATCCGTTTGAGAATATGCTGATACACCCTGACTATAGCGCAACGATGTGATTGCCCGGTTATTATTGAAATCTTTTGTTACGATATTAATCACACCTCCGGCTGAGGCGCCGTCGTAAAACATTGATTGTGCGCCTGTAAACATTTCTACGCGTTCAATCGATTCAACGGGAATGCTCCAAAGATTAGCGCTGCCGGTGTAGAAATCATTATACGGAATGCCGTCGATCATCACGGCAATATTCTTATCATCAATTCCATATATGACGAGCTGGTTTTTCTGACCGGGACTTGCAAGATCGCGGACAAAAACGCCGGGCCGGTCTGCAAGAATATCATACAGAGATCTGTAATCACGGATGGTGATATCGCGGGAAGTGATAATGGATGCAGAAGTGCCGAACGGATCTAACCATCCGACATTCGGAACCGGATCGATTCGTTCGAGCGAATCCCTTCCCGTGCGGAGAGTATCCACAGATTGCGCCGGAGCTGCACTCCAGAAGACAATAACGATTGCAGCAAAGAATGGAAAACGCGTCATGGGCCGGTCGGAGTAAAGTTCGGTTCGGTAAGATGGACAAAATATTCGCTGGTGAAATGTTCCACGGCTTTTAGTGCACCGACCATATCGTCGAACAAGCCGAAGACGGATGAACCGCTGCCCGACATTAACGAATGAACAGCACCGAGCGAAAGCATTTTTTCCTTTATGGAACGGATGCTGGGATGTTTTTCAAAGACGATTGGTTCAAAATCATTTTCTGCCGAAAGAATGGTCTTGTGTGCATCCTGCAAAAAATTATCAAGGATTTTTGGACGCACCGGAAACGTACCGTTCCTTCGTTTTGAAAGTTCGCCGTAAGCCCAGGGAGTGGAAATGTGGATCTTCGGATGGACTAAAACGATCCAATACGGAAGCTGTACATCAACGGGATGAAGTTGTTCGCCCCTTCCTTCTGCAGCCGCTGAGCCGTCATGGAGAAAATAGGGAACATCAGAACCGATCTGAAGCGCGCATGTTTGAAGCAATTCCTGATCTGCAGTTACATTCCAGAGGACCGGCAATGTCCTCAAAACGACTGCGGCATCGCTGCTTCCTCCTCCCAAACCGGCCCCGATCGGAATATTTTTTCGGATATTGATACGGGCACCGTGGGGGACGCCGAGTTCCTTCCTTAGTATTTCGACTGCTTTCCAGCAGAGATTTCTGCCGTCTTTCGGGAGGCGTTCATCCGAACTTGATATTGATATCTCGTCCGAATTCTCTATATTAACTTCATCGAAGAGATTAATCCGGTGGAAGATCGTCTCGATATTATGGTAGTGATCAGTTCGTTTACCGATAATATGAAGACCCAGGTTGATTTTTGCATACGCTTTTACAATCATTCTGTTGGAAGATACAAGAAGATTGCAGAATGAGCAAGAATTTGAATGTTGTAATAACTTTATAGTTGATTTTTTATGCAGGTTTGGCTATTATTTCATCGTTATTGTTTGGAGAGAACAATATCCCACTTTTCTTGAGGCACTTATGGCACAGCCGTTTAATATTTTAGTAGTCGATGATGAAGATGCGCTTCGCAATGTTCTCAGCAGTGAACTGCAGGGGGAAGGGTATTCGGTCGTTTCGGCGGCGGACGGGGACGAGGCGATCTCGATTCTGGAACAACGGACATTTCATCTCGTGCTGCTGGATATTAAAATGCCCCGTGTGGACGGCTTTGAAGTATTGAAATTTATCAAAGAAAAACGTCCCGAAGCCAAAGTAATCATGCTCACCGGTTTTGCCGATCTGAAAAATGCCATCGAATCCAAAAAGCTCGGTGCCGAAGATTTCGTGAGCAAGCCATACGATCTGGTCGATCTCCTGACCACCATTGAACGCGTTCTGTCCGCCGAATAACATTCCCGTTTTCGTACATTCCTACGTGAAGGTCCGCAATGGTTCGCAATCATTCCATTCTTGTTGTTGATGATGAGCCGTCCGTCTGCTTTCTGCTGAAAGAAGAACTTTCCGAACTGAAACAATTCGATGTTATCACAGCCAACGACGGCGCACAGGCGATGAACACGCTGCAGCACCGGCCCATCGACATCGTCCTTCTTGATGTAAAAATGCCGCGCGTAGGAGGGATGGAAGTGCTGAAATTCATCACCGAACATCATCCCACCACGCAAGTGATTATGCTCTCAAATTACGCCGACGTCAAAACCGCCATCGAAGCGACAAAACTCGGCGCCTATGATTTTGTGGGAAAGCCGTACAACAGGGATGAACTGCTCGCCACGGTAAAACGCGCCGTGCAGCATCGCAAACTGACGATCGACATCGAATTGATGAAGTACGAGCTTACCCGGAAAAGCGGTGAGAAGGAAATTATTGCACGCAGCGAAACCATGCAGTCGATGCTTGCGACGGCAAAAAAAATCGCCGAAAGCGATTCGATCGTACACATTCACGGAGCCAGCGGTTCCGGAAAGGAACTCGTTGCCAGTTTGATTCATCACCACAGCCTGAGGGCGGACAGGCCGTTTGTTGCCGTCAATTGTGCGTCGCTTCCCGACTCGCTGCTCGAGAGCGAATTATTCGGACATGAAAAGGGTGCGTTCACCGATGCGCATGTCATGAAACAGGGATTGGTGGAAGTGGCAAACGGCGGTTCGTTGTTCCTCGACGAGATCGGCGATATCAGTCAGGTCGTACAGCCGAAGCTGCTCCGTTTTTTGGAAACCGGGGAGTTCCGGCGGGTTGGCGGCACGACATCGATGACCGTCGATGTCAGAATTATTTCTGCCACCAATAAAGATTTACAATCCGAAGTGAAAGCGGGAAGATTCCGCGAAGATCTGCTGTACCGGTTGAATGTTGTCACATTGAGAATCCCGCCGCTGAAGGACAGAAAAGAAGATATTCCGCCGTTGGTGGAATTCTTTCTCAAGAAGAAAGCGAAGACGAAAACCCCAAAAAAGATCGGACCGGACGTCATGGCATCGCTGATGGCATACGATTGGCCGGGAAATGTCCGCGAACTGGAGCATGCGATTGAAGGTGCGGTGCTGCTTTCACATGATGAAACGATCAGAGCGAAAGATTTTGTGCTGATGCATTCCGATGCTCATCACCAGCAATCATTCTCCCCCGCGCACGATTCATCCTCCATGACGATTGAAGAATTGGAGCGGATGCATATCGAACAGACATTAAAACGGTTCAAATTCAACAGAAGCAAATCTGCGCGGGCTCTCGGCATTACCCTCAAGACTCTTTATCTGAAAATTAAGAAATACAAAATTCCCGTCGTCGAATCCGAATAACCTGAGTACACTTCCTTCCGGAACACCGTTAGCATCGCTTCACCCCAGCACAGTGACAAAACGGTATACATAGACAATCCTCAACAAAATTCGTTTGGCTTAACAGCGCAGAAAAATGTTGAAACTTTCCGCTGCTGATATCGAATACTACAGGGTCACTTTTTAACACGATATCAGGATTACCTCCAATGAAATTTTTTGCTCTCTTCACTGCAATAGCGTTAACCATCACATTCATTTCTTCCGCTGCATTTGCAAAACATCCGGAGAAAAACAGTGCTAAACAGATCGATTGGCGTTCCGTGGAAAAAAACTATCTGCATGCTCTTTCATCCGATAATATCGGCATCAGAAACAGCGCCATTGCATACATTGCGCGATACAGGCTGACCGGAGCATCCGAATCATTGATAACAGTGCTTCGCTCCGATAAAGTGGAACAGTTGAGAATGTCGGCAGCCTCGGCGTTGATGCAGCTCGGTAATGAAGCAGGCGTGCAGGCAGTCCGCGAAGCAACGGTGTACGACGGCAGCGAAAAAGTATCCAGATATTGTGAACAATTGATCAATGGAAATGCTTCAACAGTAAGTCTTCAGTAAACACTGAGAGAAATCTTCTCTCAATACGAAATGTCAGAACGCAGCGTTCGGTGGGGTCCGTTGCTTCTGACTTTCGTGTTTTAAATCCCTTCTTCCCGAATCGTACCTTGAAAATCCCCTCATATTTTGGTATTTTATTAAACGAAAATTCCTCCGAACCTATTCCGAAAAGGTTTTCCCATGGCCAAGTTTCAAGGCGTTGATTATTTTAATCTCGACTCGCTCCTTTCAGAAGATGAAATTTTAGTCCGCAACACCGTACGCGAATTTGTCGACGAACAGGTTATTCCCATTATTGAAAAGCACAACCGCGCTGGCACGTTTCCGATGCATCTGGTCAAAGGGATGGCGGATATCGGTCTGTTCGGACCGACGCTTCCCGCAAAGTATGGTTGCGCGGAATTGAACAACGTCGCATACGGTCTGATGATGCAGGAACTGGAGCGGGGGGACAGCGGTATCCGCAGTTTCGCTTCGGTGCAGAGCGGTCTTGTCATGTATCCGATCTTTGCGTTTGGCAGCGAGGAACAAAAAGATCATTGGCTGCCGCTCCTGGCAAAAGGCGAAAAAATCGGCTGCTTTGGTCTGACAGAACCGGATTTCGGTTCTAATCCCGGAGGCATGATTACCCGCGCCGAGAAAAAGGATGGAGGATATCTTTTAAACGGTGCAAAAATGTGGATCACGAACGGAACGATCGCCGATGTCGCGGTCGTCTGGGCGAAACTGGACGGGGAAGTACGGGGATTTCTTGTGGAGAAAGGGACGAAAGGATTTTCAGCACCTGAAATGCACGGTAAACATTCTCTCCGCGCTTCTGTCACATCTGAATTGGTATTTCAGGATTGTTTAATTCCTGAATCGAATCTGTTGCCGAAATCGGGAGGATTGAAATCTCCGCTCATGTGTCTGAGTCAGGCCCGGTACGGAATCGCGTGGGGAGTCATCGGTTCAGCGATGGCATGTTATGACTCATCGCTGCAATATGCGCAATCCCGCATCCAGTTTGGTAAACCGATCGCAGCATTTCAGATGACGCAAGAAAAACTTGTGCACATGGTAACAGAGATTACCAAAGCACAATTGATCTGTCTGCAGCTCGGCCGGTTGAAGGATAACGGAACCGTAAAGTTCACACAGATCTCCATGGCGAAACGAAATAATGTCTACCATGCGCTTGAGATAGCCAGGATGGCGCGTGAAATTCACGGTGCAAACGGTATCCTTGATGAATATCCGATTATGCGTCACGCTGCAAATCTTGAATCGGTGAAGACGTATGAAGGGACGCACGAAATGCACACGCTGATTATCGGCGAGGATATTACCGGTCATGCCGCTTTTATGTAAGGACCATCAATGAATCTTCTGGAACAGATACAGGCGAAGATTTACGAATTGTCGAAGGAAGAACGAGTCCGGCTGCGGGAGTGGTTCGACGAGTTCGACGGAGATTCATGGGACAAAGATTTTGAAGAGAATGTAAAAGATAAAAAGTTGGAGAATGCAGCGTCGGCGGCAAAGAATGATCACAACGAAGGGAAGTCAAAGGAACTATGAAGCACGCTGCGGTAGATAGTTTCGTTGAATTGTATAATGTTCAGCCGTTGAGGGTGAGAAAGCAGGCGGATCATAATTTTTCCGTTATTAAAGATTATCCGCAGCATCCGCTGCTTCGATTGGTGAAGGCAGGAGAATTTGTTTCGATGCGGGTCGGCAGCAGACATCGGGCGCTTGCTGTGGAAGATGGCGAATCCGTCATCTGGTTTTGGATCGGTACTCACTCACAATACTCGGCGTTATTTCATTGAAAACCGCGCAATATTCATGTCGTTATTTTCGAAGGATGCACACTGCATCCTTCGCTTGTTTTATACAAAAGGATCGTTATGAAAACAAATAAGATTGTCGGAGAAGCGATTACGTATGATGATGTCCTGCTTCTCCCAGCAAAATCCTCGGTTCTGCCCCGCGATGTCGATGTCACCGCCCGGTTGACGAACAGTATTAGATTGAATATTCCTCTTCTCTCCGCAGCGATGGATACGGTGACGGAATCGGAAATGGCGATTGCGCTCGCCCGGGAAGGAGGAATCGGCATTATCCACAAGAATCTGTCAATAGACCGGCAGGCAGAGGAAGTGGATAAAGTGAAGCGCTCGGAAAGCGGCATGATTATGAATCCCGTCACGCTGACGGCTGATAAAACGGTCGGCGATGTGCTCGATCTGATGTCGAAATTCAGTGTTTCGGGAATTCCGATCGTCGAAGAACAAAAACTCGTCGGCATTCTCACGAACCGCGATCTGCGGTTTCAGCCGAACCGTTCTCTTCGCGTCGCCGATGTTATGACGTCCACCCATCTGGTGACCGCACCGGTCGGTACGACGCTGGAAGAAGCGGAAGTAATTCTTCAGAAACACAAAATTGAGAAGCTGCCTGTTGTTGATAAAAACGGAAAATTAAAAGGACTGATCACGTTCAAGGATATCCAAAAGAAGAAACGGTTTCCTCTTGCATGCAAAGACGTGCATGGACGTCTTCGCGTCGGTGCTGCTGTCGGAGTGACGACTGATACGATTGAAAGGATTTCCGCGCTGGTGAAAGCAGGAGCCGATGTCGTTATTATAGACACCGCTCATGGTCATTCTCAGGGTGTGATGGATATGGTGAAGAAAGTGAAAGCGAAATTCTCCATCGATGTCATTGCCGGAAACGTCGGCACAGCGGAGGCAGCCAGAGATTTGATCAAGGCGGGAGCAGATTGCATTAAAGTCGGCATCGGACCCGGCTCGATCTGCACTACGCGGGTCGTCGCGGGCGTCGGAGTTCCGCAAATCACCGCAATTATGGAATGTGCTGCAGTTGCGAAACGATTTAAAATTCCGGTGATCGCCGACGGCGGTATCAAACAGACAGGGGACATTCCGAAAGCAATCGCTGCCGGAGCGGATTCGGTGATGATCGGCGGATTGTTCGCAGGCCTTCAGGAAAGTCCTGGAGAAAAAGTATTGTACGAAGGAAGAACCTACAAACTGTACCGGGGAATGGGCTCTGTCGATGCGATGAAAGAAGGAAGCAAGGACAGATATTTTCAGGATGTGGAAGATGATGTGCAGAAACTGGTTCCGGAGGGAATCGAAGGCCGGGTTCCGTACAAAGGCGAATTAAGTGCAACGGTGTATCAGATGGTCGGCGGCTTGCGTGCGGCAATGGGATATTGCGGTACGGAAAACATTTCCGCTCTGCAGGAGCGCGGCCGTTTCGTCAGAATGAGCGATGCCGGATTGCGCGAAAGCCATCCGCATGACATTCATATCACCAAAGAAGCGCCGAATTACCACGGTTGATTATGAATGCAGACAATCTTTTTGCCACAAGAATTAACGCACTCCGCAGTTCAATGAAATCGGAAACTATTGATGTTTTCGTTTCGACTCATGCTCCCACGCTCAGGTACTTGTGCGGATATTCAGGATCAAACGGATTGCTTACTGTGTCCCGCGACAGGAGTGACTTTTTCACCGATTTCAGATATCAGGAAATAATCCAGACCGAAGTGAAGGCTGATCGGAAACATGTCGTGAAAGGAAGCCTGATATCAGCAGCGGCGAAAAAGAAAATTTTCTCCCGCATTAAAAAAGTCGGGATAGAAAAAGATCATACGACAATTGCAGAATTTGACATTATAACAACGTCCATCGACGCTAAAAAGATTTCTCCCGTCGCCGGCATCGTCGAACATCTGCGAATGAAGAAAGACGAATCGGAGCTCAGATCGCTCAAACGCGCATTCACAATCTCGGACAAGGTCTTCGGACGCATACTTGATATCATCAAGCCGGGAATGCGTGAAATCGAACTCTCCGCCGAAATTTCATATTTGCACAAGTCGTTCGGAGCTGAACAGGATTCCTTCGACGTCATCGTTGCCAGCGGAGTCCGCGGATCGCTTCCGCACGGCACTGCGTCGCTCAAGCGGATCAGCTCGGGGGAGTTTGTTACTCTTGATTTCGGATGCACCGTCGACGGTTATCATTCGGACATGACACGTACGATCTGCATCGGAAAACCGTCGAAGAAAATGAAACAAGTGTATCAGATAGTATTCGATGCCCAGCGAAGGTCGCGTGATTCGGTGCGTCACGGTGTTCCGGCGCGCACCGTCGACAGAATTGCCCGGGACTACATCGCTAAAAAAGGATTTGGAAAATATTTCGGTCATTCACTCGGTCATGGTGTTGGTTTGGAGATTCATGAATTGCCGAGAGTCGCACCGAAAAGCAAGGATACACTAGAGGCAGGGCATGTTGTGACTATTGAGCCGGGAATTTATTTACCTGACGAATTCGGCATCCGGATAGAAGATACCGTCATTGTCGCGGCGAAGGGTGTCGACGTGCTTACCGAATCACCGAAGGAACTTATTGTTGTATAAAAAAAATAAAGGTATCGCATTGATGATTCAGCATTTGCGCATCCCCCCGGGGATTGATTCATGAAGAAAGTATTGATCATTGCGTATTATTTCCCGCCGCTGGGAGGCAGCGGTGTGCAACGGACGCTGAAATTCGTAAAATATCTTCCGGAATACGGCTGGGAGCCGACCGTGCTGACCGTCGGCAACACTGCATATTATGCAAAAGATGATTCGCTGCTGCGCGAGATTGAGAACGAACATATTCGCGTCATCCGCACGCAGTCGTCCGATGTGAACGCGGTCGTGCATAAAAATAATAAAGAGATCGTGAAGATGCCGAAAGAAGGGACGAGGAAGTTTTTGTCGTTTCTCAGCGATCTGGTATTCATTCCCGACAACAAGATCGGGTGGAAGAAACATGCAGTGAAAGCAGCGTCGGAATTACTGTCGAAAGAACAGTTTGATGTACTGTTCGCCACCGCTCCTCCCGTTACCGACTTTCTGATCGGCGTTGAATTAAAAAAGAAATTTAAAATTCCTTTGGTGATTGATTACCGGGATTCGTGGATTAATTATCCGTACAAATATTTTCCCACGCCGCTTCACAAATACATTCATTACAAGAAAGAAAAACATGTTGTCCATTCGTCGGACATGGTTGTTACCACGAGCCGGCATGTGAAGGAAGAACTGATACAGCGGCATAAATTCCTCTCCTACGGAGATGTGGCGATCCTGTCGCACGGATTTGATCCGGAAGATTTGAAGTTCCCGAATCAGGGCGTTCTTCCGCAGATCGATAAATTACGCATCACCTATTCTGGGATGTTTTACGGAACAATCACTCCGGTCTATTTTCTGCAGGCGCTGGCAAAAGTTTTTAAGGAACATGCACACCTTCGGGGGAGAATCGAAGCATGTTTCGTGGGACTCTTTCGTCCCGAATACATCAATTTAGTGAATCAGCTTGGATTGCAGAATGCAGTCAATCTGCTCGGGTATCTTGAACACAAAGAAGCGGTAAAATATCTTCTGGCATCGGATGTTCTCTGGTTGATCAACCAGGATGATTTGATGACGCCGGGAAAATTGTATGAATATATCGGCACCGGTAAAAAAATTCTCGGATGTGTTCCGAAAGGATACCTGCGCAATACGATTGAAGAAGCAGGCGGAGAGTGTGTCGAGCCGGCGAATATCGATGCAATTGCGGCGAAGATTGTTTCTCTCTACGAACGGTATGAGAAAAAAGAACTGAAGGGTGCACGTCCCGAGGTGATCAGCCGGTATAATCGTTACACTCTGACCGGCGAACTTGCAAAGATTTTCACGAAATTTCTGGAGGTGTAGAGATGAACGTGCTCGTAATCGGATCGGGAGGAAGAGAACATGCCATCGTCTGGGCAGTGAAGAAGAGTCCGCTTGTATCGAAGATATATTGTGCGCCGGGAAATGCGGGCATTGCATCAATCGCGGAATGTGTGCCGTTGAAAGCGGATGAACACGAACAACTGAAAACATTTGCGCAGAAACACTCCATAGACTTGACGATTGTCGGAAGCGAAGGACCGCTGGTGGCGGGAATCGTCGATCTGTTCATGGAGAGCGGATTGAGCATCTTCGGTCCCGGTAAAGCAGCCGCACGGATCGAAGGAAGCAAAATCTTTCTCAAGGATTTTCTCGCACGGCACAGCATTCCGACGGCGGAGTACCGTACATTCAATGAATCGGAATATGACGACGCACTGCGGTATGTAACCTCGTCGGCACCGCCGTTTGTAATTAAGACCGACGGTCTCGCGGCAGGAAAAGGAGTAACGATCTGTGTGACGACAACCGAGGCGATAATGACGCTAAAAGATTATTTTCAGAATCACCGTTTCGGCGCGGCGGGCAGCAACATCGTTATTGAAGAATTTATGACAGGTGAAGAAGCATCGGTGTTCGCCATGTGCGACGGCAATTCGTACGTTCTTCTTCCTTCCGCACAGGATCACAAAAGAATCGGAAATGGCGATACGGGGAAAAATACGGGAGGAATGGGTGCCTATGCTCCTGCGCCGGTTGTTACGGATGAAATTCTTGCACGAGTGAAAAAAGAGATCATCGAACCGACGTTGGCGGGAATGCAGATAGAGGGATTTCCATACCGCGGATGTCTGTACGTCGGATTGATGGTAACCGCCGAAGGTCCGAAAGTAGTAGAGTTCAACTGCAGGCTCGGCGATCCCGAAACGCAGGCGGTTCTTCCACTGATTGAAAGCGATCCGTTCAAATTGTTCCAGGCCTGTGCGGAAGGAAATGTATCGGAATATACACTGACGCTGAAACCTTCTTCGTCGGTCTGCGTTGTTACCGCTTCGGAAGGATATCCGGACGAATATCAATCGGGAAAAAAAATTGAAGGCATAGAAGAAGCGGAGACCGATGCGGTCGTGTTCCATGCCGGCACATCGGTGAACAATAATGTGCTGGTGACGAGCGGAGGAAGAGTCCTCGGAGTGACCGCCGTCGGTCCGGATTTAAAAAGTGCAATCGAAACAACATACAACGCCGTTTCAAAAATACGATATGACGGCATTTATTACAGAAACGACATAGGATCGAAAGGATTACAAACACAATGAACATACTCGTTACCGGCGGCGCCGGATTTATCGGATCGAACGTCGCCGATGCATTTATCCGTGAAGGACATCATGTTGTTATTCTCGATGATTTTTCCAGTGGAAAAAAGGAAAATGTGAATCAGAAAGCAAAAGTGTACTCGATGGATATCCAGGACCAAGGGGTGAGTGAAATTTTCCGCGATGAGAAGATCGAAGTACTTTGTCACCATGCCGCACAGATGGATGTTCGCCGCTCGGTTGCCGATCCTAAATTTGACGCCTCGGTGAATGTGCTCGGATTTCTGAATCTGATGGAGCAGGGACGAATGCATGGATTGAAAAAAGTTCTTTTCGCATCCACCGGAGGAGCAATCTACGGTGAGCAGGATTATTTTCCGGCGGATGAAGAGCATCCCATGAGACCGCTGTCGCCGTACGGCATTACGAAACTGGTGACGGAGAAATACTTGTTTTTTTACAAGGAATCCTACGGCATCGATCATGTGATTTTGCGGTATGCGAATGTGTACGGACCGCGCCAGAATCCGCACGGCGATGCAGGAGTCGTGGCGATTTTTTCTCAGCGAATGCTGAAAGGGGAGCAGCCGGTGATTAACGGCGACGGAAAACAAACCCGTGATTATGTCTTTGTGGGAGACGTCGTGCAGGCGAATCTGCTTGGATTGAACTACAATGGTTCGAATATTTTTAACATCGGCACAGGTATAGAGACCGACGTCAACCAATTATTCGGGCATATCAAAAAACTTACCGGCTCTTCCGCCGACGAACATCATGCCACCGCCAAACCGGGAGAACAAATGCGGAGTGTTATCTCAGCGAAAAAAATCAGCGATATGCTCGGATGGAAACCGACAGTATCACTGGAATCAGGTTTGAAGCAGACTGTTGAATTTTTCAGGACGAAGTAATATTGACTGTTGTTTATCTTCCTTCAGCAGCTCGCTTGCATGGACTGAGTTTGGATGGTTAGAAAAATATTTCAGTGTTGTATATCCTGAGTAAGTCCCGATCGTTTTTTGATCAGAACGAAGAAAATGTTGGTTTCTTATCTGCAATTGTCGGTTCGCCTATTCTGACAGATTTTGGAAAAGTAGAATAATATTTCAGTATTGTTCATCCTGAGTAAGTCCCGATCGCTTTTTGATCGGGACGCATCGAAGGATGAACAGTTAAATATCCGAAAAACATTGAAACGCTCATGGGTCTATATCGTTAAATGTGCGGATGCGTCATATTATGTTGGTTCCACGACTGATCTAGAACAACGAATTCATGACCATAATACCCGCCGATATTCAGGGTACACTTCTTCCAGATTACCGATTCATCTTATTTGGAGTTGTGAATTTCCCGACATACGGTATGCGTTTGAGTTTGAACGAAAAATAAAAAAATGGTCGAGAGCTAAAAAAGAAGCTTTGATGAAGGAAGATTTTATCAATCTTCATTTACTATCTCGCTCCACAGCAATGAAGAACAAATCTGTTAAATGAAACCACACTACCGGATTCATTGAATCAGCATATAGATCATCCTTCGACGCGCTCGCTGCTTTTCGCAGCTCGCTTGCTCAGGATGAACAAAGATGATACATTAAGATAATTCTTAATAACGATCATATCAGTTGATATGATAGGTGAGAATGAGCGTGGAAAATTAATGGATTATTTCAGCATTGTTTTTCCTGAATAAGTCCCGATCGATCGTAGGATCGTAGGATTGCGCGCGGTTTGCACAAGGTTGAAGATAATGGATGATTTGATCTAAACAATTTTATTAGAAATATTTATCATATTTCAGCAGATGAATCAACCGCTCGACATAAATAAAATTCTGGCAGGAGACAGGCGCACTGTTGCGCGTGCAATCTCATTTGTAGAAAATGAGAGCGACGGAGCATCCGAAATGCTGTCGCAGATTTACCGGCATACGGGAAAAGCGTACAGAATCGGCATTACGGGACCGCCAGGCGCCGGTAAAAGTACGCTCACCAACAAACTGACCCGTTATTACCGAACGCAAAATCATAAAATCGCCGTCATTGCGGTCGATCCGACAAGTCCGTTCACCGGCGGTGCGCTGCTGGGAGACCGTGTCCGAATGAGCGAAGTGGAAATGGATGAAGGCGTCTTCATCCGCTCGATGGCTTCACGGGGATCTCTTGGCGGACTCAGCAAGAAAACCAGGGAAGCGGCCGATATTCTCGATGCAGCTGGATTTGACATTATTATTTTCGAAACGGTCGGTGTCGGTCAATCGGAACTTGATATTGCCGGAGCTGCGGACACCACCGTCGTGGTGCTCGTACCGGAATCAGGCGACGGCATCCAGGCGATGAAAGCCGGATTAATGGAGATTGCCGATTTCTTTGTGATGAACAAATCAGACCGCCCTGGTGCAGATCAGGCCGTGATGTCCATTAAAATGATACTCGGCTTTCGACCGCACGATGAACAATCATGGATGGCGGATGTTGTCAAAACCACCGCCAGCGAAGGCATCGGAATCGAGAAGATCGCATCGGAAATCTCCCGGCATCATGCCTATCTGTTGAAATTCGGCGATTTCGAAAAAAGAAGAGCGGCGCAATTAAAAGCCAGGATCGAAGAAATCATCAGCGACACATTTATCAACACCTTTTGGAGCGCCGAAAAAAAACAGGAATTGAATGATATGGTTCCAGCGTTGCTGGCGCGAAAGGAAACTCCGTACACAGTTTCCGGAAAACTTCTTCAATCCAAATAATATCTGATGAAAAAATATTTTTTCATACTGCTGACCGCCTCACTATTCTTGATTCTGTCCGGATGCGTTTCACACATAAACCGTGAGCACCTGACAAAAACCCGATCGGATTTTAATTCCGTTGTTGTCCGGTCGTGGGATGAACAGATGTTGACGAATCTTGTCAGAATGCGGTACCGCGATAATCCGATGTTTCTCGAATTGGCAAATGTCGTTTCGACGCAAAGCACCAAATCGGCGGGGAATCTCGGTGCCGAGATTGCGATTCCCGGCGCGGGATCCGGAACATCAGACATTGGAGTAAGCAGAGAACAGGTGCTGACTCCGACCTTGACATACATTCCGCTCCAAGGAGAAGAATTTGCACGGCGATTGCTGACGCCGATTCCGCCGTCGACGATTCTGCTTTTGTCTCAGTCGGGCTGGAGCCTTGAACGGCTGCTGCTTTGCTGCGTACAGCAGATGAACGGAGTGCCCAATGCGATCAGCGCGTCAGGACCGACTCCCGATACAGCTCCAGACTTTGCATTGTTCAGACAACTGAGCGAATCGTTCCGGGTACTGCAGATAGCCGGAAGAATACAGATTGAGATGGACAGCGACGGTCAATCGCTGCTGATATATCTGAACAAATCACCCCGGCATCAAAGTGATGAAGCCGCGGAGACGTTCGTTTCGCTGCTTAAACTTGAACCGAACAAAACGACATACAGAATAACATCCAAACGAGTTCCGTCGGCATCCGATGAAATTGCGATGACGGGCCGTTCCCTGCTTTCGGTCATGTTCTTCCTGTCGCAATCCGTTGAAATTCCTCCGATCCACGAAGCGGAAGGGAAAGTGACGCGCACAACGACTGCGGATGGAAGCAGGTTTGATTGGAGTTCTGTGACGGGCAAAGTAATGAATATCCGCTCTAGCGAATCGGAACCGACAGACGCAGCCGTTAAAATTTATTACAGGAATTCATGGTTTTACATTGCCGACAATGATTTGAACTCGAAGACCACATTCAATCTGCTGATGTTTCTCTTTAATCTTCAGGCGGCACACAAGGGAGGAGCGGAACCGCTGCTGACCTATCCTGTTCGGTAACCGGCCCACCGCGGAATCCTTTTTTAGAATTCTTTGGAGGAAATGACGGAAAAAGAAAAAGGAAAAAACTATCTTCGCTCTCTTCGGATTCTCATAGCCGATTTCTTCGTGAAGATCAATATCGACAAGGAAGCGACCGACAATCTTCTCCGGTCGATTCCGCTCTGGGTTGCATCGTTCCTTGTCGGCCTTCTCTCCGTTCTCTATGCGGAACTGTTTGTTGCGGCGGAAGATTTCGGACGCGAATTGTTTTCCGAAACTACCTGGCTTGTCTTCATCATCACTCCCGCAAGTTTCATCGGCGCATGGCTCATTGTTCATTATTTTTCTCCGTATTCCCGCGGCAGCGGCATTCCTCAGGTGACTGCATCAATGGAACTGTCAGGCACCGACCAGCATCAACATGTTCCGAAACTGATCGGCGGGAAGATTATTCTTGCAAAAATCGCAAGCAGCATCATCATGGTCTTCGGCGGCGGAGCAATCGGCAGGGAAGGCCCGACAATCCAGATCTCAGGCGCGATTTTCCGGCTTGTCGGCAAAGTGCTTCCGATCAAATGGCCCAAATACTCCGAACGGGTGATGATTTTAACCGGAAGTGCGGCGGGACTCGCGGCAGCGTTCAACACGCCTCTCGGCGGAATCGTCTTTGCAATTGAAGAACTGACCAAAACACATTTCTCCGCATTCCGAACGTCGCTGCTCACCGCCGTGATTATCGCCGGTATGACGGCACAGATGTTTCTCGGACCGTATCTGTATCTTGGATTTCCCAAAGTTTCCGGACTGATTATTTCCATGACCAGTCTGATAATTCTTGTTGCAACACTCACCGGACTGCTCGGCGCGCTCTTTTCACGGCTGATTATCAACATCATCGCATTCCGCAAACGGTTTACAACAATGCGGTCGCAGCTCTTGTTTACGGGAGGCATGGGCCTTTTGCTGGCGCTCTTCGCGTTCGTCATGTCCATGTCCTCGCTTGGTTCGGGGAAAGAGACGATGCTCGATCTGCTATTTTCGCCGGGACCGAACAGAGATCTTTTTCTCGCTCCGGCGAGATTCATCGGACCGTTGCTGAGTTTTACCTCGGGCGCGGCGGGAGGAGTTTTTGCTCCGGCGCTGAGCGCGGGTGCCGCACTCGGTTCGTTATTTTCGTCGTTCTTCGTTCTGACACAGCCGCAGGCTAATGTTGTGATTCTTGCCGGCATGGTCGGCTTTCTGACGGCAGTGACTCGCTCGCCGTTCACTTCTTCCATCCTTGTTCTTGAAATGACGGATCGTCATTCGCTCATCTTCTTTCTGATGCTGGCGGGACTCATCAGTTACGCCGCGGCGTGGCTGGTGGATAAAAAATCTTTATATGAAAAACTCAAAGAAGGATATTTGGAAGAATTGAGCAAAGAAGATAAGCAGTCTGAGCAGGTATCAGAAAAAAAGGAACAATCTACCGTCTAACGATTCGCACGGCACCTTTCATCAAAAACCGCACCGGGGACATTCCGGCGAACACTTCTCCTATCGCATATAATGTTGACAGTGTCGGTTTCTTTTCATTCGTTATGGCATACATCGGCTCCCATTGAACAGGCAGAAACTTTGCTTTAAATACATCGAGTCCGTCAAAATTGTAAAAGATTTTCCCTCCAAGCCGCGTTATGCGAAGCAGCATCGTCAGCCACAAGGGCTGTGATTGCAGTGGCGGGTAATGAAGAGACAATGGCGATAAACCGAGTGTGACCAGATTAGCACCGATTGTCTCGAGATGCCGAATCATTGTTTCAAGCATCAGCTCTGCAGTGCCGTTCGGCGCACGTTGTCCGCGGATTATCTGTTCAATCAGCCAGCCGTTTCGGAGAGGAATCGGCGATGCAACACAAAAGCCGACAACCTGATCGTACTTCTTCGCAATCACGACAATTCTGTCATCCAATTCATTCAAGATATTTGGTTCTACTAAAAATCGCATTGGCGGCAGCCGGCGGGAGTCGATCCACTCTTTCAGACAGCCGGTGAGAGTATCAATTGAAACGGCGGTTGCTCTATTCCATAATTCGGAACTGATTCCCTTGTTGACAGCACGATGGACCTGTGCACGAAGCGAGGACTTTTCCCGAAGCGACGCCAGCCACTCCGATGGTGACCATATCGGCTGTGCGCCGAGCAAAATGGCAGAGACGGGTGCAACGGCGTGCAATATCGGTGCAATTCGCTGCTGCGCTCCGAAGAAACAGACTTTTTTCTTCAATGCTTTCACAAATCCGAAGAATTCAAGTACCACATCTTCCAACCGTTCTTCGGAGGAGACCGGCGATCCCGCCGCTATGATATACGTCCCGGTTTCCACATACCCTATCACCGCATCGCGCCGTTCGGAAAACCAATGTGAAATGCCCGGATTCAATATTTGGTATGACATAGTGTTCCAGCCGTATCTCAAAATTAGATTTCGGACGATCTTCATTTTTGAGGTTGAATTAATAACCATTGTCAAATTCGATGTTTACTGAAGTAAAGTTGTTGATAGATTGAGCAAATAGAATCATAAGGATGAATGGTAAAATGAATTTAATTGCAAATTTTTATTCAAATCTGGATATTCAGTGAGACTATATCATAAACTATGAGGTGATTTAGATTAATGAAGCGTGAATTCTATTCTTCAAGTATAAAAAACTTTTTATCCACCGATTCGGATTGGATATTAGTAAAATTAGTAAATAATAGCACTTTTGATGTTAATCAAAATCAACGCGATGCATGGATTGAACAAATAAAAATTTTAAAAAAGGCACTTTGGAATAAATCTGGTGGCATATTCTTCGAATATTCAATTCCACGAATGGGTAAAAGAATTGATGTGGTTACCATTGTAGCAGATGTAATATTCATAATGGAATTCAAAATTGGAGAGAAAAGAATTTTGTCCCATGATATTGATCAAGTATGGGATTATGCATTAGACCTTGCAAATTTTCATGAAACAAGTCATAATGAAAAAATATTACCTATTTTAATTTCCACGGAATCGAAATCTAAAAATATTTCTATTAATAAAAGTGGTCACAGTGATAAAGTTTTTAATCCAATAATATCGAATACGGTCGATCTTGAATCTGTGATTGATCAAGTCTTAAAAGATTCATATCACAACTCGATTAATGTCGAAATGTGGGTAAAAGGTAGATATCGCCCCACCCCAACAATTATCGAAGCAGCAAGATCATTATACTTGAATCATTCCGTTGACGAAATAGTTCGAAATGATGCTAGCGCAAAAAACCTTTCTCAAACGACGAGTGCAATATCAAAAATAATTTCAATAGCTCAACAAAATTCTCAAAAAATAATATGTTTTGTAACAGGGGTTCCTGGGTCAGGTAAAACTCTTGTTGGGCTAAATATTGCAACAAAACAACATAACGACAAGAATGATTTACACAGTATCTTTCTCTCGGGAAATGGTCCGCTTGTTTCTGTCCTTCGAGAATCGCTGACGAGAGATAAAGTAAGACAAGAAAAAGAGAAGGGAATAAACCTAAAAAAAGGTGATGCTTTGAGTAAAGTTAAAGCATTCATCCAAAACATTCACCATTATCGAGACGCATATCTTACAGATGATTCAGAACCTTATGATCATGTTGCGATATTTGATGAGGCACAAAGAGCATGGGATCATAAACAGACTGAAAATTTCATGAATAGAAAAAAAGGTATTAGAAATTTTGAATATTCAGAGCCTGAGTTTTTAATCTCCTGTTTAGACCGTCATCGAGATTGGGCAGTAATAGTGTGTCTGGTTGGCGGTGGTCAAGAAATAAATAAAGGTGAGGCTGGAATAAGCGCATGGATTGAAGCAATTAAAAAGACTTATCCACAATGGAAAATATGTATTTCAAAAAACTTAAGTAATGAAGAGTACGGAATTAGTAAGTTGATTGAAGATAAAAATATTAGCTCTCGACTAGAAGAAAATGATGATTTACATTTGAGTGTGTCAATGCGATCGTATAGAGCAGAAAATGTATCTTTGTTAGTTAAACAAATATTAGATTTAGACAAGGAAAATGCGAAATCGACAATAAAAACTATAAACAAAAACTATCCTATCATTCTTACCCGAGATCTTACTAAAGCAAAAATGTGGTTGAAAAATAAAGCAAGGGGTTCAGAGCGATATGGAATAGTGGTATCATCACAGGCAGAACGATTAAAACCATATTCAATTCATGTTAAAACCCCTATGAATCCAGTTAATTGGTTTCTCCAAAATAAAGATGATGTTAGGTCTTCGTATTACCTTGAAGATGTTGCAACAGAATTTCATGTTCAAGGTTTGGAGCTCGATTGGGCTTGCGTTGCCTGGGATGCTGATTTTCGATACAGTAAAAATGGATGGATAAATCGATCTTTCCGTGGTAACAAATGGCAATCCATAAAACAACCAGATCGAATATCTTTTCAAAAAAATGCATATCGTGTTTTACTAACTCGAGCGCGGCAAGGCATGATAATCGTAGTCCCGGAGGGAAACTCTGATGATAACACCAGGAAAAAGGAATATTACGATCCAACATATAATTACCTTAGGGAAATTGGGTTAGAGATTATTGAATAGTTAATATATTTTGCTTAAGTATATTATGTTATCAGATTCATACAAAAAAAAGTCCCGACGATGAGTATCGGGACTTTGAAAATACAACTCACTAGATTACTTATTCTTCCTCGTCTTGTAATTCTCATACTGTATCATTTTCTTCGCCCGTTCTGCCGAACTATCTTTCTTTGCCAGTTGACGGTATGAATCAATCTTGCCGAGTTGGTCTCGCAGCGACTCTCCTCCTGCACCGGAGGCTGAAGCCGCCGGGGATGCGCTGATCATCTCTACCGCATCATTGAGAATCATATCTGCTTCCGCCCTGTCTCCGCGGTCCATTGCTTTTAATGCCTCCTCCACTTTTTTTGCCGACACTGCAATATCCGCTTTTGCTTGCGCATTGATGTCGCGATGTTTTTCCACTTCGGCAACATCGTTGGAATATCGTACAGATGCGGAGAACGAAGGAAATGAGGCAATGATGCGTTCACTTTCATATCGAAATTCTCCTGTCGCCGCAACTCTTTTTCCCGAACCGCGGGGGATGGAGAGTTCAACGGTGAATTCACGCCGTTCGTTTGCGTAGATATCCCCGACCGGAATAATGTAGCGTCCGTTCTCATTCCTGAATTCGCATCCCACCGCATCCTTTATATGAATATTATCGCCAAGCGTAAGATAGATTGCACCATTCTGCGCAACAACGGATGAAACCAAATTGAATTCCTGACGGACAATGGCAGCAAGCGCATTCGGATGTTCAATGAAATAATAATTTCCGCCGCCGCTTTCCGAAAGGCCCATCATCAGATTTTCGTTGTAGTCTAAACCGACACCCATCGATGTGACGGAAATTGATTTGCCTCTGTATTGCCGCGCGATCCGGTTCAATTCGGTCGGATCGGTGAGTCCGACATTCGCCAATCCGTCGGAAAGCAGCACCACCCGGTTGACATATCCTTTACCCGCATATCGCTCCGCCTGACGCAAACCTTCAAGGAGACCGCCTCCGAGATTTGTTGAATTGCGCGGATAAACCTCGTCCAACATTCGTTTGATTGCGCGTTTATCATCTCCGACTTTTTTGGCGGAGCGGAGAAGCGTAACAACATCGTCATACACCACGAGAGAAAGAACATCGTTTGATTGCAATTGATCAATCAATGACGAAAATGCTTTTTTCGCAAACTCCATTTTTCGCTGATCGCTCATCGATCCGCTCCGGTCGATCACGACGGAAAGGTTCATTGGTTTTCTTTTTCCGTCGCCATGCAGGGCCGGTGAGAGAAGTGTCAGCTGCAAGTAGGCTGTTCCGCCGATTTCTGAAATTACGGGACAGTTTAATGATCCCTCCAATGTAAAAACAGGCGAAGGAGTCCGAAACGTCATCGCATGCACCGGCAGGCTCAGAAGCATCATCATCAATGAGAGCAGTGCTGCAGATGAGTTCCGGACTCGCAGTGCCGCCGAAAAGAGTCGGGACGGAAGTTCAATCGATACCAGAGATTTCCGCTGATCGAACATCGTGCGGCTCCAAATTGACAATTCATTGTTTTTTACGGTTTTCATAGCGCCTCCTTTGGATTTTGTGGATGAGAATGTGTAATTTCAACTGTTCACCTATTGCTGATACATGCCATTAACTGTGGAAAGGTCAATACCGCTGAAATTCTTCTCCCTGAATACCGATGCAAAGATCCTGAACATGATGGTCAACGGTGACGAAGAAGCGCTGCTGTTGATCTACCGGCAGAATCAAAAGGCGGTCTTTTCGTTGGTGATGAAGAACAACGGCGGCGCCGATGATGCGGAAGATGTTCTTCAGGAATCCGTCATCGTTCTCTGGCAAAGAGTGCAGAGCGGCAGATTTGAATATTCGTCCAAGCTAAGCACGTTTGTCTACGCGGTAGCAAAAAACATCTGGTCAAGAAAGCGAATGCGGTCGATGAGGGAGCCTGCAACGGATTTCAATGATGATGTGATGGATTCGGAAGAGCTCTCTCCGCTTGATGCTATGGTTCAAACGGAACGGTCAAGCGCCGTCGCGGCAGCGTTGGAAAAACTTGGAGAACCGTGCAAGACGCTGCTGCTGCTCTTTTATTGGGAGGAACGATCGCAGGAAGAAATCGCATTGCAGATGGGTTTTGCAAATGCCGCCACGGTGAAGTCAAAAAAATATACATGCAAAAAAATGCTCGAACAGATTATAAAAGGGGAGGGATTACATCCTGATCAGTTGTAAAGGATACCCATTCTCCGCTGCTCCGGACATGACAGTGAAAGAAGTCGGATGGATGTTGGCCGCGTGAATAACAAATATTCTTATGGAAGAAAACAAAAAAACATATTGGACCGATAACGACGAACTTGTCGAGAAGTATGTTCTTGGACAGATTTCTGCCGAAGAAAAGGCATCAATGGATCAGGAAATTGCGGATTGTGAACCATGCAAAGCGAAACTCCGGGAAGAAATGGAAATGGCCGCGGGAATCAGAAAATATGGTCATGATGCGCTTCGTTCCCGCCTGCGGTCGGCATTGAACAGGGGCCACGCATCTCAATTTACCTCATCGCATTACATCGGCCTTGCCGCGGCGGTGGCAATCGTTGCCGTCGGTATCGGCATCTATGCACTGTTTTTCGGCGATCTTGAATCACCGAAACAATTTCACGATCAGGAAATTGTTCTGACTCCGCAGGATGATACGCCGGAATCTTCGCACGATGGAATGATGGCGGATCAAGATGCTGCTGAGCAACCGGCAGCGGAAAGCAGCGAGTCGTTGAAAAGCGTACAGGAAAACCAATCTCAACTCACTGATGCCGGAACGATTCCACGCACATCTCCAAGCGCCGCATCGTCCGGGTCCGGCGCTGTTCTTTCGGACAACACAATGGCTGCAAGCGAGCAAAGTGAACTTTCATCTTCCGAATCATCAGGGAGTTCTTCGATCTGGTTGATCGGACAGGTGGTGATGATCCGGGAACAGAAAGTTGAGCGATCCGCTCCGGCAGCACGAACGGAACGTTTATCACGTCAGGACGTACCGGCGGCAAAAGAAAAAATGACAGAACGTACATCTTCCGATCAGATCCGTCTTGCGAAGGATGAAGGAATTGTTTTGCTGCAGCAAGATATCGTCGGACTGCCACCGGAGTTGACGGGACTTGCAAAAAAATCGTCGAATCGTTTGGCGGTACATACATTGCTGGAGCGGACCGATACCGGAATGACGGTGACACTGTTCGGCGATGCCGTCTCATCATCCGATTTGAATAAAGCGGTGGTGGAAACCTTCACAAATGATTCGCTGGTGGTCGTTCTGCCTCATCAGCGGATCGCTTTTAGAATGCCGGCGGGCTGGGGCAGAGAGTCACTTCGCAGCAAATGAACGGACAATCGTCTACCGATATACAATACATCAAAGGGATCGGTCCTGTCCGGGCTTCCGTTTTAAAAACCATCGGCATCGACTCCGTTCAAAAACTTCTCTATTACTTTCCGTATGACTATCTCGACCGTTCGCGGATAACATCGATTGGCGATTTGCCGAAATTTGTCGAAGCGGGAAATGAAGTAACCGTCATCGGAACCGTTTTTCGCGCGGAAACGAAATTTACGCGGAACCGCAAAAAGATTTTCTTTCTTACCGTGAAGGACGAGACGGGATATGTAACCTGCGTTTTCTACGGCGGAGTGGAATGGTTTCAAAAAGCGTTCGAGCCGGGAGAGATTCTCGCCCTCTCGTCCGTGCCGGAACTGGATAAATTCAACAGAGTTCAGTTTATTCATCCGGAATTCGACCGGCTGAAGACAAAGGATGATGAAGATGAAACGGATTGGAATTCCCTTCTGCACACTGGTGCAATTATTCCGAAATATTCTTCCGGAGAGGAGTTGCGTAATGCAGGACTTGACAATAGAGGATTCAGACGAATACTCAAAAATGCAGTGAACGGCCATTCCGGTTCATTGACGGAACATCTTCCCCGGGAAATTCTTCAGAGAAATGCGCTGTTGGACATTTCCTCATCCATCCGAATGATTCATTTCCCAAAATCGTACGCGGAACTTGACCATGCGCGCCGCCGGTTGAAGTTCGACGAACTGTTTTACTTCCAACTGCTGATGGCATACCGAAAACGCGAACTGCAGGGAGCGTTACGGGGAATCAGTTTTACGCGCGACACTTCGCTGACGGATCTCCTTCATGCATCGTTGCCGTTCGACATGACGGCGGCGCAGCAACGGGTGATCGGGGAAATATATCTCGATATGCAGAAACCGGTGCCGATGAACCGGCTGTTGCAGGGAGATGTCGGCAGCGGCAAGACAATTGTTGCATTATCCGCGATGCTCACGGCGATTGCAAACGGTTATCAATGTGCGCTGATGGCGCCGACGGAGATTCTCGCCGAACAGCATTGGAGGAGTATCACTGCATTTTTAAAGAACCTCTCCGTTAATATCCGGCTGTTGATCGGCGGTCAAAAAAAGAAATTGCGCGACGATGTGCTGGAAGATATCCGCAGCGGCAGGGCAAATATCGTCATCGGGACGCATGCGCTCATTCAGGAACGCGTTCAATTTGCATCGCTCGGGTTTATTGTGATCGATGAACAACACCGATTCGGCGTTTCCCAGCGGGCGTTGTTGAGGGAAAAAGGAAAAGAGAATCCCGACGTGCTGGTGATGACCGCGACACCCATCCCAAGAACATTATCGCTGACAGTGTACGGTGATCTTGATATTTCGGTGATTGATGAAATGCCGAAGAACCGAAAACCTGTCCGGACCGCCGTCCGATTTGAAAAAGACAAAGAAAAAATCTTCGACTTTGTGAAGGCGGAGGTGAAGAAGGGACGGCAGGCATACATCGTCTATCCGCTCATCGAAGAATCGGAAACGATCGACTTAAAATCGGCCACCAAGGAGTTTAACCGCCTGCGGGAGCATGTGTTTACCGGACTGACGCTCGGCCTTCTGCACGGTCGTCTTTCAACGGAGGAAAAGGATGACCTGATGCAGCGATTCAAAAAGAATGAGATTAACATCTTGGTGGCTACAACGGTGATCGAGGTCGGTATTGACGTTCCAAACGCGACAATCATGATCATTGAGAATGCTGAGCGCTTCGGATTGTCGCAGCTTCATCAACTCCGCGGCAGGGTGGGCAGGGGAGCAGACCAGAGTTTTTGCATCCTGCTAACCGATCAGAACTACGCAAAGAAGAAACTGCAGCTGTCAGCAAACCGTGCCGATGCTCATCGGGAGGTTTCTGCCGCCAAAACAAGGCTGGAAACATTGGTTCGGACGAATGACGGCTTCGAAATCGCCGAAGTGGATCTGGAATTGCGCGGTGCGGGGGAATATTTCGGGACGAAGCAAAGCGGACTTCCCGGATTCCGACTTGCAAACATCATAACAGACAAGGAAATTCTTTCCGCTGCTCGAACGGAAGCATTCTCTCTCGTCGAACGCGATCCTCATCTGGCGAGAACCGAAAATAAAAATGTCCGGAAGGAATTTGAGTTTGTCTTTAAAGATCTCTTGTCGTATGTCCGCGTCGGGTAGCGGAGCATCCGTTCTTCGAATTTTTTTTTCTCCATCCGCTCTATCGTCCATCTCCGACCTCGAATGATAAAAGTCTCACACATCTGAAATTGTGTCGTAAACACTTGACAACTCTCTATAATTCCGTATATTAGTAGTGAATTTTATATGTCAAAACGACCGTCCCGAACACGCAATGAAGAATCGATGACCGGTCGTCATCAGAGAAGAAAAAAAATGCGGACGGTCGAACGAAGATGAAAAAAATTCTCACACAATCTGTGAAAGGTAACCAAATATTTTTTTGGTACTCTTCTGAATGGATGTAGCATTAGTCTACAACGTGAAGAAGGAAGAGAACGTGATCGCGGAACGCGATACTCAACCTTCGAGTCAGCAGCAACAGGCGGCTCACACACAAATACAAGTCAGTTCACACGCTGATGCTTTTGCGGAATGGGATACTATCGAAACTATCCACGCCGTACGAGACGCACTTTCCCTTCGACACTCCGTCACACTCATAGAAGCAGATGAACATGCGTTTGAAACGCTGCGCACATCCCGGCCGGACATTGTGTTCAACATAGCCGAAGGAAGATTCGGCGCTTCGCGTGAAGCACAAATTCCTGCGATGCTCGAGATGCTGAACATTCCGTACACCGGTTCGGATCCTTTGACGCTTGCCCTCTGTCTTGACAAATCGCGCGCAAAAGAAATTTTATCATATTACAAAATTCCCAATCCGAAATTTGCCGTCATTGCTTCGTTGTCTGAATTGCGCATGCTTGACTTTCCGGTGCCGGCAATGGTTAAGCCGCTGTTCGAAGGTTCGAGCAAAGGAATTTTCAATTCATCGCTCGTGCATTCGGAGAACGAACTGACCGAACAAGTGAAAAAAGTACTTGAAGAGTACCATGAACCGGCATTGATCGAACAATTTTTGCCCGGCAGGGAATTTACGGTTGCGATGCTGGGGAACGGCGAAACACTGCAGGTGCTGCCGATCGTTGAAATAAAGTTTGATTCTCTTCCTGGCAATGTGAATCCGATTTATTCCTATGAAGCAAAATGGATTTGGGACCAGTCGTCCGATCCGCTGGAAATTTTTGAATGTCCGGCGAAGGTGACCGATGAACTTAAAACGGATATAGAAACGCTCTGCCGGAATACGTATAACGCACTTCGGTGCAAGGACTGGTCGCGGATTGATGTTCGTCTGGATCAGCATGGCAGGCCGAATATTATCGAAATTAACCCATTGCCCGGAATATTGCCGAAAATCGAGGATAATTCGTGTTATCCGAAAGCGGCACGAATGGCAGGGATGAATTACAACGAAATGCTGAATGCCGTGCTGGATGCAGGATTAAAGAGATATCAACTACTATTATAGTGCCAAGACAATCCCATATAGCGATCATCTATAATGAACCGACCATCGAGACTGAAAATGGCCGTGAATATGCCATTAATGCAGGCATAAATCATGGTCACAGCGGTGTGTGGGTTTCTGCGGCAAAAGCAGAAGGAAAAATTGATCTTTCTGAAGTTGGCGTTTTAGAGGAAAAAGAAGATATCCAAGATGCGCTGCGGGCACTCGGTTACGAAACATCAATTTTTAACATGTCCGATGATTTGGACCGTTTTCTTGCATATTTGAAAGCGATGCAGCCGGATGTGATTTTCAATATGGTTGAATGTCTTGGCGATAATGCAATCCATGAAATGCATGTGGCCGGAATATATGAATTACTTGGAATTTCCTACACAGGGTCAGGACCATGGACTCTCGGCACCTGTTTGAACAAAGCGCGAACAAAAGAAATATTGCTGCATAACGGAATTCCGACTGCACGGTTTATGCTGATCGGCGATGCAGCCCAGCTTGCCGCCGACGATCTGAAGCTTTCATTCCCGATTATCGTGAAGCCGAGCGCGGAAGATGCAAGTGTCGGCATCGACAATAAATCGATCGTCAACACCATTGCAGAATTAAAAGAACGCGTGCAGTTGATCGTGAAAGAATTCGGCGAGGATGCGCTGATTGAAGAATATATTGAAGGCCGCGAATTAAACGTGGCGATTCTCGGCAATGATCCGCCGCTGGTGCTGCCGATTTCAGAAATAGATTTTTCAAAACTGCCAAGCGGATATCCGAAAATCGTTACGTACGAAGCGAAATGGATGGATGGAACCGCCGAGTATAAAGGTACTCAGGGAATTTGCCCTGCGTCGCTTAACAGCGAGGTCGAGAAAGAAGTGCGTGATGTCGCTCTTCGGGCATACAAGCTGATGGGATGCAGAGATTATGCAAGAGTCGATATCAGACTTTCGAAAAATATGAAACCGTACGTGCTCGAAGTAAATCCGAATCCGGATCTTTCGGATGATGCAGGATACTTCCGCTCTGCGCGGACACACGGATTAACGTACGCCGACACCATCGGAAAGATTGTCGGCTTTGCTGTCGGGAGGCAGACGAACAAGAAACGATAATGGCAGTACGGAAAACCGAACGTCAGGATTTTGAACCGATTCGCTCTATTGTCATTGCAACGGGTGTATTTTCGGAAGAGGAAGTGGATATCGCGGTGGAGCTGCTGGAAATTTACCTGAATGATCCTGATCAGAAAGATTACGAGATGTTCACGTATGTTGACGGGGAGGGGAAAGCGGCAGGATACATTTGTATCGGTCCGACGCCGGCGACGACATCCACATACGATCTGTATTGGATCGCTGTTGATCCCGCAACGCAAAGCAAAGGAGTCGGAACTTCGCTATTGAATTTTACGGAGGATGTGCTGAAGCAGCGCGGAGGCCGGCTGCTGATTGCGGAGACTTCATCGACATCGAAGTATGATAATACGCGCAGGTTTTACGAACGGAAACAATTTCAGAAACTTGCGCACATTAAAGAATATTACAAGCCGAACGATGACCTGGTCATCTACGGAAAGTATCTGTAACGGTTTTTTTAACCCATATCCAATCACAACAGAAGGCACTATTTTATGGAACTCTGGCAGGAGATGCTAAGAGCAAGCGTTGACAGCGGTAAAGATCTTGTGGACAGATTCGGATTCGACAAGGAACTTGCTGAAAAACTGAATTCACTGTTTCACATTCGTATCAATCCGTACTATCTCAGTCTGATTCGATACCCCGGCGACCCGATCTGGCTTCAATGCATTCCGGATGCAAAAGAACTTGAGGAGGACGGATTCCCGGATGACCCGCTCAATGAAGACGCGCACAGCCCGGTTCCGAGCATTACGCATCGGTATCCCGATCGTGTATTGTTTCTGACGACGAGTCAGTGCTCCATGTATTGCCGTTTCTGCACCCGGAAACGGAAAGTGGGTGATTCCGGCAAGATCAGCATGAAGTACATTCAAACCGGTCTCGATTATATTGCCGCCCATCCCGAAATTCGCGACGTGATTCTCTCCGGAGGAGATCCGTTGATGCTGACGGATGTCATGCTGGAGAAAGTTGTGTCCGGACTGCGCGCAATTCCGCATGTGGAGATCATTCGTCTCGGCACCAAAATGCCCTGCGTGCTTCCTCAGCGCGTTACGCCGGAATTAGTGAACATGTTGAAAAAGTACCATCCCATTTATGTGAATACGCATTTCAATCATCCCTGGGAAATTACGCCGGAAGCCAAGCGCTCGTGCGAAATGCTGGCCGATGCCGGTATTCCGGTGGGAAATCAAGCAGTGCTGATGAAAGGCGTGAACGACGATCCGGACGTGATGCTGGAATTGATGCGCAAACTACTTGCGATCAGAGTCCGGCCGTACTATCTCTATCAGGCGGACATCACAAAAGGTGCGAACCACTTCAGAACGCCGGTCAGCGTAGGATTGGAAATAATGGATAAATTGCGGGGTCATACCTCCGGTCTTGCCATTCCTGCCTATGTCATCGATGCACCCGGCGGCGGCGGTAAAATTCCGATTCTGCCGCAGTATGTGCTTGGACGCAACGGGAACAATATCATCATGCGAAATTTCAAGTATGAGATTTATGAGTATCCCGACGTTGAAGAGGAGGAGAAAAAAGTCTCCGCCGATTCACAGCAGATCGAGAAGAAGTATCTGCGAAAAAGGAAAAGCGTTCAAAGAAAAAAATCATACAAAAAAGAGAAAGTGGAAGTTGCTTCCTAGCAGCAGTACACAGAGCGTCCCGCCCAGCGCGGGACGCTTTTTTTATGTCCGGTCGTGAGGCGGTCTTCTCTCTATATCACCCTCGGCGGCTACGGCATCCTCGTCTATCTGGTGCTGCTGATGCCGTTTCATCTTTATACTCCCGTCCGATCATTCGACCTCCCCTCACTGTTGTGGTTCACCCATTTGATATTGCTGTACATTCATGAAGCGGGACATCTTTTCTTTTCCGTTTTCGGATCGACAATGTCGATTCTGGGAGGCTCTTTAAATCAGCTGCTGGCGCCGCTGCTGTGGTTCGTCGTGGCAAAGCGTGAAGGATCATCATTATCCAATGTTGCGTTGGTATTTACCGGAGTCAGCATTGTCGACATCAGCATTTATGTGAAAGATGCGGAGGTGCTGGCGCTTCCGTTGATCGGAGGACTGAGCAAGGCGCATCACGATTGGAGGAATTTGCTGAGCCGCTGGGAAATGCTGGAGTACGGATTTTTGTTTGGCGAGATGTTGTTTTGGACCGGAATGATCCTGTCCGTTTTTGGAATTTATAGCGGCGTGCGGACTGCTGTTGCCGATTATCAATCCTCACGAAACAAAGACAAGGAAATTCATTTAACCGATTAGTTTGTCGGACGTCATGAGGATCATCACTGCCTGAGCGGTCCGTTCCGATCCTTCCCGGCGCGAAGAAAAAAGAAACCGCCGGCGTAATCCTCCCGGGATGGCGCGATGAATTTCCATGGCATCGATGGCACCCGATGCGAGCAATTCATTCTCGATATACTTCAGTTGTTCCGCCGGAAGTTCCGTCAAGACGCGCTGCAATTCGAAAATAGATTCGACCGAAAACATCTCCAGCATGGCCTGGTTTGCTTCGAGCACCATCCAGGTAGAAAAATCGAACTTCATCATTCCCGCGAGCGAATTTTCAAACAATGCTTTGTACCGGCGTTCGCTTTTCTGAATTTCGTTAATTCTGCTTTCCTGCTCCTGTATAATTTTTTTGTTGCTGGTGACGGCAAGCATCACATAGGCGACGGTGAACAACACCACAACGAGACTTGCAACCAGAATGACAAGAACAGTATCGTTTAGAATACTTTGCACGTGAAACCTTTCGCATAGAGAATATTGGCCGCTACGGTAAATCCCCAGTTGATGTGCCACAGCACATCGAAGTATGCGATCCCCATTTCGAGGATTGTATTGCTAAAAGCAATAACGGTAATGGTACCCGCACTGTACAATAACACACCCGTTGCAATCCAGAAGACAAAATGTTCCGTAATCGGTCCTTGAGTCCTTGAATTTACGGCATGCAGCAGAATAACGGTGGAGACGATCAGCAGAAACAGGGCCGCGGCGGAAATAACATCGCTGAATTGTTCCGGATTCTCAAAATAGTACTTATTGATCAACCACAAAATGATATAGAGCATCCCGACATACTGAAAGAAATCTTTTACCTTCGATTCAACGATCCATGCCTGATACAGGTACAGGATGCAGATAAATTCGATTAGCTGGTGATAGTTTGACAAGAATTGGTTGCTGATTCCCATTCTGCCAAGGGTGAATTCCGCGATGACATGCAGGACGGAATACACGCAAAAGAGAGTGAACATTCGCACCGGCTGCTTCGACGTTTTCCAAACCTTAACACCGTACAGCATGGGGAGAAGCGTCGATGCGGCCGCAACATGAGCAAAAACGGGAATTTGCATCTCAGCGGTCGATCGTTGATTCCAAGTCGCAATACGGCGGACAAGGATATGATTTTTCCGCGATGACGGCTTTGGTCATGTCACGTCCCGACGAATCGACACCTACCATCACGATCGTCGGTGTACCGTTGTCCATTTTTGCATAGTAATACCGTATTCCAATGACACCCTTTTGCGCAAGAATTTTATCAATCACGTCCCTGTAAAACAACCCTCCCTTTGTCTTCATCTGCATTGCGTCCGACTTGAGATTGCCGATCAGTTTTTTTGCGCTGTCCATGCTGATTGAGTGATCGTGGCGTTTTGCGGGAAGCACCTGCGCAATTGAGAATTGTGTTGCGGCGAACAGCACGATCATCAAGAAGGAAAAGATTCGCGGTGATTTCATACTGCACCTTTCTAATAAGTTGGACATGGGGAGATAGAAACGCTTCAGGTGAACATAATAAAAAATAGATCAGTTCTCAAACGATTTCACTATGAATCAATTTCTGATTATCTTCACACAATGAAGATACCTCAGGAAAAAATCGATGAAATTCGTTCGGCGTCGGATGTTGTCGATGTCATCTCCGCCTTTGTGCGTTTGAAGAAGCGGGGAAAAGACTATCTCGGACTTTGTCCCTTCCATCAGGAAAAAACGCCGTCGTTCAGCGTCAGTCCGTCCAAACAGCTCTTTTATTGCTTCGGCTGTCATCGGGGAGGAGATGTGGTGAAATTCGTGATGGAATATGAAAAATCATCGTATGTCGAGGCGTTGGAGCAGCTGGCTGAACGTGCCGGCATTACCATCACCCGCACGGAAGAAGAATACGAATCGGCACACGAAACCGAAAAATTGTATTCGGTCTTTTCGTTTGCCGCCAGAACCTTTTATCACAATCTCACCAAAACCACCGAAGGTGAATTTGCGATGCAATATTTCCGCGACCGGGGATTTTCCGGGCAAACGATTACGGCGTTCGGACTCGGATATTCGCTGCGCGGTTGGGAATCGTTTGTTTCCAAAGCGGAGGAAGAGGGAATCGACAGAGAAAGTCTTGAAAAATCAGGTTTGATAAAACGCCGTGATGACGGAAACTCCTATGACACGTTTCGCGGACGGGCGATGTTTCCGATTTTCAACACGGCGGGAAGAGTAATCGCGTTCGGCGCCCGAAAACTGTATGATGACGATACTCTCGGAAAGTATATCAATTCTTCCGAATCGCCGATTTATCATAAAAGCAAAGTACTGTACGGTCTTTCGCAGGCGAAGGATGCAATCCGCGAACGCGACGGTGTTGTGCTGGTGGAAGGATATGCGGACTGTATTTCCGTCGTGCAATCAGGCACGAAAAATGTCGTTGCATCCAGCGGAACCGCATTGACGCCGGAGCAGATTCAACTGATTTCCCGCTACACGAAAAATATTATCCTCGTGTACGACGCAGATTCTGCCGGTGCCAATGCCATGATGCGGGGTGTGGACCTTATTCTTGAAGGAGGTCTCGATGTTCGCATTGTTCAGCTTCCGGCGGGAGAGGATCCGGATTCGTTCGTCCGCACACGAGGAGGAGCTGCATTTGAAGAACTGATAAAAAAATCGGTTTCATTCATCGAGTATAAAGCGAATGAGTTTCGCCGCGCCGGAAAATTCGAATCTCCGGAAGGAAAAACGGAAGCGGTGCGAGGACTCGTCCAATCAATTGCGAAAATACCGGATCAGTTAAAGCGTTCTTTTTTTATTAAGGAAGTGGCGGAGAAATATCATTTATATGAATCAACGCTGTACGGTGAAATGGAAAAATCATTGCGCCGTGTTCCGCAGAAGTTTACCCAGACACTGAAAACCGAAACATCCGAGTCCGATCGGTCCGTTCCTGCTGCTGCTGCGGTATCGGCGGAACTGCCGATCGAAGAAAAAGAAATTCTTTCTGCCGTGATGGAAGATCCGAAGGAAATGATACCGTTCGTCTTCAGAAACATTCAGCCGGAGAATTTCACTCATCCCTCTTCCCGAACGATAGCGGAGCTGATCCTGAATCTTTTTGACGAAACGGGAGATGCAGATCCAAACCGATTGATGGAAATGATGAAGGAAGATGAGGGGAAATCAATTATTGCCAATATCACGTTCAACCGATATCAACTCAGCGAACGCTGGAACAAGATCGGAAGCAGAACCAGCGAAACGAGGCTGTACGAGATTGCGCTGGGCGCGGTGAAGACGCTGAAAAAGAAACAACTGGAAAAGGAACTGGCACACAATCATATCGCAATGAAGAACGCCTCCATCAGCGGCAGCGATTCCATTCCGTATCTCAAGCGGCAGAAGGAAATCCTGAACGCTTTGAAGGAAGTCGATGGATTGACCCTGATGAAGGGATAACATCCGGCCAATGAGTACTGAATCCTTTTACGAACAACTTCCTCCGATTGACCGATTTACGGATCTTTCCGATGCATCCGTCTATTCTGCTTTGCCCGACGACTGGTTCGTTGCTGTGTCCGATATCAAAGACTCGACAACAATGATCAGCATGGGAAAATATAAAGCAGTCAATCTCATCGGCGCCTCAACAATCATGGCAATTCTGAATTTGAAAAAATCATTTTCCGTTCCTTTCATGTTCGGAGGCGACGGTGCTGCAATCTGTATTCCGGAACCGATGGTAGCCCAAACAAAAGCAGCGCTGCTCGCCACACGAAATCTGGCCCGCGATTTGTACTCGATAGACTTACGAATCGGAATTATTCCTGTCAGTTTCATCAGGAAACAGGGATACGATGTTCTTGTTGCGCGGAGCAGACTCTCCACCACGTTCTCGCAGGCGGCATTCAGCGGCGGCGGTGTTCAATTTGCGGAAGAATGTCTGAAGGATCCCCACCACGCAAGCGACTTTGGCATTGAGGAGGGAACAGTGACGGCTGCCGGGGATTTTACAGGACTGGAATGCCGCTGGGAAAACATTCCGAGCGCTCATGATGAAATTGTGTCGCTGATTGTGCAGGCAGTCGGGAAAAACATTGAGGATCGCAGTGCAGTCTACCGCGATATTATTGCCAGAATATCCGCCGTGTACGGGGAGGATGACCGCTGTCATCCCGTGCAGGAAGAATTATTGGCCATGACGATGCGTGAACGCAACCTGTCGGGTGAATCAGGGATCCGGTCATACTCAAAGGGTTGGATGTATCGATTGTGGTATGCGGCAAAAATTCGATGGAATGTGCTGCTTGGAATGTTTCTGATGGCGTCACGGTTCCGGACATCGGAAATCAATTGGGGCACATATAAACAGCGACTGAAACGAAATACTGATTTTAAAAAATTTGATGACAAAATTCGGCAGGTTCTTTCGGGATCGGTAGCACAGCGGCGTGAACTTGAAAAATATCTCGAACAACAATACAGAGAGCGGAAACTGGTCTATGGAATTCACACAGCATCGCATGCGTTAATCACCTGTCTGCTCTTTAATTACAACGATGCGCATGTCCATCTGGTTGATGCCGACAACGGCGGATATGCTTCGGCCGCCGCGATGATGAAGCTGCAACTAAAACAACTGGAACGTCAGAAAAAAGAATAAAAAAAACCGGATGATAAATCCGGTTTTTTTTTATTTGTTCGATTGAATGTATTACATGTGTGCGATGAGTGCGTCACCAAACTCGGAACATTTGATTT
The DNA here is from genome assembly GCA_964596155.1 of uncultured Chitinophagaceae bacterium. Lineage (GTDB taxonomy): Bacteria > Bacteroidota > Ignavibacteria > UBA10030 > UBA8401 > UBA8401. The sequence continues at coordinate 88,269 of CAZQSI010000002.1, forward strand.
CCTTCGCGCCTTCCATCTGGCGGGCAAAATCGTATGTAACGGATTTGGCGGCGATGGCTCCGTTCATTCCTTTCAGAATAAGATCGGCCGCTTCGGTCCATCCCATATACCTGAACATCATTTCACCGCTCAACACCACCGAACCGGGATTTACCTTGTCCAAGTTTGCATATTTTGGAGCGGTTCCGTGCGTTGCTTCGAAGATCGCATGGCCGGTAATGTAGTTGATGTTTCCGCCGGGCGCAATGCCGATGCCTCCGACCTGAGCCGCAAGCGCATCGGAGAGATAGTCGCCGTTTAAGTTGAGCGTAGCAATTACATCGAACTCATCTGGACGGGTAAGCACCTGCTGCAGCGTAATATCTGCAATGGCATCTTTGATGATGATTCCTGCTCCCGGTTTTCCTTCCGGGATTTGGCACCACGGACCTCCGTCGATTTCCACCGCTCCGAAAAACTCCTTCGCTGTTTTGTATCCCCATTCGCGGAATCCTCCTTCGGTGAATTTCATAATGTTACCCTTATGAACAAGCGTAACACTCTTTCTGTTGTTTTTGATTGCATAGCTGATCGCACTATGAATCAACCGGACGCTTCCTGAATAACTGACCGGTTTGATGCCGATGCCGACGTTGACAGCTGTCGGAAAATCTTTGGCGCCGACAAGTTTCCAGAAATCTTCCGCCCGTTTCGCCGTTCCGAATCGGATTTTTTCAAATTGTTTCGGAAACTCTTTCTGAATGAAATCGAGCACCTTCTGTGATTCCGGCGAGCCGCCTTCATATTCAATTCCGGCATAAATATCTTCCGTATTCTCACGGAAAATTACCATGTCCACTTTTTCAGGCCGTTTAACGGGGGAGGGAACTCCTTTGAACCACTGGACAGGTCTCAAACAGACGTAAAGGTCGAGCATCTGGCGTAACGCAACGTTCAACGAGCGGATTCCGCCTCCGACCGGCGTCGTTAAAGGACCTTTTATACCGACGAGGTACTCTTTGAATGCTTCAACGGTTTCATCGGGGAGCCATGTTTTCAGTGCATCATATGACTTCTGACCTGCCAGCACTTCCTTCCATTCTACTTTGCGTTTTTCGCCGTATGCCTTGGCGACTGCCGCGTCGAACACGCGAACCGATGATCGCCAGATGTCCGGTCCCGTTCCGTCTCCTTCGATGAACGGAATGATTGGATTATCCGGCACACGCAGTGCACCTTGATGTATTGATATTTTTTCTGCCATTATTAATCTTCCTTCTGATGACCGGCTGCCGGACTCCGGCGGACGGTGTGTGTGTAGTTGTTCGTTAGTGGAAATTCTTACCGTAAATTCTTCCGGATGCTGTCGGCAACCTCCTTCATTTGACCGTCAGCATACTTTTTCAGGTTCAAATGAAACGAAATGTTGTCGTTTGCATATCTCGGCGTGACATGAATATGGAAATGAAACACCGATTGGCCGGCCACTTCGCCGTTATTTGAAAAGAAATTGAATCCATCCAATTGGAATGTTGCGACAAGGGCTTTCGCCACCTTTTGCGTCACAGACATCAATTCTCCCAACTCAGCCTCAGGCACTTCCAAAAAATTTTTGTACTCCCTTTTTGGAATAATCAGAGCATGTCCGAAGTGGATCGGCATGATGTCAATAATGGCGATCACGTGATCCGATTCATAAAGGATTTCGGAAGGAATTTCGCGGTTGATAATTTTTGTAAAAATTGTACTCATTTTCTTCAGTTTTTTGGGTGCGGGTGACGATCAACGGATAATTTTCTTCAAGAAAGTAGAAAAAGAAGTGGAGAATTTAAAGAGAAAAATCTCTATATTTCTTAGTCAAAAAAGACAATTCTATCGACAACAAATCTACAGAGGTTCCAATGAGAAAAGTTATCATCTTCGCCATGCTGGCCATCAGCGCCGCATCGCTTGCATTGATGGGCTTTCAGTGCTCTTCCGCCGAAATGACAAGTGCGAAACTGTATATCAACCGGAAGGAATATCAGAATGCCGAAGCGCAATTGATCAAAGAGACGGCGAAAAATCCGAAAAACGAAGAAGCGTGGTATTTGCTCGGCCAAATCCGTTATGAATTAAAAAATTACCGCGGAATGAAAGATGCGTTCGTCGAAGCAGCCGCGGCAGGAGTAAAATTCAAAAAAGAGATCGACGCGATGACGCTGATGACCTGGGGGAAATTATTCAATCAGGGTGTGGAAGAGCTGAACAAGGCGGAAGATTCAACGGGATATGATACGGTGATCGAAACGTACAAGCTCGCATCGTATATTATGCCGGACAGCTTTGCCAACCAGCAAAATCTCGGTCTCGCCTATTATCGTAAAGGGGATTATGACAGTGCGATTGCGCCGCTGACTGTTGCTCTTGAGAAAATGAATTCATTGTTTGCCATCCGGATTCTCAGCAATATCTATCTGGTCCGCGCAAACGAATATAAATCGGCATTTGTCGAAAAGAACAGAAATGCGATTGAGGAAGCAAGAAACCTTGAGCAGATCAGAGAAAAAATCAAAGCTGCCGACGTGAAATATTTCATCGGTGCTCCGTCCAAAGTGGACAAAGTGACAAAAGGAAAAGGAAAATCCGAAACAGTCGTGAAGGAAACCTGGACGTATGACAAATACAATCTGCAGGTTGAGATTGAGGGGGAACTGGTAACCAAAGTAACATACGCAAAACCTTACGTTGCGCCCATCGATTCTTCGAGCTATCGTCTCTCCCTGGATGAATATGCAAAAGCGATCCAAGTGTTAAAAAAGGGAAATCAGCTCTATCCCGAGGATGCGGAAATTTCGGAAAGTCTGATGAACTCATACATCGGGTCGGAACGGAATGACGAAGCGCGTAAATTACTGAATGACAGGGTAAAGAAATATCCGAACAGCAAGTATGACCGATATAATCTCGGTGTGTTTCTCTTAAAAGAAAACAAATTTGAAGAATCTGTGAACGAATTTAAGACCGTGCTTGAAATCGATCCTTCCTTCAACTCGGCGGTATATAATCTTGCTGCCACCTACGTCAATTGGGGCGTTGCGGAGCAGGAACGGCTGAAAAAAGCGAAGAAGGATGACGACAAATCGTATCAGGAAAAATACCGTGCTGCAGTGCCGTACCTCGAACAGGTGATCAAGGAAAAACCGAACGATGTGCAGATTTGGGAGCTGCTTGGTCAGGTATATGCAAATTTGAGCGAATTGGAAAAGGCAAACAACGCCTATAAAAAGGCAGATCAGATCCGTCAGGGTAAAAATTAATTCATGTCATCGGAAAAACCTCACAACCTGAGCGGTTGTGAGGTTTTTTCTTTTCATTTGCAGCATCGTTAAGGGACATTCATCCATGAGCAATCAACCGCCGCAAGGTCAGCAGATCAACATCGAATTGGGAGAGAAGGAAGCGGAAGGAATTTATTCCAATCTTGCGATTATCACCCACTCGCCCGCGGAATTTATCACCGACTTCACCAGAGTATTGCCCGGCGTACCGAAAGCCAAAGTGCACGCGCGGATCATCATGACACCGCAGCATGCCAAACTGCTTCTCGGTGCGCTGAAAGACAATATCAGCAAATATGAGGAAAAATTCGGCGAGATCAAGATTCAGGGTGAAGACCCGGGCAGCCCGTACGGGTTTCAGATTCCGACAAAGGAAAAAGTTCATTAGTAATCGCAATTGTGAGCGGCACCACACAACGGCGCCGAAATTTTTCTCACAATAGAGAAGAAATCATTCTACCGTTGCCTTTTTTGTTCGGGCATTGTATTTTACTTCTGCCACAACAGTTACTCACCAATACTGGGGACTCTTCATGACACTCTCAACACTGTTCACGAAACAATGGAGAACGGCCTTGCTGCTTTTTGCAACACTTCCGTTCTCATATCACTGTATCAAGACTCCGCTTGAACCTGTGGCGCCGAAATGGCAGACAGAATTAACGGTACAGTTGATCAAACGGACCTACTTCTTCGACGATCTCATCAGAAAAGATTCCGCGAAGTACAGCACGATCAACGGTGAGCTTGT
>CAZQSI010000003.1:0-12587 GCA_964596155.1 uncultured Chitinophagaceae bacterium
ATGGATGATAGAAATAAAACGTCGGATCCATATTTCGGCGACAACATTCTTCTGTATGCGGATAGCATTGCCAACAAGAAACTGGGCTTCCATTTCAGAAATTACTATACCGATCCTTTCTCGTATGAATTGTATGACTTTACATTCGACAAACCGGGTGAACTTCAGACAAATTACACCAAAGGAAAACAGGATAAGATCGGCGTCTCGTTCGATATTACCAGCCAGGTGAACAGCGAACATCAGCTGAAACTGGGTGCATCGATCGAACAATATACCGTCCGTAATTTTACTCAGGGCGGAGCCGGACTGCTTGGATATTACCGCTCGAACCCGGATGATGCACGCACACCGGGGGCGCGACGAGACATTCAGGTAGCAAGCAATGCAGGCGGAAATTTCTACGGATACGATGTGTATGGAAATGAAATATCCGATCCAAACGACATTGACGGCCCAAAAGTACCGCGCTATATTGGAGCATATATTCAAGATAAAATCGAGTATTCTGACCTTGTTGTGAATGCCGGTATTCGTTTGGATTACATCGACAATGATGATATCAAATTCATCGACGACCCGACAACTCCCGGCGTTATCGAAGGACCCGAGAACCCGTCGGTTGATAACTCGGTAGTAGCATCATATCCGATTATCAAACCAACAGGTATTGCCAAAGCCGATCCCTTTGTGGGAGTAAGCCCGCGTCTCGGTTTCTCATTCCCGGTATCCGACAAAACGGTATTTCATTTGCAGTGGGGCAAATTCCTTCAGGCGCCGCGGCTGAATTTGATTTATCGCGGCCGCGGATCCCAGGCTACAATTTTCAGCGGCGGAAACTATATTCCGAACCCCGTCGGATACAATATCTCCCCGACCGCAACAACGCAATATGAAGTCGGATTTACACAGCAATTTACTGAAAATGCCGCTTTTGACATTACAGGTTTTTACAAAGATATTCAGGGTCAGATTCAAATTAAAAGAATTACAACCGATCCCAATTCGATTGCGTCGGGATACAATACGTACGTGAACGGAGATTTTGTTACAACGAAAGGTGTTGAATTGACGCTGCGATTAAGGAGAGTCAACAGAATTCGTGCTCAGGTCAATTATACATATTCGGATGCTCAGGGTACGGGATCAAGCCCGGGAGCAGCAGTCTCATCCGTAGAAAACGGAACGTTGTATCCTTCAGTTATTTCGCCGCTTGATTTTAATCAGACTCACCGAGGATCGGTGAATTTGGATTACTCGTTCGGCAAAGACGACGGTGGACCGATTTTAGAACAATTGGGAGCAAATCTGCTTCTTTCGTTCAACAGCGGTCACCCGTATACACGTTCAACCGGAAGTATCGGTCAACAGGATGCATCAACCGGAGCATTGGTGGAAAATGATGCCCGTGCGAGCAATCCGTTGGAATCTGTAAATGCATCCACCACACCCTGGAACTCAAGCATCGATTTGAGAGTGTATAAAGGATTTGAGATCGCGGGTGCAACGGCAGAAGTCTATTTCTATGTTCAGAACCTATTAAATACGAAGAATGTCATCAACGTTTACCGGCGAACAGGCAATGCGTATGATGACGGTTTCCTCAGCAATCCCGACCTGAGCGAAAACATTGTAGCGGGAAATGGTCCTGGCTATGTAGAATTGTACCGCAATGCGAATCTGACGAACGGTCAGCATTACCGCAATACAACAGGCAACGATCTGTTTGGTACACCGCGGCAAATTCGCTTCGGAATGCGGTTAGAATTGTAACTGGTGAATGTCATTAATGTATATTAACATTAACGGAGTATTTCTAATGAATAAATCACTTTCAATCTTTCGCACGTTTGTTGTTTTGCTCATCGCTGCTTCGGTGATGATTGCAAAGGAACCGAACGGTGTAAAGAATACCACACAGCCGTTGTCCAAAACAACGGGTTCGCCGAACGCCACGTTGTTGAACATCAACAACATTTCATCCTGGTATGAGTCGAACGGAAAACAGGAACAAAATCCATTTACCGGAAACTCCGGCGCCTCGTACCCGCGGGGTACATCGTTCGCAATTTTTACTGCGGGCTTGATGTGGGGCGGTTATTCCAACGATGCTGCGATGCCGGCAAACCAGCCGCGCGTGAGCGGACAAAGTTATAATACGGGAACAAGCCCCGGAGCAATTCTCGGATTCCGCACAGGAGTGACGGAAGATCCGACGGCTGCAGATGTTCGAATCTGGAGAATTCGCCGAGATTATGCAACGGCAGAACTGAAACAGGATGCTGCTGAAATAAATTCTAAAGCATTAAGTGCTGTAACGGACGGCGATGTTTCTACATTACGAAATCAATATGCCACCGATTGGAAAGAATGGCCCTGGAAGAAAGGTGCTCCGTTCTATGATGTCGGATATCTTGACGAAAACCTAAATCGTGTCGGCGCTGGTAACAGAGTGCTTGATTGGGGAGAAGATGCAAATCAAAACGGTGTGCTTGATCCCGGAGAAGATGCAAACCAAAACGGTGTGCTCGATGGTGAAACACCCGGAGCTGCCGATGCCGATCAGGTGATTTGGTATGTAGCAAATGATATCCGCGCCGGCGACTCGCCGTGGAAAACAAAACCGCTCGGACTTGAAATGCAGGTGACGATCTGGGGTTACAATCGCTCGGACGCGCTTGGAAATATGTTGTTTAAGAAATTTAAGTTGATTTATAAAGGCCACGCAACTACGCCCGCGAACGGTGCTATCACGGATATGTATCTCTGCCAATGGTCCGATCCGGATCTTGGTGATTACGGTGATGACTATGCCGGTTGCGATGTTGCATTGAGCCTTGGCTATATTTACAACTCTACCACTCTCGACAAGGAATACAGGAAGTTCAACATTGCACCTCCTGCAGTCGGATACGACTTTTTGCAGGGTCCGATTGTAAAAACAACGGCTGCGGACAGCGCTGTGTTCGATCTGAAATACAGAAAAGGATATCGCAATCTGCCGATGACATCGTTTATTTATTTTGCAGCGGGCGGTAACTATAGCGATCCGCCGTTTACGCTGAACGGTTCATGGCAGTGGTACAGTATGTTCCTCGGCGGTCCGCCGACTCCTCAACCGCCGCCGTTCCCGAATAAATTGCTTGATCCGAAGACCGGCGATTCGACGACGTTCTGGTTGAGCGGTAATCCGGAAGATGACAACAATCCGAAAACAAACCCGCGCTGGATCGACGGATTGGTAGAAGCATCGGGAGATCGTCGTATTTTGTTGACTTCAGGTCCATTCAATATGGCACTTGGCGATACACAGGAATTGGTATCGTCACTGATTGGCGGCGTTGGTTCAGATTATATTTCTAGCATCAAAGTCTTGAAGTTTTATGATAAAACAACGCAGGCGGCGTATAATAACTTATTTGATCTGCCGAAACCTCCGCCGGCTCCGCCGTTCACGGTTGTTGAGTTGGACAAAGGAATTATTCTTGAGTGGGAAAAGGACAGCGCCGGTGTTGCCGCTACGGAAAACTCATCGTCAAAGAATTTTGTCTTTGAAGGATATAATGTCTATCAATTACCATCGGCAACTTCACCGTTAAGCAACGCGAAAAAGCTTGCGACGTATGACCTTGTCACCGATCCTTCCACAATTTCGCAGGAAGATTTTGATGAGGCATCCGGTCAGGTGCTGTTGAAACCGGTTCAGCTTGGCAAGAACAGCGGCATCACAAGATACATGTACATCACCAAGGATTTTATTAAAAACAAACCATTGGTGAACGGACAACAATATTATTTTGCTGTGACCGCGTACAATTATAATCCGGATCCGCTGTTGGTGACAAAATCGTACGAAAGTACGCCAAATGTTGTTGTCGTAACACCGCATACGCCGGATCCCGGCGTCGTATTGCCGTATTCGATCAATGATGTTGTGACGGCAAAATCTACGCTTCAACACGGGGATAATGATGCCACAGTCGGCTTCCAGGTGTTTAATCCGACATTGCAAACCGGCGGAACGTATGAAGTATGGTACGGCGGTACAGCAACACAGAAAAACTACACTATCGTTCAGCTTGATGACAAATCAACGGACATGGCAACGCAATATGCGGTGCTCCGCGATACCAATCAGGTGCCGAGATTAACAACACGGCCCAATTCCAAAGGTATCGGATTCTTCACATTGAATGATGCGATGAATAGAGTAAAGTACCGTGTCACAGTTGAAGGATTGTCCGGTCCGATTACAGGTGCTCATATTCATTTGGGCGGTTATGGCACGAATGGAGCAGTTGTGCATCCTCTGGGAACTTTTGTCAACGGTGTTTCTGATTCATCATGGGCGATTCCCGATTCATTGGTTCCCGTATTTACGGCAGGCAATATGTATGTGAATGTTCATACGGCAGCTCATCCCACAGGAGAAATCAGGGATAATATTTCCACCGGATTGTTCCCGCGGACAAATTTGGCTGCTCCGTTCTCACCGCCTGCACCAGCTATCACAACCTATACAGCCCATCGGCTGCCGAAGTTGGGTCTGAATTTCTACGTCGCTCCGTGGCCGAAAGGTCCGAAAGCTGTTCAAGAAACAGCACCAGGAAGTGGTAATGTAGTGGACGCAGCTAATCCGTCTGGTACATATAGTGTAAAAGGTCCGATCGGCGGTCTGGAAGGATCGAAAGAAAATGAAATCAACGTGGAAATTCGATTTGAAACTGGAAAGAACTATGCAATCACAGCTGCACCGGTCCCTCCGCAAGCCTACTTTATTGAAGTGCCGTTTGCTGTCTACAAAGATACGGTTCGCGTCATTCCGGTAGTTACGGATATTGGTAAAGATTCTCTTTGGAATATTGATGCAGCCAACGGTCTAATAAACGGAAAACCGGTGTTTGATATGATTTCCGGTATTTGCGATTCGAAGGATGGCGGCGGTGTTGATATTTCTTACTATGCTCCGACCAATCCTGTGTTCCCTCCGACATCGAACGGTACAAAAGGACGTTATATCAACGGTGCGAACCACATTCTCAAAAACATCTCCATCGTAAATTTGAAGGCTGATGGAAATGCTCCGGCAGTCGGAACAAAGATTCAATTTCTCCCCAACAAGTCTGTTAAAGTTGGCGATCGCAGACGGTTCCAATTGAACGCATATCAGACAAACGTCGCTTCAGCATTAAAGGCGGAAGTAAGTCAGATAAATGTGTTCCCGAATCCATACTACGGTGTGAACAGTTCGGAACGGACTCGCCAGGCACGGTATGTAACGTTCAATCACTTACCGCAAAAAGCGACCGTGAGAATTTTCAATCTTGCAGGAACATTGGTAAAATCTCTCGAGAAAGATTCCCCTTCGCAGTTCTTTGAATGGGATCTGACAAACCATAAAGGACTTCCCGTAGCGAGCGGCATCTATCTGGTGCATATCGATATGGGAGATTTAGGAGTGAAAATCTTAAAGTCTGCTATCATCATGGAACAGCAATTTTTGGATAACTTCTAATCGGCGAGAGGAACTGTTATGAAATCAATAATTTTTTTCTTAATCGGGAGTAAGTCAATGAATTCCATTAAAACACTCTCGCTGCTTCTTCTGATCGCAACAATGACCTGTTCTCACCTCGGCTTTGCCGGCCGGGGTGACAAGGCGGGAACATCAGCAGCACCCTGGCTGCTGATTCCTGTCGGCGGACGGGATCTGGCAATGGGCGGATCGACAGTTGCATCGTCGTATGGCATTGAAGCCGTCTATTACAATCCTGCCGGCGTTGCGTGGAGCAAGAAACAAAGCGAGGCAATTTTTTCACATATGAATTACATTGCCGATATCGGCGTAGATTATGTCGGCGTCAGCAGTAACTTCGGCGGATTCGGAACATTAGCCATTACCATTAAAAGTCTGTCGATCGGCGATATTGCGATCACGACGGAAAATAATCCTGATGGCACCGGCGAAACATTTTCTCCGAGGTACTCTAATGTCGGTTTAACATATTCAAGCACCTTCACCGACCGAATTTCGGTCGGTATGACAGTGAACATCATTTCGGAACAGATCGACCGCGTTAGTTCCAGCGGACTCGGATTCGACTTTGGTGTTCAATATAAAAACTTCGCAAACGTTGGAGGTCTTGACCTCGGTGTTGCTGTGAAGAATATCGGTCCGCAAATGAGATATGACGGATCAGGACTTGTTCGCCGCGGTCAGATTGACGACCTGCTCCGACCCAGTTCATTTTACAAACTGGAAGCGGCGGGCGCGGAATTGCCTTCCGTGATTGAGCTTGGTTTTGCATACAGAATGTCGCTGAACGAGCAAAGTCATTTCAATCTGGCTTCTATTTTCCAGAATCAAAATTTGTCGGATGATGAGTATAAACTCGGTGCCGAATTTGTGTGGGATAATTCATTTTTTGTCCGCGGAGGATATAATCTCTCTCAGGATAGTTATGTTGACTCATACATCTTTGGAGCAACATTCGGAGCCGGCATCAGCCAGAATTTCGACGGTCTGGATTTCACGTTTGACTATGCATACCGCGAAGCGAAATTCTTTGATGCGAATCACGTATTTTCAGTTAAATTAGGGTTTTAAGAGCAAAATATAGTTGCATTTATCCCTTAATTATGTTACATATGAATGTTAAGCATCACAATTCACAAATCCACTAACCTAAAAGGAGTAACCCACATGGTGAAGAAACTCTTTACTCTATTTCTGTTCTCCGCTTTTTGTTTGACTGCGGTGGCTGGCGAGCGCGTTCTAGTTCGCATTGGTCAAAACGGTCAGCAGGAAGCAATTCCCCTGAAAAAGGGCGAATCAGCGAAAGCAGCTATTGAGCGCCTGGAAAATCAGCGCGCATCATTGTATCGCGCAAGTGCTAGCGCAGGCGTCATTGATACGTTGAAATATTATCCTAACGATGCTGCGTTGACCACAAACTTTGGTTGGACACACCAAGATGTGGCATTGCAATGGTATGTTCCCGCAGCAGGCGGTGTTGTAAAAGAATTCTGGTGGTACAATTATTTGAACCGCGGAAATATCAACAAAGGAACACTTCGCGCATGGAACATCGATCCGCGCGTTGCAACATTCCCCGCAACACCGACAACAAAGTTCTTAGGAACATTTAAAGATGCTACTGACGGCGACGGCGGTGTTCAACCGTTCAAACCGGCAACGGGCAATCAATGGTATTACAGCAACGGTGCAGCTGATTCGGTCACGTACAGCTTCAACTTCATGACCAGCGAAGCAGCATGGCTTGCCGGCGGACTTCAGGTTACGCTTGATTCTAACAAGTGGCAGGGTGTGAAAATGGAAGATTGGGGAGATTCATTAAAAGTGAAACTAGGTGAACCGTTTGGTTTTTCTCTCTCCAACGATACAAAGCTTGCTGATATCGGTGGCGGAACGGATGTTCGTCTAGAAATTCTTTCATGGGCGAATTCAGCCGGTGCACCGTATCATTCGTTCAAATATTATGAAACCGGACGTACAGCACCTGCAAATGCCGGCTGGCATATGCGCGGTGACTACGAATGGGGAATGTATGCTGTCGTTGAATATACCACAGACCGTCCGCCGAAAGTTGTGGTCGGATCGTATGGAACAACATTGAACACAGCAGCACGCACAATCTCTGCAACGATCACTGATGACAATCCGGGCGGAGGAACATCTGGTGTTGCTTCTGCACGTATTTTCAGCAAGATCGGAAAAAATGCATCGTATGACAGTACCCTGATGACAAATACAGGATCTGCATATTCCGGCAATGCAAAAGCAACGACTGCCGGTGACACAGTGTACTGGTATCTTGCAGCGACAGACGTTAACGGAAACAGAACCGTTACTCCTGCCCGCACATATCTCATTTTCAAAAAGAATCAACCCAACTTGTTAGTGTATAACAATGCTCAATATTCGATCGGAACCGGTAATCTCATCTACACGGGCAGTTCCCCGAATTTTGACCGCTGGTCCGCACCGAACGACGGAATCGGAGAACTGGGCAATTTGATGGCGCTTTACAGCAACATCCTTGTTGCAGACGGTTCTTTCCCGTCACGTGACGTTTACACAGCATTGAAAGCACGCTTTGCAGCAGCAACATCAACGGCTCCTGTGGCAGTGTTCTTCACTTCTCAGGATTATGGCTGCTATGTTGAATCGAATTGTGCAGACATTACGTTTGCTGCTGGAACAATGGAGCATGACTATTTCGGTGTAACAAAAATCGGTCCGCAGGATCTGCCGCCGACGACATCGGAATTCAGAATCATTCCACAGGCTGATACAGTTACCAATTACCTGATCAAGTACGGCGCTGACAGCGGAGCAACATTGTGGTACTTCCCCACATACGAACTTGGATTTACTGGATATCAGGATGCAATGACACCGCGTGCAGAAGCGAAGGCAATCTTTAAAGATGGCGGAACGAATGTCGTCGGTGTGAAATATGTCACTCCGGCAACCCGTTCGGCATATCTTGGATTTGATGCCGGCGCATTGCAATTCCGCAGTGATACAGCATTGGCACCAGCCGCCGATCCGAAATACAAATGGATCGTTACGGTTGGTTCCGTTTCGCTGAAATTCTTTGCTGCTCACGGTGTTGTTTCAGCCGTAAAACCTGTAGACGGAATTGTTCCTGCCGAGTTTGCTCTTGGCCAGAACTATCCGAATCCGTTCAACCCGACCACAACCATCGAGTATCAGGTTCCTGCTCGTGCTAACGTTGAAATTGCTATCTACAACGTTCTCGGACAGAAAGTTGCTACCGTTGTGAATGATGTTCATGAAGCCGGTTCACACCGTGCAACATGGAACGGTCGCGAAGCTTCCGGAAAAATTGCTGCAAGCGGTGTATACTTCTACAGCTTGAAATCCGGTTCTTTCGAACAGGTAAAGAAAATGATGTTGATGAAGTAATCCTTTCGTGAATAACGGAAGAGACTTCTCTTCATTACGAAATGCACATGCCCCCGATTCTTCGGGGGCATGCTGTTTTTAAATGCTCCCGTTTCGGATATTTTGTATATTCGTTTATGCTTACAATGGTATTCTTCTTTCTCTTTCTTCCTGATTCAGCATCCTATATAATGGTTGAATCATCTGCACAGCTGTTTCGCCACGCCGTCAGCATTGCTTCATTCCCGAATGGAAATCTGTTGATTGTCGACCAGGGAAACAATACGGTTAATATTGTTGGAACAAATAATTCGATTGTCCGAAGCATAGGCGGACAGGGGTGGGGCAACGAGTCTCTCGACTCTCCGACCGATATTTCCTCGTCATTTTTGCTGGATATGGCGGTGGTGGACTATAATAACAGAAGGATACAGCGATTCGACAAGAATCTGCATTTTATTCAATCATATGACGATCAAACAATTACAGTTCAGGGACGTTTTCAGCCGATCGCCGCGGCCATTTCCCTCCGTGGAGAACTATTTGTTCTCGATGGCGATAATAACTTCTGCGTAAAACTGGATGTGCGAGGGAAAGTTGAAAGAACATTTGGTTCAATAAATGACCTAAAAAATGGCATTGTAAATCCAAAGGACATCACAGTTTCCGAGAATGATGATGTGTACATTCTGGATGGGGAGAGAATATTGGTTTTTGATCTGTTTGGAAATCTTCAATCTGCCATACCGCTGGCAGGAGGTAAGAAATGGTCAAGCATCAATATATCGCGCAACATACTTCTAGCAGTTTCACCGGACAGGATTCTCCTTATGGATCGCTCCGGAACAGTTTTACGGAGTATAACTCCTGCCTCACTCATCGGAAGTGAATTCCCCGGACAATTCAGTGATGCAATAATTATCGGAGAAACACTTGTCATTTTGTCTCGAACCTCTGTTTTTCGATGTGTGATTCCGTAAAACAACTGCCTCAACTGCGGTGTACCGTGTTTACAGACCGAAATACAGCAGCAAAGAGAATATTGAAATTCGAATCGGAATAAATCAATCGTTATATCTGGTTTCCGCACCAAAACTTTTTTATATTCAATAACTTCATTCTATCAAATCTAACGGGAAACGGCATGGCTCTTCTCACAGAAGCAGCGATTGCGCGGAACATGCGGACGCTGAAAGGGTGGAAGCGTAACGGCGCGGAAATATACCGTACGTTCATCTTTAAAGATTTCATCCGGGCAATGGGCTTCGTTCAATCCATTGCCATTGCATCCGAAAAAGCCGACCATCATCCCGACATCGACATACGATGGAATAAAGTGACATTGGTGCTGTCAACCCACAGTGAAGGGGGATTGACGGAAAAGGATTTTTCCCTTGCATCGGTGATCAACTCACTTTTCTAACTTTTCCAGAGGTTTTTCTCATGGCAAGCGAACAGAGAATAGAAACATTGAAAGGAATGATTGAAAAAGATCCGGACGATTCATTCTCCCGGTACGCCCTGGCTCTTGAATATAACGGCATCAACGAACCGCTGAACGCGATTGAAATTCTTGAAGAACTCATCCGAAGGGACGAGAAATACATTCCTGCATACCATCAGCTCGGTCAGCTTCTATCGAAAATGAACAAAACCCAGGTCGCGAAAAAAATGTACAGAACCGGCATCGATCTGGCAATGGCTGCAAAAGACGACAAAGCGGCAAAGGAGATGCGCGAAGAACTCGAAGAACTCGAAGACGAATGGTAATCCACAAACAATCCCGACGGAGAATATGAAAATACCAAAAGACCAGATACTCCAAATTTTCAAGGATACGGATGCGCTGCTGGAAGGACATTTTGTTCTGACCTCCGGTCTGCACAGTCCCCACTATTTTCAATGCGCCAAAGTTCTCCAATATCCGAAATATTTGCACTTGCTCGCCGGTGATATTGCAAAGCATTATGAATACAGCGAAATCGAAGTGGTGGTGTCACCTGCGGTCGGTGGTATTGTCGTCGGCACGGAGATCGGGCGCGTGCTGGGAGTCCGGACGATTTTTGCAGAGAGGGAAAACGGAGCGATGAAGCTCCGACGGGGATTCGATATAAAAAAAGGGGAGCGGGTGCTCGTTGTGGAGGATGTGGTGACAACGGGAGGATCGGTTGAAGAGGTGTGCTCATTGGTGACCGGCGCACAGGCAACGCTGGTGGGAATCGGATGTATTGTTGATCGGAGCAACGGCAAGGCGCATTTTGACGCAAAATTTTATTCCGTCATGGAAATGGATGTGCAGACGTATCATCCCGATGAGCTTCCTGAATCGCTAGCCGCCGTTCCGGTCACTAAACCGGGCAGCAGAGGTCTGCAAGGTTAATTGCAGTACGAATTATGTTCATCCGCGGTGTTCCGGCTTCTGTTGCCGCTGCACCGCCGGATGATTTTTTGTTTTACGTTCTCTCCTCAAACCATGAATTTTACACTGCTTCGCCGCGAAAAAAAATATAGCGGAACAATCATTGATCTGACGGTTGATGAGTTGGAATATTCTTCGGGAAACCGGACCAAGCGGGAAATCATCGAACATCCCGGCGGAGCAGTTGTTGTGGGATTGCTCGACAGCGGCGACATATTGTTAATCCGGCAATATCGGCATCCGCTCGGTGAATCAATTATTGAACTGCCCGCCGGAAAGCTTGAACGGGATGAAGACCCGCTTCTGTGCGCCCAACGGGAATTGCGCGAGGAGACCGGATACATCGCCTCCGCGTGGGAACCAATCACATCCATTTATACAACACCGGGATTTTGCGACGAAATTCTGCACATTTTTTTAGCGCGCGGGTTGTCCCTCCATTCACAAGGTCAATTGCTGGAGGAGGGAGAGTCATCAATCGAAATTATCACAATGCCCATGAGCCAAGCGATCGGAATGATTGAATCGGGAGAGATTAAGGATGGAAAAACAATCGCCGGCATATTGCTCGGAGCACGCAAGGCAGGAATCGCATGAATGCAGTTGAAATCATCCGAAAAAAGAGAAACGGCGGAACATTGTCGAGCAGCGAAATGAAAAGCATGATCGATGGTTACGTGAGGGGAGACGTTCCGGATTATCAGATCGCATCATTTTTAATGGCAACGTACTTTCGCGGAATGACGGCCGATGAGACCTCCGAATTTACCCGATTGATGCTTCATTCGGGCGAAATTGTGGATCTTTCGGGAATCCCGGGGAAGAAAGTGGATAAGCATTCTACCGGCGGCGTAGGAGATAAAATTTCGTTGCCGCTTGCGCCGATTGTTGCGGCGTGCGGTGTTCCCGTACCAATGATCAGCGGCAGAGGGCTCGGGCACACGGGTGGAACGCTCGATAAATTAGAATCCATTCCCGGCTTTCGAACGAATCTCAGCATCCAAGAATATAAAGAAGTGATCGAATCGCTCGGATTGGTGATGATCGGACAGACGAAAGAAATCGCTCCGGCGGATAAGAAAATGTATTCGCTGCGCGATGTCACGGCAACGGTTGAATGCATTCCGCTGATTGCCGGCTCCATTATGAGCAAAAAACTTGCCGAGGGCATTGATGCACTCGTTCTTGATGTTAAAACTGGTCGCGGCGCGTTTATGGAAACGTATGAACAATCAG
>CAZQSI010000003.1:12687-16089 GCA_964596155.1 uncultured Chitinophagaceae bacterium
TTCTTCAGAATCCATCCCGATATCCGAAACCCGTACACACCGTTCAGATTCAGTCGGAGCGCAACGGAGTGATCAGTTCCATCGATTCGCTTGAACTCGGTCTTGCCGTGATCACGCTCGGCGGAGGGAGAACAACTGTGGAAGATGTCATCGATCCCAAAGCAGGGATCCGATTGATGAAAAAAAGCGGTGAAGCGGTTCAACAAGGGGAAACCATCGTTGAATTTTATACCGACAAAGATCATGTTCTTGATGCGGTGCGTTCGCGAATCTCCGAAGCGATTTCTATCGGAACAACTTCACCCGACCAATCACCAATGATCATCAGCATTGTGGATAAAAACGGAATTTCTCCGTTTTCGTATTAACGAATCAGCGTCTCACTCATGACGATGTAATCACCAGCCCTTTTGTACCTCATGATGAGTGTTTTCCTTGCATATCTTAAAACTCCCCGCATCCAGATCGCGGCATTAGTATATTTTCTGGCGGCAGGTGCGCTCACGCAGATCCCTCTCTTCAATTATCTCGGCTATGAATTTGCCGCGATCATGACGATTCCTGCAGCATGTATCAGCGGAACACTGACGATTCTGTTTATGAGGGAGCATCGCGATAAACCGCTGACGCGCAGAACATGGCTGTTTGTTGTGATGGACTACATTGTCGTCAATGCCGTGTTGCTGTTAATTCCTCTTATTGTAATCTCTCTGAATGCAGTTGTTGTGAAAAACTGCGCATTTGCACAGGGACTTGTCTATTTTCTGCTGCTTCCGTACTGCACCATGATATTTTCCGTTGCAATGGCGTTGGTTGCCGGCACATTGTCGCGGCACGGGCTGGCGCTGTTATATCTGATTATCTCCGTCATTGTATTGCACATTGTCGTCGTTACGTATTTCCAACCGCAATTATTTGCCTATAACTTTATTCTTGGCTTTTTCCCCGGCATCACGTATGATGAAACGCTGTCGGATCAAACACTGCTTGTCATTTACCGACAGTTTACGATCATTGCATCATTCATGCTGTTCTCGCTTTTTTTTATTCTGCTCAGAACATATGATGCAAATGCGGGTGTTATGGAAAATCTCCGTTCTGTCCGCCGAAATATTTCGAGTGACAAACCGCTTTGGAGCGTTGTCGCCGTTTGCGCGGCGGTGCTTATCTCCGGTCATTTGTTCCGTGCGGAGATCGGATTTGAATATTCCTCGGCCGATATACAACAGAAACTGGGCCGAAGATCCGAATCGAAACATTTCATCTTTTATTATCGGGAAAACGATTATGCCGCGGAGGATATGCGGAGGACGAAAGCGGAGGCCGAATATCATTTCCAAAAAATTTCGAGAGAACTGCGTGTCGGCGGCCGTAGCGGAGATAAAATTGAAGTTTTTGTTTATCCCGACGGCGCCTGGAAACAGCAGTTTATCGGAACCACGACGACAAATATCGCAAAACCATGGAACAGACAGATACATTTAACCGTATCGACGATGGCCTCCACCTTCAGGCATGAATTGGTCCATATTCTGGCGGGTGAATTTGGTTTTCCAATCATTCGCGCAAGCACCCGGATGGGATTAAATGAAGGATTGGCGGTAGCTGCAGATTGGGATGAAGGTCTCTTTTCTCCGCATCGATATGCAGCTGCCCTGGAGAGAGAGCAGGGACTGGAATTCATTAACAGTCTTTTTACCTATACGGGCTTTGCAAGGCAATCCGGATCTCTTGCGTATATTACGGCCGGATCATTTTCACGGTATCTGATTGACCGATTCGGAATCGAGAGGTTTCAACTGGTGTTCCCAAACGGAAATTTCGTCGCTGCATTCGGAGAGCCGCTCGACCGGTTGACAAATGATTGGAGGGCGTTTCTTCGCACTGTTGATGTTTCAGAGCTTCCCCCGAAGACGATTCGATCGATGTTTTTCCATCCGTCGATATTTTATAAAACCTGCCCCCGCCGGATTGCCGAGCAGCAGCAAAACGGAATGAAAGCAATTCGGACAAAAAATTATCAGGAAGCCGAACGGGAATTTTCTTCTGCATATGAGAATGCGCCTACCATTTCCTCCTTCCGCGGAATCTTGCATGCGAAAATAGCGTTACGTCTTCCGGGTGATGTCACGGCGCTTTATTCGGCATTGGATTCGACATCGCCGATTCGTCACCATCCTTCGGTAATGCTTCTTGCTGCTGATGCGTATATGATGCTTCGTCAGGAGAATTATGCAGATGTGCTATATAAGGAGGTCAGGGAGATGAATTACTCCGAATCCTTTATTGAGGCATCGGCGCTTCGAATGCAGTGTTTTAACGACGGAATGGACCAAGAAATATTCTACGCATTATTTTATTCCGGAATGGAAGATTCATTGAAATCCAAAATTGCGGAAGAAGCGTTAACAGGTTCTTCGATGAAAGGATCGAAGCATTACCTGAGAGCCATTTTTTCCGCAGCGTCCGGCGAAGAACGTGCGCGACTTTTTACGATAGCCTCCAAAGCAGTTACTTCCGACGATCTAAAATATTTTTCCCTCAGACGGGCGGCGCATCACTATTTTATCGTCAATCGAATTGAAGATGCAAAAAGTCTCTATTGGCAGGCGAAAAATTACGCTCCCACCGAGGGAATGTCAGTTGAACTTGATGAACGGATAGAAATGTGCGATTACGTTTCCCTGGAACTTCTTTGAGAATGTTCATTCTCGTTTCGGCAGTTCTGATCGGGGGTTGTTCCTCCGGCAGTCAGACTGCAACTGAATGCTATTCGACGAGGCAATTTCGCAAATTTTCGTCGCCCGCATTTTCATCGTATATCATGAACGTGCGGGAGCATGCACTTAGCCGGTTGGATATCTACATTCAGCTTCCGTACAGAAATCTCCGTTTTGAGAAATCGCGCGGCGGATTTGCGGCATCCTATACAATGACATTCCTGATTAGGAACAGCGCTGGAGAGATAATAACGATGAAAGAAGTAGACCGTCCGATCTTTGTATCAACGTACGAAGAATCGGTTTCGCCGCGGTTCGACGTCCATATGCAGCAATTCTCGCTCAATCCGGGATTTTATGAAATTGAAATTCGGTCCATAGACGAACTTTCCCGGCTTCGGTACACGAATATCGACACGATAACGGCAGAGAATTTTGATGACAGCCGCTCATCGGCAAGTTCGATGCTTTTTCTTGAGGGGATGACCAAAAATAAGGGGGGCGTTTCTTTGCGTCCAATACTTCCCAATACAATATCACTGTTGACGGATTCCTTGGGAATCTATCAGGAATTGTATCATATAACTGCAGGAGATACCGTCACAATTCGGCATAAATATTTTACGCAATCCACAAGCAGAGATGCCGATAAGAGTTTTTTATATTTCCAGCCGCCATATGC
>CAZQSI010000003.1:16189-33953 GCA_964596155.1 uncultured Chitinophagaceae bacterium
GTGATTGGTGCAATGAGGTACATCATGAGGGAGAAAGAATATGACACGCTTGCTGCACTTTCCGGGGATGCGAAAAGTGAGAAATTAATGGAATTTTGGGAATCACGAGGTGGAATAGCGCGCAAAATTGAATTTGAAAAGAAAGTCATTGAAGCTAATGCTTTATTTACAACATGTGTGGATGGGTCGAAGACCGCTATGGGCATTGTATACATCATTTGCGGCGTTCCGGAGTATATTGAGTGCAGAGGAAGTTATACCGAAACGTGGTATTATCCCATCGGCGACCGAATGCATGCATTTCAGTTTCGGCGGGAAAATGAACATTCCAAAACTTTTGAGCTAACCCCGTATTCAGTCTATGACGCAGTCTGGCAGTGGTTTGTAGACCGTTGGAGAAGAAAAAAATGACATTTCGACGGATACTTTTAACCCGTATGAAGTTCATCGGAGACATCGTGCTAACAACCCCGGTGATACGATCAATTCGTGCTGCATATCCCGATGCACATATCGCATATCTCGGAGACTCCAAAGCGGTGACGCTGCTGGAACAAAATCCATATCTCAATGAAATTATCCCATTCGACTTTTCCAAAGATTCGTTCGGATACCAGATGGCAATGTACTGGAAAATGTATAGGGGAAAATACGACCTTGCCATTGATCTGTTCAGCAATCCGCGTTCGGCATTGATGACGTTTGCAACACGCGCAGGTGTTCGCATCGGCGGTGATTCTAAAAGCCGCGGCCGTCTGTATACTATCAGAGTAAAGGATGACGGAGTGCCCAAATCGGCAGTGGAATATCATTTTCAATCATTGAAACAGATTGGAATTCCGGAGCAAAGTCATACGACCGAAATCTTTTTATTGAAACAAGAGACAGAATACGCCGCCGGGCTTCTTACGGCGCGCGGTATCAATCTTCAACGTAAGACAGTGGCGCTCCATCCTGGCGGAACATGGCCTGCAAAATTATGGCAGAAAGAAAAATATGCGGAATTGGCGCAGAAGTTGATGAAGAAAAACATCCAGGTTGTTCTGACAGGTGGTCCAAACGACATTGAGGCGGTTGAATTTGTCCGGTCGCACTCCGGTGCCGTTCCCCTTGGAATATTACCATTACGAACGATAGCGTCAATGTATTCACACTGTAATGCGGTCGTATCGAACGACTGCGGCGTTATGCACATTGCTGTTGCAGTCGGTACGCCTACAGTCGGAATTTTCGGACCGGGAGAAGACCTGATATGGTTTCCCTATCCTTCACCCCATAAAGCACTGAGAAAACATGTTTCCTGCAATCCATGCCATCTCGATGTCTGCAACAGAACAGGAGCGGAAAATATGGAATGCATGAAATTACTGTCTGCGGAAGAAGTCTATTCAACTGTATTGGAGCGCATTTGATGGCAGTGCCTTCCACAAAACAGGAATTTATCCTTCGCGGAACATTAGACCGGATTATTTACTACAACAATGAAAACGGATATCTTATCGGTGTCTTTCAGTTTGGTTCCGATAAGCATACATCGGTCGGATATTTACTCAATCCTCAGGTGGGGGATGAATATTCACTCACCGGAACATGGACGACACATGCAAAATACGGAAAACAATTCGCGATCACCGCGTACGAATCTCATCTTCCTGATTCGGAAGTGGGATTGGAAATGTACTTGTCGTCCGGATTGATCAAAGGCATCGGGCCGTCTCTGGCAGAACGGATCGTGGAGAAATTCGGTTCCGAAACCATTTCGGTGCTGAATGACCATCCTGAGAAATTAATGCTCGTGGATGGAATCGGCAGAAAAAAGTATGAAGCGATCAGGACGGCGCTTTCGGCAATAAAAGAAATGCAGGACACCATGGTGTTTCTGAAATCGCACGGTATCGCCACAGGGGCCGCCATACGGCTTTATAAAACGTACGGACCTGCGGTGGAAAATATACTGAAAACGAATCCTTATCAAATCATTGATGATGTTGCCGGAATCGGTTTTCACACTGCGGACGAAATCGCGAAAAAAATGGGGGTAAAAGAAGAGAGCACATATCGTCTGACGGCCGGAGTCCGATTTGTACTGGACGATGCCTGCCGAGCCGGAGGACATTGTTTTGTGCCAAAAGAGGAGTTAACGGAACGCGGCGCGGCCCTTTTATCCGTCGATGAAGCAAAAATCGAACGTGCGATCGCCGGTGCCGTCGAAACAGGCTATGTAATTGCAGAAGGAGATTCAATTTTCCCTTTGAAGCTCTATGAAGCGGAAGAGCAATCGTCGAAAAAGATATCGCATTTACTGCGAAAAGGAGTCCGTCCCCTCAATGAGAAAAAGCTTTACGATGCCTTGCGTCATGTCGAAAAGCGACACAGACTCGAATTTGATGAGAAACAGAGAGTTGCTGTTATCAGCGCAGTGCTGAATCCGGTCACTATATTAACGGGAGGTCCGGGTACAGGAAAAACGCTTTGTGTAAACGGAATGATCGAACTGGCGGATGAACTGGGTATGAGATACGTTCTGTGTGCTCCCACGGGAAGAGCCGCGAAACGTTTGTCCGAAGTCAGCAATCGCGAAGCGAAGACAATTCACCGGCTTCTTGAGTTTGATCCTAACAGTTCAATGTTCAGAAAATGCGCCGAAGATCCTATCCAAACGGATATCATTATCGTTGACGAAGTGTCGATGGTGGACATTCAATTGTTTGGATTTCTGCTTGATGCCCTCACGCCGGAAACTCAGTTGGTTCTGGTGGGTGATGTGGACCAGCTTCCGTCGGTCGGACCGGGACAGGTGCTTCACGACTTGATAGAGTCCAATGTGCTTTCGGTGATCCGGCTTGAGACCATTTTTCGCCAGGCAGAACGGAGTTCCATTATTACGAATTCACACACGATCAATCACGGCGGGGAGCCGGAATTTGCCGACGATTTTCAATTTATTGATGCCGATACGCCGGACAAGATATTATCACACATTGTCGGATTATGCTCCACTATATTGCCGCAAAATTATCAGTATGATCCATTTATTGATATTCAGGTGTTGTCGCCGATGAACAATACTCTGTGCGGCGTAAAAGAACTGAATAAGCGTTTACAGCATACACTCAACGGTCATACCACGGTATGCTGGAAAGGTTCCGAACGAAAATTCCTGCTGAATGATAAGGTGATGCAGCTGAGGAATAATTATGACAAAGAAGTGTACAACGGGGATATCGGAAGAATTGCCGGGTATGATAAGGACGATGGAAAACTCTTTGTCATATTTTACGGGAAACGGGTAGAATATTCATTCGATGATCTGGATCAGCTTGCATTGGCATATTCAACAACAATCCATAAAAGCCAGGGAAACGAATTCAAAGCTGTTATTATTCCGCTGACAATGTCTCATTATATTATGCTACAGCGAAATTTACTCTATACGGCGGTCACCCGTGCGCGCCAGCGTATTGTGCTTGTCGGTCAACGGAAGGCTCTTGCTGTGGCAATCAACAATGCCGATACACGTCAGCGAAACTCACATTTGCTTCGCCGGCTTTCATCCATGGCGGGATGACCTCATTACATTTCGATAATTATCGCGTAATATTCTCTTAATGCGGGTTCAATATATTGGGGGACCAAATCAAGGAGTCTATTATGGAAATTAAAGAGATAGTCTATTTTTGCGCAGCGTGCATTTTTCTTTTCGTCTTAATGTGGGATTTGCGGGGAATCCAAAAGAGTCAATAGCACTCTTCACTCCAAATTCTGCAATCACAAATTCTCGGATTTGTCCGTTCTGTTAATCCTTTCCTTCCTGCCAAATCCTGCCTATATTTAGCTTCAGAACGACATTTACCCCGAGGTAACAATGGAAAGACTATTTTCTCCCTGGAGATCCAGGTATATCGCTACATTCAAGAATGAGAAAAAGCGGTCAAAATCATCGCTGTTCACCAAAATAGCGAAGTCGAAGAACGATCGGAAAAACCTCGTTTTGTTAAGAAAAAAGCATTGTTTCGTGATGATGAATCTCTATCCGTACAACAGCGGTCATGTAATGATTATACCGTATCAACAGACTGCTGAAATAAGTGATCTGTCTGCAGAGACAAATGCTGAAATCTTGCAAACCACCTCCGAATTAATAGCCGCACTCCGAATAGTGATGAAACCGCATGGTTTTAATTTCGGTGCAAATCTCGGACGTGTTGCGGGAGCAGGAATCGAAGATCATGTTCATTTCCATCTTGTTCCGCGGTGGAACGGGGACACTAACTTCATGCCGGTATTGAACGATGTAAAAGTGGTCTCTGAAGAGATGAAAATAACGTACAATAAAATTAAAAAAGCACTTTCCAAAATCTAAAACTTTAAGGATGACATGAGAACAGGCTCTATTCTTTTACTTCTTTTAATCGGACTAAACACTCTAAAATCTCAGCAACGGCATTATGATGCGGCCGTGACAATGAAAAATAACGGACTATCGGAACTGCGAGCTTTCGAGTTGTTGCACGATTTAACAAGCAATGTTGGACACAGGCTCAGCGGTTCAGTGGGGTATGAAAAAGCAGTTGAATGGTCAGTGAGACAACTCAAAGCTGCCGGTGCTGATTCCGTGTGGACAGAACCTGTGATGGTGCCTAAATGGGTGCGCGGCAATATCGAATCAGCGCATGCCGTTGTCGGTTCAAAAAAATACGAACTTACAGTGTGTGCACTTGGAGGTTCGGTCGGCACACCGGTCAATGGTGTTGCCGGAGAAGTGCTCGAAGTTCAATCATTTGACCAACTAAAAAAACTGGGAGATGGAGCGAGAGGAAAAATAATATTTTATAACAGACCGTTTGATAAAACGCATTTCAATGTCGGACAAGCATACGGCGGCTCGGTAAACCAACGGACTCAGGGGGCGATTGAAGCTGCAAAGGTCGGAGCTGTCGGTATATTGGTCCGTTCGATGACGAACGCCATTGATGATGAACCTCACACCGGCATGATGCGGTATCTTGATTCCATTCCAAAAATTCCTGCTGCTGCAATCAGTACTCTCGATGCAAATGCACTGAGCAATCTCATTGCTTCCAATTCAAAGGTGACGGTTACGATTCG
This sequence comes from uncultured Chitinophagaceae bacterium, assembly GCA_964596155.1. Taxonomy (GTDB): domain Bacteria; phylum Bacteroidota; class Ignavibacteria; order UBA10030; family UBA8401; genus UBA8401. The sequence goes on from CAZQSI010000003.1 coordinate 21,299, forward strand.
ATTGAGCGCTTCAGATCAAGGAGAGGTTCTTTCATATAATGTTATCGGAGAAATTAAAGGATCAGAGTATCCACGGGAAATCGTACTTGTGGGAGGACATCTAGATTCGTGGGACAAAGGAACGGGGGCTCATGACGACGGGAGCGGAGTTGTTCATAGTATTGAGGCAATACGGCTTATTCGATCCCTTGGCGAAACACCGAAGCGGACAGTTCGTGCTGTGCTCTTCGCAAATGAGGAAAACGGATTAAAAGGTGCGCGAGCGTATGCTGCGCGGGAAAGCAATAAAAAGGAAAAGCATATTGCCGCCATTGAAAGCGACGCTGGCGGTTTTCAACCCCGGGGATTCGGTGTTTCAACGGATTCCGTTCGATTCGAAAAAATATCTTCGTACAAGGGATTATTAGAATTGGTAGGAGCAGAAAAATTCACGAAGGGGGGCGGCGGTGCAGATATTTCGGTGCTTACTGCTGACAATACTGTGCTGATCGGAGTGAACCCGGAATCTCAGCGATATTTCGATTATCATCATTCAAACCACGACACCATCGATAAAGTACACCCTAGGGAACTCGAACTTGGAGGAATAGCGGTCGCAATTCTTGCCTGGGCGCTCGCTCAGGACGGTATCTAATCATTAAAAAGTAGAAATATTGATCCGGCGAACGATTTTACTTGACAAATAATCACTAATTAGTTATATTATAACTAGTAATTTAATAACTAAAAATATATTATGAAAACAACACTAAAATATGGTAAAAAGGCCGATTTGGCTCTTTCGATGTGGGTGAAATTAGCCAGAGCGTCTGATACATTGGCGATGCTGACCCAAAAAGATATTGAGCAACACGATTTGACGGCCCCCCAGTTTGGGGTTTTAGAATCGCTCGGTCATCTCGGTCCGATGAAAATCGGTGAGATATGTTCAAAAAAACTGATGACCGGAGGCAATATCACCGTGGTAATTGATAATCTTGAAAAATTGGAATATGTCGAGCGTATTAAGGATCCTCAAGACCGTCGCGCCTACATTATCCGATTAACGCCGAAGGGGGAAAAGAAATTCAACGAAATGTTTCCCAGACATGCTCAAATTGTTGAAGAACTAGTTTGGTCAGTGTTGACAGAGGATGAAATAGATCAATTGTCTGAACTATTAAAAAAACTCGGTTGTTCACTTAGAACAAAACTAAACAATATACCACATCATAAAACCAAGGAAGCAATATGAAAATACTCACAACATCAATCGCACGGATATTGTTTGCCATTCCATTTCTGGTTTTTGGCATGATGCATTTTGCATTTGCCGACCAAATGAAAATGGGTATTCCGGCATTTGTCCCAGGTGCACTATTTTTAGTTTACTTGTCAGGTGCAGGGTTAATAGCTGCATCACTCAGCTTATTCATACAAAAATGGGTTAAGGAGGCGATGATCGGAGTTTCGGTGTTTCTTATCTCCACAATAATGTTAGTACACGTTCCCGGTCTCGGAAATCCTGACCCAATGTTTCAGCAAATGGCGATGTCAGGATTATTCAAAGATATCGGACTGCTAGGGGCAAGCTTAACGTTTTTGGGACTTTATTCAGATAAAAAATTATCATAAAAATAACTTAAAGAGAGAAAAAACAATGAAAAACACATTCAAGATGTTAGTAATTACGATGTTATTTACAGTTTTATCAATCGCGCAAACAAAATGGGTGATTGATAATTCACATTCCATGATCAATTTCACGGTTGCGCATCTTATGATCACAGAAGTAACCGGTCAATTCAAGGACTTCCATGGAACAATGACAGCATCAAAACAGGATTTTACCGATGCTAAGATTGATGTGGAAATCAAAGCAAAAAGCATCGATACCGGCACTGAACGGCGTGACAATCATTTAAGGAGTTCCGATTTCTTCAATGCCGATGTCGATAGCATTATTACATTTACGAGCAAGAAGATGGAAAAAACAGGGAACGACACTTACAAATTGCACGGGAGTTTGACGATGCGCGGTGTTACCAAAGAAGTTGTGCTTCAAACAACTTTAAAAGGTACAGCCAATACAGGCAGAAGTAATGTAGCGGCATTTAAAGCGACGACCACGATTCCCAGAAAAGAATGGGGACTAACATGGAACCGTACGATTGAAGCGGGCGGTGTCACAGTAGGTGAAAATGTCGATTTGACCATTCTTATACAATTTCGAGAATCTACATCATAAATATTGTAAACAAACCAATAAACTCATTTTATTTAAAAGGAATATAGCTAAATGAAAAACCCAGCATCTGTGGATCAAAAAGCAGTGAATCTTCGAAAACAATGGAATATCGATGTTGCTCATACGAATATTAATTTTACCGTCCAGCATATGGTGATTTCTGAAGTCACCGGTACTTTCAAAGAATTTGAAGGGACTGTATCAGCATCAAACGATGATTTCAGCGATGCAATCATATCAGTTTCGATAAAAGCAAAAAGTGTTAATACAGAAAATATAGACAGGGATAACCATCTTCGCAGCGCAGATTTTTTTGATGCGGAAAAGTATCCGGTGATAACATTTCAAAGCAGCGATGTTAAGAGAATTGACAATGGCAATTTGGCTATTTCCGGAGACCTGACAATGAGAGGCGTTTCAAAACCGGTTGTGCTGAATGCTCAATTCAAAGGAAAAGCAATAAATCCATGGGGGCAGATTGTAGCAGCGTTTAAAGCTAAAGCCATCCTACATCGTAAAGATTGGGGATTGAAGTGGAATACAGCGCTTGAAGCAGGCGGTTTTCTTGTCGGCGAAGAAATTGAATTAACTCTCAATGTTGAATTAAACGAAGCTTCTCTTTAATATTATGAAGCCGGAAGCAATCCATATTGTAGGAATATCGGGTAGTTTGCGAACTGGATCTTTCAATACGGGGCTGCTTAAGACAGTTCCGTCATTGTTACCGGAGCAAACTACCTTTGAAATCGCTGAAATTGGAACACTGCCGATGTATAATGCTGATATTGATTCAGCCGGAAGGCCCCAGAGCGTTGTAGATTTCAGAACCACGTTGTCAACAGCAGATGCAATACTGATTGCATCACCGGAATATAATTATTCGATTCCGGGACTTCTGAAAAACGCAATCGACTGGGCTTCGAGAGGAAAAACTTCACCGTTGCTCAATAAAGCTGTCGGAATCATGGGCGCAACAAACGGAAAATGGGGGACAGTTCGAATGCAGCAATCGATCAGACCAATGTTGCAGTCAATGAATATGCATCCCGTCAATCGTCCGGAAGTGTATATTTCTGAAGCGAGGAAAAAATTCGATAATAATGGGTTGTTGATCGACGAAGAAACGAAAGAAATAGTTCGCAATCATTTGATAGCGTTAACTGCATTGTCAAGATCTTTACACCATCAAGGATTGGTGCATGGCTACATTCAATAAAAAATATTCAAACAACGATATCACTGTTCATTGGAAACCGGATGTTTGTATCCATTCCGGCAAATGTGCGCAGTCCCTGATCAGCGTATTTAATCCGCGAAAGAAACCGTGGATAACGATGGAAGGAGCGCCGACGGAAGAAATCATAGCAACGGTCCGACGATGTCCCTCCGGCGCCTTGTCGTTTGAAAATAATGTAAGTGACGGCAGTCAGGACAATGTGCAGAATAATCATCATGCGTAATCTGGATACGACAACAACAAACTAACATATTGAAAGAAGTATGATCGTTTGAACGATGATTGGTCAATGAAAGGAAAAACATGAAAACCTTTATGGTTGAAGTTGGTCTTCCGTACGCGCCGCCGCCGGAATTTTTTGCTCTCATACCGTCCCAGCGTGCAATGGTTGTGGAACTGCTGATGAAAAGAACATTTTTAAGTTATACGCTTGCGTCCGACCGATCTAAAGTGTGGATCGTGATGTCGGCAGAATCGATGCTGGATGCACAAGCCATATTGGAACGTCAACCGATGGATAAGTATTTTTCATACACATTCACAGAATTAATGTTTCATGATATGGCTGGTGCAACATTTCCGGCAGTATCGCTGAACTGATTCGCGAAACTCAGCAAACAGAAAAATAGCGATGGAACTTAGTGATTTATACCGCATAACCGATGAAACAACACCGACAGAACGGATGCCGCTGCTGTTTGTCGGTCACGGCAATCCTTTAAATGCGATTGAGGATAATTCATTCAGTCATGCGTGGATAGAATTGGGAAAATCGCTGCCAAAACCGAAAGCGATTCTTTCGATTTCGGCGCATTGGCTGACCCGGGGGACTCGTGTGCTTTCGGTTGAACGGCCGAAAACGATTCATGATTTTGGAGGGTTTCCGCCGGAATTATATGCTGTTCAATACAATGCACCGGGAGCGCCGCAATTTGCGAAAGAAACACAACAACTCTTGCTGCAGCATCATGTTCATTTGGATGATGAATGGGGTTTTGATCACGGAACATGGAGCGTATTAAAAAGGATGTATCCCCAGGCGGATGTTCCTGTCTACCAATTGAGTATCGATTACGGGAAACCGATGTCGTACCACTACGAACTGGCTAAAGATCTTTCGGCGCTGAGAGATCGAGGTGTCATGATTATCGGAAGCGGCAACATCGTCCATAACCTTCAAAAAGTGAATTTTCAAAATAATTCGCAGCCGTATGACTGGGCGGTTGAATTCGATGCGACCATAAAGAAGTGGATCGAATCGGGAAATCACGGTGCAATTGTCAATTTTCAACGCTTGGGACAGTTGTCGTCACTTGCCCATCCGACGTACGATCATTTTCTTCCTTTGCTCTATGTTCTCGGCGTTCAGCACAAGAAAGATCTCCTTTCGTTTTTCAACGACCAATTCGATATGGGATCCGTTTCGATGCGTTCCATGATCCTGTCTGCATGATCATCTTTTACTCATTGATGGCAGTTTGAATGATACCTGCAACGATGAGCCCATCTGCCTTCCCCGGTCACACCGACGTGAATGATCTATCTATAATTGCCATTTGAAAACGGAGCGAAATTGTTGTAGTTTTCAAATATCAACACACCTAAAACCTATGACACTTACCCCCGAAATTTATCAATCCATTTTTAATGAATGGGGAGACTATACCTTCATCGTCGATAAAAACATGACGATTCTGGATATGAATGCGCGTTCCCGCATGAAACAGCTCTCCAACAACACTTTGCTCGAATGTTTTTCCCTGAAGGGGAAAGAATACTTTAAAAAAGCCATCAAAACGAAATCGCCTCCGTTTCGATCAGACTTTTTCTTCACTCCGGAGGATCATTGTTTTGCCGAAGTTACCATATTACCGGTAAATTCGGAAAGTACCACATACTATCTTGTCGTAGTGAAAGACATAACGGTACAATATGATAAAGAATTGGAGTTGCTTCGCTTTTCCGAGGTGATTCACCGAACGGTTAATCCTATTCAGATCACGAACGCGGAAGGGAAAATGATATATGTAAATCCGGCGTTTGAGCACATCACGGGGTTTACTAAGGAGGAATTGATCGGTCATAATCCAAGCAAATTAAGCAGCGGTAAACATGGAAAAGATTTCTGGAAAAAAGTCTGGGTGAAAATCAATGCCGGTCAGCAGTGGGTAGGACAGCTGCAAAACAGAAGAAAAAACGGCGAATTGTTTCATACAGAGCTTGTTATTTCTCCGATCATCAGTGATGATAAGAAAGTGGTCGGTTTTCTGGGGGCACACAGAGATATTACCGAACAAAAGATATTGGAACGGCAGGTTGTCCGCTCTCAAAAAATGGAAACGTTCGGAACACTCGCAGCAGGAATTGCGCATGAAGTAGGCAACCCTTTGACATCAATATCCTCTCTCGTCCAGGTAGTGCAAAGGCAATCCAACGATGACTTTGTTCAGGAAAAACTCGAACTGGTGAAAAACCAAATCAACCGCATTGCGAAAATTATCAGAGAACTGGTCGATTTTTCCCGCCCCTCAACGCATGAAGTGAAGGAGGTAAGCGTTAATCTTGTATTGCGTGAGGCAATTAACATTGTTCAGTACGGGAAAAAGGCACGTTCGATTAAACTCAATGTTGCTCTCGAGGAAAACCTTCCGTTTGTGAATGCCGTCCATGATCAAGTACTTCAGGTCTTTCTTAATATTCTTATGAATGCCGTAGACGCAATTGTGGGAAAAACAGAGTCTTCAATCTCAATTATGACAAAACAATCGGATGAAAAGGTCGAAATTAGCATTACCGATAATGGCACGGGAATTGCCGAAAAGAACATAGGAAAGATATTTGATCCATTTTTTACAACGAAAGAAGTGGGCAAGGGGACCGGTTTGGGACTCTGGGTAAGTCTGGGGATTATCAGAAATTTTGGCGGGGATATTCATGTGGAGAGCGAAGAAGGAAAGCACACTACGTTCGTTGTTCGTTTACCGATAAAAGGAATGTAAATGAAGAAAAAAATTCTTGTTGTTGATGATGAAGAGATCATCCGTGATTCAATTACCTTTGTATTGGAAAAAGAAGGTTACTTTGTTCGGAATGCGGAAAATGGCGCCGTGGCGTTAAAATTATTGAATGATAACATGTTTGATCTAGTTATCACCGATATTGAAATGCCCGAACTCCGCGGGCCGGATCTTATGGACAAAATATCAGAGCGGTTTCCTCATACATTTGTCATTATGATAACCGCGTATGCATCAATCGAAACCGCCATTGCGGCAATCCGAAAAGGAGCGTACGACTACCTCTTAAAGCCGATTGAATTTGATGATCTGTTGTTTCGTATTAAAAAATTATTCGAGTACAAGGAATTGGTGCTCGAAAATACGATGCTGCGGCAGGAGGTAAACAGAAATTTTGACTTTTCTTCCATCATCGGACAAAGCGATGCAATGAAAAAGGTTTTTTCCGACATACAAAAAGTCGCTCCAACCGATGGAACTGTGCTGATTACCGGGAAAAGCGGCACAGGGAAAGAGCTGGTAGCCAGAGCAATTCACACGCACAGCAAAAGAAATAACAAGCGGTTTCATGCAATCAATTGCGGAGCCATTGTTGAAACGCTGTTTGAAAGCGAGCTGTTCGGACATAAAAAAGGTTCATTCACAGGAGCTACTAGCGATAAAGACGGTGCTTTTAAAGCTGCTGAAGGAGGGACGCTCCTGCTGGACGAAATCAGCGAGATGCCGCTGCATCTCCAGCCGAAATTGCTACGGGCACTCGAACAGCGCGAAATCACTCCTGTCGGAAGCAATGAAACCATCCCGATCAATGTGCGCATCGTAGCAGCGACCAACAGAAATCTCAAAGAAGAAATCGGCCGCGGGAAATTCAGAGAAGATTTGTTTTACCGCTTAAACGTTGTAGAAATTCATCTCCCGGAACTGAGCGAACGGTCTGAGGATGTGCCGCTGCTGGTGAATTCCTTTATTTCAAAATTCAGAACCGAAATGGGGAAATCGATCAAGGGGATCACCAATCAGGCAATGAGCGCACTCGTCAATCATCAATGGAAAGGTCAAATCAGGGAATTACAGAACATCGTGGAGCGGGCAATGATTTTTTGCGACGCCGAAATGATCGATGTTCATCATCTTCCCGAAGAACTCCAGGCGAGCGCCCAGATTTCCGTCATCGATTATTCATCGCAGTCGCTGAGGGATGCCGTGCATATGTTTGAACGGCGGTATATTGAACAAAAACTGAAAAATCACAGCGGCGACAAGGAAAAAGTTGCAAAAGATCTCGGACTCAGCCTTTCCACCCTTTACCGTAAATTTGAAGAACTTGGAATTCCGCTGAAGGAAAAATAATTATGCGGAAGCAGCCACGCGATCGATGCGTTGAATCCCCGGCAAAATAATCGTATCATAGTGTATAATGTTCTACCCCCTCACTTCTCAAAGGAATTGAACATGGAAATTCCCTCCTATATAAAACATGACAGATTAAAACAGTGGGTGAAAGAAATTGCCGCTCTTACAAAACCCGATCACATTCATTGGTGTGACGGATCCCAGCAGGAGTATGATCTGCTCTGCGAGAACATGGTAAAAGCGGGTACATTCAAAAAACTTAATCCCAAAAAACGTCCAAACAGTTATCTTGCGCTTTCCGATCCGACGGACGTAGCCCGCGTTGAAGATCGAACATATATTTGCAGCAGACGGCATTCGGATGCAGGACCGACAAACAATTGGGTCGATCCGAAGGAAATGAAAGTCACGCTGAATAAACTGTTCGACGGCTGCATGATCGGACGGACATTGTACGTTATTCCCTTCAGTATGGGTCCGCTTGGATCCGCCATAGCGCACATCGGAGTAGAAATATCGGATTCGCCGTATGTTGTGGTCAACATGAAAATCATGACGAGAATGGGAAAAGAAGTGTATGATGTGCTGGGGAAACAGGGTGAATTCGTACCATGCGTTCATTCTGTGGGTATGCCGTTGACAGAAGGTCAAAAAGATGTGCCGTGGCCGAGCAATAAAGATCATAAGTATATCGTCCATTTTCCGGAAGAGCGGAGCATCTGGTCATTTGGAAGCGGATACGGCGGAAATGCACTGCTTGGAAAAAAATGTTTTGCACTCCGGATCGCTTCCGCCATGGCAAGGGACGAGGGGTGGCTGGCAGAACATATGCTGATTTTGGGCGTGGAAGAGCCGGAAGGTCAAAAAACATACGTTGCTGCTGCATTTCCGAGCGCGTGCGGGAAAACAAATTTTGCGATGCTGATCCCGCCGAAGTCATTTGCCGGATGGAAAGTAACGACGGTTGGAGACGATATCGCCTGGATCAAGCCGGGGCATGACGGAAAACTGTATGCAATCAATCCTGAAGCCGGATTTTTCGGCGTGGCGCCCGGCACCTCGGAAAAGACAAATCCGAATGCAATGGCATCAATGGAAAAGAATGCAATATTCACCAATGTGGCATTGACGGACGATGGCGATGTCTGGTGGGAAGGGATGACGAAGAATCCTCCGGATCGATTGACAGATTGGCAAGGGAGGGAATGGACACCGAAGAGCGGAACGAAAGCAGCTCATCCCAACGCACGGTTTACGGCGCCAGCCAGTCAATGTCCATCAATGGACAGCGAGTGGGAGAATCCGCAAGGTGTGCCGATCAGTGCATTCATCTTTGGAGGAAGGCGCAGTACGACAATTCCGCTCATCAGTCAGGCGATCAATTGGAATTTCGGCGTCTATATGGCTGCAACGATGGGTTCAGAAACCACCGCCGCAGCGGCAGGAACGATCGGCGAAGTCCGCAGAGATCCGTTTGCCATGCTGCCGTTTTGCGGATATCATATGTCCGATTATTTCAATCACTGGTTAAAACTCGGCAGGGAGATTTATAATCCGCCGCGTATCTTCAGCGTGAATTGGTTCAGAAAAGATGCGGACGGGAATTTCCTCTGGCCGGGATTCGGAGAAAACATGAGAGTGCTGAAGTGGATCGTGAACCGCGTCCACGGTGAAGCATTTGCAATTGAAAGCCCCATCGGCTGGATGCCGAGATATGAGGACATGGATTTTACCGGCTGGCACGACATCACTCAGGAACAATTCTATGAATTAATGGCGGTCGATAAAGAGCTCTGGAAACGTGAAATTTTGTCGCATGAAGAATTATTCATCAAGCTATACGATAAACTGCCGAAAGAATTCATGTTAATAAGGGAGATGCTGCTCTCGCAGGTCTGGCGGTCTCCGGAAAAGTGGGAGATGTCTCCGGAATTTTTATGACTTCAATGCCTATCGGATTACGAGTGTAATCCGATAGGCAGGTCAGGTATCATCCTCCCACGAATAAGAATCGATATATGTTTTTCCCACCTTTGAAACACCAAAACCCAAAAACAGCGTAATTTATAACAAAATAGACGATTTCTTACGGTACACTCTTTGCATTTTATCTCTGTGGTGTGGAGAAAGGAGGATCGTATGAATCATCTATTTCATCATCCCCTGCCGTTCAAAATTCATTTGAAGCGCACGCCGTCGGTTGCCGTTGTTTCGACATCATATTCGGTTTCGTCTGCAAGGAATGAATTAAAGCGGTTACTCGGCATCAATCTGGAGCGCGGTTTGCTTGTTTCTGCGCTGTTTCATTTTGCACTGATCGGATTGTATTACGGCGTCGTTCATTATCAGAGCTTGGAAGAAGATGAACCGGTGATGAATGTGAGGATATTGAAATACAGCGACCTGGGACCTCCTCCGTCCATCACAAACTCGCTTTCAGCTCCGGTGGTGGGAGTTGCCAAGATCGGAAAACCGAACATCGGGACACCTGTTCCCGTTCCCGATGCAGAAATAAATCCAGAGCAGACAATTGCGACACAGTTGGAAATGAGCGCGGTGACAAGCACAGTGCTGAGTGACGGCGAAGAGATCGGCGGATCGACCATCCGGATCGAAGAGGATGTTCGGATAGAAAACGATGAACCGGGAATGAATGATTTTGTTCCTGTCGAAAAACCTCCTCAGGTGGTATATGCTGAAAAACCTGAATATCCGGAAATAGCCCGGCGAGCAAACATTGAAGGAGCTGTCTGGGTTAAAATTCTCGTTGACAAAACAGGGGCACCGAAAAAAGTAGTTGTGATAAAAGAAAACGGCGGTGCGATCTTTAATGAAGAGGCGATAAAAGCAGCAATGAAGTATCAGTTCACTCCCGCAATTATGAACAGCGGTCCGGTTCAGGTGTGGGTTGCAATAAAATTTAACTTTCAACTCACAAATAAAAACTGAATCTGAGCAATCGAACATCGACAGATTAATTTTTCAGAACTCTTGATACCCGGCAGCCGCAGAGTTGTGCTCCGGCATTCAGAGTTACAAATACGACAGACCAATGGATTAATGTATGATTGCAACAGCAGAACAAACAACTCAGAAAAGAGATTTTCATCCGATCTGGAATACAGTCCACAAGTCGAAAAGCATTTCGCTTGATGATGCGGCGTCTCTTATTTCCTCCGGCGACAACGTTTTTGTCAGCGGCAACGCCGCATCGCCGAAATCATTCCTGGAAGTTCTTGCAAAACGGAAAAATGAATTAAAGAATGTATCGATTTATCATCTGCTGCTGATGGGTGATGATCCGTTTTTCGAAGTGGAAATGCGCGAGCATATCCGGCATGTCTCCTTTTTTGTCGGCGGAGCGGATCGTAAAGCGATCCAGCAGCACAGGGCTGATTATCTGCCTGTTTTTCTCAATGAAATTCCGTCGCTGTTTTACAAAAAAATAATTACGCTGGATGTGGTATATGTGATGGTCTCACCTCCGAACAGCGAAGGATTTGTAAGTCTCGGCGTCGAATGCGCGGCATCGAAAGCGGCCATTGATAACGGAAAAATTGTTATTGCTCAGGTGAACGAGTCGGTTCCGTTCACCTACGGTGATTCGCTCATCCCTGTCTCCAAGATTCATTACATCGTGGAAAGGACCGAGCCGCTGTTTGAACTTCCCAGACCAGCCATCGGAGAAATAGAATTAAAGATTGCAGAATACATATCGCCATTGATTGAAGACGGCTCCACGCTACAGCTCGGCATCGGCGGTATACCGAACGCCATTATGAGTGCGCTGGACGGCAAGAAAGATCTCGGCGTTCATACGGAAATGTTCTCCGACGGTATGATGGAGATGCTTCAAAAAGGAGTTATTACCAATGCCAAAAAGACGCTGTATCCCGGAGTATCCATTGCGACGTTCGTTCTCGGTTCTAAACAACTGTATGAGTTTGCGCATCATAACCGCGACATCTCCCTGCTGCCGACCGATGTGACGAACAATCCGTTTATCATTGCGCAAAACGATAAAATGGTTTCCATCAATTCCGCCATCGAAGTGGATCTTACCGGACAAGTGTGTGCGGATTCCATCGGGACGAAAATCTACAGCGGATTTGGCGGTCAATTGGACTTTGTGCGTGGTGCGTGCGCATCGAAAAACGGTAAAGCAATCATTGCACTTCCGTCCATGTCCAAAAACGGCGCATTTTCCCGCATCACAGCTACGTTAAAGGATGGAGCAGGGGTGGTGACAACACGGGGCGATGTTGAATACATCGTAACGGAATACGGCATAGCGATGTTGAAAGGAAAGACACTCAGACAACGGGCTGAAGCATTGATTTCCATCGCCCATCCAAGCGTTCGGGAAGATCTTGAACGATGGTTCAGTTTCTCAAACAAAACAAAGGGGGGAGCATAATGTCGTCTCTGAACAATATCATCACCCCGCTCATCGAAGAACAACGAGCCATCGAAGCTCTTTCACTGGAAGTGGAAAAGGTTCTCAAATATTACGAGGATCATCCGCAATATCCGCTAGATTATAAAAAAATAGGACAGCGAATTAAAGAGGTCAACAAACGGCTTTCAGCATTGCGGGATGAGATGCAGAGAATAGCAACAATCTCTGTCTGAAAACCGTGAGAGGAGAATTGTTATGATTTCAATTAAAAACATCATGGTGACGACGGATCTTTCACCGGCATCGTTGTCCGCCATTGAATATGCGTCCTGGTTATCAAAACTCGAAAAAGCAGATGTTACACTCTTTTACAGTATCGATAATCTTCCCACGGTTGCGTATCATACCGTGGATCTTACCTT
>CAZQSI010000003.1:34053-79346 GCA_964596155.1 uncultured Chitinophagaceae bacterium
AAACCGCCCGCCTGATTTAATAAAAATTAGATACTGAGATCTCTATCAATGGAAATGGACACTTTAATCGGTGTCCATTTCCATTTTACCGATGTTTATTGTTTTTAGTGGGATAATGAATTATATTTCTACTTATTCTTTAAGGATGATAGCCGAAAATATTCAAAATATTGGCAAAAAGCTTGAAAATGCCTGTCTTCAAGCCGGCAGAAATCCCAAAGAAGTTCAATTAATTGCCGTAAGTAAGACGTTTGGCGTTGATAGTATTTCAGAAGCACTGGATGCCGGTTGCGTAGATTTCGGTGAAAATTATGTGCAGGAGCTGGTGCGAAAGAAGGAATTGCTGAAAGAGAGAAACATCCGCTGGCATTTTATCGGCCACCTTCAGACAAATAAAGTAAAATATATATCAGAATGGGTCCATTTGATACATTCTGTCGACAGCGAAAGTGTAGCACGGGAGATCCATAAGAGGGGTGAAAAGCTTGGGAGAAAAATCGATGTACTCATTGAAGTCAATACATCGAGAGAATCGACGAAGTTTGGCGTGGAAGCTGAAAAGGCCCATGATCTGATGCGGAACGTAACGGCATATTCCTATGTCAACCTTAGGGGATTAATGACGATAGGGCCGTTTACGGACGATGCTGATCAGTCGAGAGCGGCGTTTCGTCTGCTTAAATCTCTTTTTGATGAGGCGAACAGCGGAGGGTCATTACATCAGCCCTTAACAATTCTCTCGATGGGTATGTCGCACGATTACGCAATTGCAATTCAAGAAGGTTCGACAATGGTTCGAATTGGTACGGCGATTTTCGGAGCCCGTTCACAACATCTCAATTAGCTAGGAGGAAGTATGAAACTCACTCCATTGGATATCAAAAAACAGGAATTCAAAAAAGTACTTCGGGGATATGATCCTGTTGAAGTCGATGCGTTTTTGGATACCCTGTCCGCTGAATTTTCAGATCTTTTGAAACAATTGAAAGAGATGCGTGAGCTCGGCATAGAAAGCGAAGTGCAATTACGCGATTACAAACAGAAAGAACGCGATCTTCAGCAGGTGTTGATGCAGGCGCAGGAAAACAGCGCCAGAACCATCGACAATGCCAGAAAAGAGGGGGAATTGATTATTCAGGAATCCGAATTAAAAGCAAGTCAGATCGTGGATCATGCGCGGATGGAAGTGATGCGGGCGAAGGAGGAAGTGACCAGTCTTCGTGCAAAAAAAGAAGCGCTTGTCAGCCGGTTGAAAGTTCTGTTGAACTCCGAAGTTGAATTAATCAAAGCGCTTGAGGCAGATGAAGAACTGAACAAGCGGGATCACAGTCAGGGAACCGGCAAGGAACAATTCAGGATTGATGACGTACTGAAAAAATTATAATGAGCTCAACACTATCCGACATACAGGATGCACTGAAGTTTATCCGGAGCAAGACCGAAGCAACCCCGACGATCGGAATTATCCTCGGCACCGGACTGGGAGGACTTGTTCATGAGATCGCTGTTGAGCGGGTCATTGACTATTCGGATGTTCCGCATTTTCCGGTTTCCACTGTCGAATCGCATAAGGGCAAATTGATTTTCGGCACGCTCGGCGGGAAGAGCATTGTCGCCATGCAGGGACGATTTCATTATTATGAAGGATATTCCATGCAGCAGGTGACATTTCCTGTCCGACTGATGAAATTCCTCGGTGTTTCGACATTGCTCATCTCAAATGCAGCCGGCGGGATGAATCCGCTCTTTTCGAAAGGTGATGTCATGCTCATCACCGATCATATCAATCTGATCGGTGATAATCCGTTGATCGGAAAAAACGACGATTCACTGGGACCCCGGTTTCCCGATATGACCGAACCGTACACGAAAGCGTTGATCGCCCTTGCCGAGACTGTTGCACTTGATTTGAAAATCAGAGTGCAAAAAGGGGTCTTTGTTGCAGTTTCTGGCCCTAATTTGGAAACGAGAGCGGAATACCGCTTTCTGCGCGGAATCGGAGCCGATGTTGTGGGAATGTCAACCGTACCCGAAGTAATCGTTGCCGTGCACCAATCAATGAACGTGCTCGGATTCTCGATAGTAACGGACGAATGTTTTCCCGACGCGCTCAAACCTGTTTCTCTTCAGGAGGTCATTGCCGTCGCCAATTCGGCCGAGCCAAAATTAACCTCAATCATGAAAGAAGTTGTCACGAGATTATAGCGAATGTTTAAAGAACTGAACGATAAAGTAGTTTACTCTGATGTTGAAAAAGCGATTCTTGAATTCTGGGATAAGAATAAGATTTTTGAAGAATCTATCACCTCCAGAAACGGAAAACCGCTGTACACGTTTTATGAAGGTCCGCCGACGGCAAACGGAAAGCCGGGAATCCATCATGTTATGGCGAGAACGTTGAAGGATGCATTCTGCCGGTATAAAACCATGAACGGTTTTCAAGTGCACCGGAAAGCGGGTTGGGATACGCATGGGCTTCCGGTAGAGATCGAAGTGGAGAAGCAGATCGGCATCAAGCATAAAGATGAAATTCTGGAGTACGGCGTCGAAAAATTTAATGCGCTCTGCCGCGAATCCGTCTGGAAATATAAGACGGATTGGGAAACGCTGACACGGGAAATGGGATACTGGGTCGATCTCAATCAGCCGTATGTGACGTTTGAAAATAATTACATCGAATCCATCTGGTGGGCGCTGAGTCAATATTATAAGAAGGAAATGATCTACCGGGGATATAAAATCCAGCCGTATTGTCCCCGGTGCGAAACACCGTTGTCCTCACATGAAGTTGCCTTGGGATATAAAGATGTAAAAGATCCGAGCGTGTACGTAAAAATGAAAGTGCGGAACGAAACCAACACGTATTTTCTGGTCTGGACGACAACGCCCTGGACTTTGATTTCCAATGTTGCGCTTGCCGTGCATCCGGAAATCGATTACGTGAAAGTCGAACTGCTCGCCGTTGACGGAGATTCCACTTCGCCCACGGGTGAGTTTCTGATTCTGGCAAAAGCCCGGCTCGAAGTGCTGAAAGATCAATATGCGATTGTTGCCGAATTCAAAGGAAAAGAAATTCTGGGAAAAGAATACGAACGGATATTCAACTATCATGAAGTGAAGGAAAAAGGCTGGTACGTTGTTGAAGGAGCTTTCGTTACGACAGCTTCGGGATCGGGAATTGTTCACATGGCGCCGGCATACGGCGAAGATGATTATCAGACATGCAGGAAATACGGATTGCCGACAATTCATCCCGTTAACAAGTCCGGGGAATTCGAAGATGCCGTCACTGATTTCCGCGGCAAGTTTGTGAAAGATGCCGATGCCGACATTGTGCAGAATCTGAAGTCAAGAAATATACTGTATAAAAAGGAGCAATATCTTCACAGTTATCCTCATTGCTGGCGCTGTTCGTCACCCTTGCTTTATTATGCGCGGACATCGTGGTACATCAGCACGACGAAATATGCCAAACGAATGATCGAACTGAACAAGCAGATCAATTGGATTCCGAGTGAAGTGGGCGAAGGACGATTCGGCAACTGGCTTGAAGAAAATAAAGATTGGGCGCTGTCCCGGGACCGCTATTGGGGCACGCCGTTGCCGATTTGGGTTTCCGAGGACGGGAAAGAAATGAAGTGTATCGGGAGTTTCAATGAACTGATCGGTGCGGAATGGCTTGATGAGAACGGTCAACCGACAGGAACGATATTTTCCGAAAAGGATATTGCAACGCTTGATCCGCATAAGCCGACGGTGGACCGGCTCGCATTTAAAACAGCCGGCGGAGCTTATCTCAAACGGACGCCGGAATTGATTGACGTATGGTTCGACTCAGGTGCCATGCCGTTTGCGCAATGGCATTATCCCTTTGAAAACAAAGAGATTTTCGATAACGCATATCCCGCAGATTTTATTTCCGAAGGAATTGATCAGACCAGGGGATGGTTCTATACACTCCATTCCATCGGAACATTTCTGTTCGACCAGCCGGCATACAAAAACGTTCTGGTCAACGAATTGATTCTCGACAAGAACGGACAAAAAATGTCGAAGTCGAAGGGGAATACCGTTGATCCCTTCATGTTGATCGATAAATACGGAGCGGATGCCACTCGGTGGTATCTCGTTTCTCAGTCCCCGGTATGGCGTCCGACCTTGTTTGACGAGGAAGGAATAGGAGAGGTTCAGAGAAAATTTTTCAGTACGCTCGTCAACACATATTCCTTCTTTGCGTTATATGCGAACATCGACGGATTTGATTTCAGTGAACCGGTGATCCCGGCGGCAGAACGGCCGGAAATTGACCGGTGGATTATATCCTCGCTGAATTCGTTGATCAAAAATTATCAGCGGTACATGGATGAATATGATCTGACCCGCGCATCGAGGGCAATCACCGATTTTACGCTGGACAACCTGTCGAATTGGTATGTCCGCCGGAACAGACGCCGATTTTGGAAAAGCGAACGGGGAAGGGACAAAACGGCTGCGTATCAAACATTGTATGAATGTCTCGACACGATCACAAAATTGACTGCACCGATTGCACCGTTTTTAGCGGACGAACTGTTCAGAAACCTGAATACTGCGACCGGCAAAGAGCGCCATGCTTCCGTTCATCTTGCCATGCTTCCGCAACCGGATGCTGCCGCGATCGACAGAGCGCTTGAAATGAGAATGGAACGGGCAATTCGCATTGTCGGCCTGGTGCGGGCAATGAGAATGAAATCCAACTTAAAAGTGCGTCAGCCATTGAAAAGAATTCTTGTTCCCGTGAAGGATACTTCGGAATATCAATTGATGAAGTCCATTGAAGGGATCATTTTAGAAGAGATCAACGTTAAGGAATTGGAAGCATCGATCGATCAAAACATCATCACCTATAAAATAAAACCGAATTTCAGAGTTCTCGGCGCAAAATACGGAAAAGGGACGGCTAAAGTAGCCGAAGCAATTCGATCATTCACGCCGGAAATGATCGGAATGCTGAATGGCGGAGGGACTGTAACTATTCCGTTCGACGGATCGGAAATCTCGATTGTCGGCGAGGATGTTGACATCATTGCCGAAGATATTAAAGGATGGATAGTCGAGACGGAAGGGAATATCACCGTCGCATTGGATACGGAGTTAACGCCGGAACTGCGAACGGAAGGTTTCGCGAGGGAATTCGTCAACCGTGTGCAGAATCTGAGGAAGGAAAAGGGTTTGGAGATAACGGACAGGATTTCGATCGTTTTCAATTCCGGCGAAGAACTGGCAGCGGCATTGATCGCCAGCGCTCCGTATATCAACAGCGAAACGCTTTCCGTCGGCTTGAAGAAAGACTCGCTCAACGGCAATGCCGTTACCGAGGATATCAACGGAATTGAATGTCAAATCAGTATTGTAAAAGTGTAAATCATCTCATTGTCATTTTCGAAAAGGACTACAATGGCAAAAAAAATCACCAGTAAAGCAAAATCAAAAACGCCGAAAAAAACGAATCGTGCGAAGGCGTCGGCGGCAAAATCGAGCGCTGCTCCGGTAAAGCCGGTGAAGAAGAAATCGGTAAAGGGATTCAGCGTTAAGGATCTCGCTCATTTCAAAAAAATCATCACGGAGAAGCGAAAGGAGATTCTGGAAGAGCTGGCGATTCTGAAGGAAAGTATGATGGATGTAACGACGGGTGAATACGCGAGCGAGAATTCCACCTATTCAACTCATATGGAACAGGGAACTGATGCGATGGAGAGGGAAAAAACATTCCTGTTTGCATCGAGGGAAGGGAAATTTCTGAATTACCTCGATGATGCCTTGAAACGGATTGACAAAGGAACCTACGGATTCTGCATTAATTGCGGGAAATTGATCCCGAAAGCACGGCTTGAGGCCGTTCCGCATGCACAACTCTGCATTGATTGCAAGAAGCTCAAGAAAGGATCGATGTAACCGTGCGAGTTCTTTTTTTAACGGTATTTATTGTCATTGCCGATCAGATTACGAAGTTGTTCGTCAAAGGAATCGACCTGCCATCGTTGGGAATATCCCTTAAAGGGATGCCGCTCGGCAGTTCGTTTCCTGTGCTCGGTGATTTTCTTCGGATTACTTTCATTGAAAATCCGGGGATGGCGTTCGGCATAGAGGTCGTGGACGGAAAATTGTTCCTGACGTTGTTTTCCATTGCAGCGAGCGCAGGAATATTGCTTTATCTTTATGTCATGAGAACCGAAACATTATTGTTCCGGTTATCGCTTGCTCTTATTCTCGGCGGCGCCATCGGAAATCTTATTGACAGAACATTCTACGGTGTTTTGTACGGCGAATCGGAATTGTTTCACGGAAAAGTCGTTGACTTCATTGATGTCGACATCATCAACATCGATTTTTGGGGATTGTATCTCACCCGTTTTTGGGTATTTAATATTGCCGATGCGGCGGTAACGGTCGGCGTCCTGATGATGCTGATCTTCCATCGGTCTCTGGTGGAACAGGATGCGAACATTCAGGTTGTGGAAACGTCGTCGGTTGTCTCTTCCGAATCGACGACCGAATCCACTCCGTCCGCGTAACCGAATATCGTTCCATTGTCTGAAAATAATGCTCGCTGCGGCGGGCATTGTTTTTTATCACGATCATCCGCCATGAAGAACCACTTCGAGATCCTCATACCGCCCGGCCAGACAAAAGAACGTCTTGATGTTTATTTGACCTCCCATACGGAAAATGCCACGCGGAATAAAGTGCAGGATGCCATCAAACGAAATGAAGTGCTTGTAAACGGTAAGTCTGTAAAGCCGAGTTACATGCTGCTTCCCGGCGACCGGATTGAAGTGCATTTGTCCCGTCCAGATCCTCCCGAAGTAAAAGCAGAAGCGATTCCGCTGGAGATTGTGTTTGAAGACGAATTCCTTCTGGTTGTGAACAAACCGGCAGGGATGGTGACGCATCCCGCCTATAAAAACTATTCCGGTACGTTGGTGAATGCATTGATGCACCACACCGAAAAACTATCTCTGCTGCATGCCGATGAAGATGAGCAGATCGATCTGGTGCGGCCGGGCATCGTTCACCGGCTGGATAAGGATACGAGCGGATTGCTGGTGGTTGCGAAGGATGAAACAACGCATCAAAAACTTGCAAAACAATTTGCGGCAAAAACCTCCGAGCGGGAGTATTACGCTGTGGCGTGGGGGATATTTGCGGAACCTGCCGGTGTGATCGATTTGCCGCTCGGCCGGAGTAAAAGCGACAGAAAAAAAGTTGCCGTCACGCCGGAGGGAAAAAAGGCAGTGACGGAATATGAGGTGATTGAGGAGTTCGATTTTTTAACGCTTCTGAAAATCACGCTTCGGACGGGACGAACCCACCAAATCAGAGCACATCTCTCCCACATTCACCATCCTGTTTTCGGCGATGCTACTTATGGAGGGAGGGAAATCGTGTCCGGCGGAATTGACGGGAAGAAAAAGGCGCGGGTAAAAAATTTGCTGGCCCTGATGCCGCGTCAGGCGCTCCACGCGCGGAAACTCGGCTTTCTTCATCCTGCCACAAAAAAAATTATGCGGTTTGAGAGTGCGCTTCCGGACGATATGGACGCTCTTGTCGCCGCACTGCGGAAGTAACTACCGGCGCATCAGATCCAGCGCCATACGTTCCAGACTCGGAACATAATTCATGACAAAGACTTCTTCGGTCTGAGTTAAATTTACGGTGGGAATTACTTCGATTCTTCTGAAGAGACTGTTCGGTATCTCATGCGTCGCTGAAACGATGCCGATTTTTATTCCCTGAGGAAACGCATTGCTGTATTCCGACGTAATGACGGCATCGCCCTCCTTCACATCCTGCGTTTTTGCCACATTTTGAAGCAATAAGATCTTTCCGTCCCATGCAATAATGCCGTCCACCCGGCTCCGCTGAATTTTCGCGCTCGCCCGAAAATCGACATTGACAATCATTTGACCGATGGAATAGTTGGCACTGACTGCGACGATTCTGCCGACGAGGCCTTCGCCGGTGACGATGGGGTTTCCGATCTGCACGCTGTCGTTTGATCCGACATTCAGTGTAAGCGTGTTGCGGAGGAGATTGAGATTCTTAGCAATGATTTTGGCACCGACTAATGCTGTTGTCGATGTTTCCTTTAAAGAAATCATCGAACGAAGGCGGATATTTTCCAGCCGTGCTTCGCGGAGCTGATTGACCTCGTCGGCGAGATTGACGTTTACTGATCGGAGCAGTTCGTTTTCCCGCTGAAGCGCCGTGAGATTCGGAATGAATGAAAAAGTGGTTTGAATCGCGCCGATGGTGCCGACCGTTAACGACCGGATCTGCCGAATCTGGTCATTGTCGTTCAATACCATCAGAATCAAAGAAACGGAGACCAGCGCGACAAGGATAACATATTCTTTGAAGAGGAATAAATATTGATAGATACGCTGAATCATGGCAGATTAATAACGTCTGCTGGTGAGAAGCACTTTTTGATATTTCTCAAGGTTCTCAAGCACCCGTCCCGTTCCGCGGACGACAGCTGTGAGCGGATCTTCCGCGACATGCACAGGCAGATTCGTTTCAAGCCGGAGGCGTTCATCCAAACCTTTGATCAGCGCCCCGCCGCCGGTGAGCATAATGCCGCGATCGAGAATATCGGAAGCAAGTTCCGGCGGAGTGCGTTCGAGTGTCATCTTCACGCCGTCGATGATCGACGAAATATTTTCGTTCAGTGCTTCGCGGATTTCAACGGAACTTGCTTCGGTGGTTTTTGGAATTCCGTTGACAAGGTCGCGTCCTTTTACCTGAATGGTTACTTCTTCCTTCATCGGCATGACGGAGCCGACTTCACATTTAATCGCTTCGGCTGTCCGCTCACCGATGAGAATGTTATGATTTTTTTTGAAGAACTGAATGATCGCATTATTCAGTTCGTCGCCGGCGATCCGGATTGATTCTTCATTCACGATGCCGGACAATGCTATGACGGCAATTTCGGTCGTTCCGCCGCCGATATCGACGATCATGTTGCCGACCGGCGCTTCGACATCGAGTCCGATTCCGATGGCGGCAGCCATCGGCTCAGCAATAAGATGAACTTCTTTCGCTCCCGCATGTTCGGCTGAATCGCGCACCGCGCGTTTTTCCACTTCCGTCACGCCGCTCGGGACGCATACGACAATGCGCCGGCTCGGCATCCAGCTCGAATGGATTTTTTTAATAAACTCCCGCAGCATTCCTTCGGCAATTTCAAAATCAGCGATGACGCCGTCGCGCATCGGCCGGATGGTGCGGATGTCCCGGTGTGTTCTTCCGAGCATCTCGCGCGCTTCATTGCCGATGGCAACAATTTTTTTTGTGTTACGATCAAATGCAACGATCGACGGCTCGTTCAACACGATTCCTTTGCCCTTCATGTACACGAGTGTGTTCGCAGTTCCCAAATCGATGGCGATATCCGCCGAAAAATAATCCAATATTCCCATAAGTAATCTTCTTAATGTTTAAAGTGACGAACTCCGGTAAATACCATGGCTATGCTGTGATCGTTTGCAGCCTGAATCACTTCTTCATCTCTGATGGATCCGCCCGGCTGAATAACGGCTGTTGCGCCTGCCTGCACTGCTTCAAGTAAACCGTCGGCAAACGGAAAGAACGCATCCGATGCAACGACGCTGCCGACTAAAGATAAGTTACTTTCCTTAGATTTCCATACTGCAATTTTCGAAGAATCAAATCTGGACATTTGGCCGGCACCGATTGCAAGGGTGCGATCGGCGGCACAATAGACAATAGCGTTCGATTTGACGTGTTTTGCCACTTTCCAGGCAAACAGCATCCCTTCCATTTCTTCATCGGTCGGTGCGCGGCGGGTGACAACACGCAATTGATCGCGCCGGATCGACTTATCGTCGCGGGATTGCACGAGAAGACCCCCGGCGATCGAGCGGATATCCAGACCGCTTGTTTTTCCTTTCATCATTTGTACGATTCTGCGGTCTTTTTTCTTCTTGAGAAAATCGAGCACACCGTCGTCGAAGGACGGAGCACAAATAATTTCAGTGAATATTTCGTTCATCGCTTCTGCGGAAGGGAGATCGAGGGATCGATTGACGGCAATGATTCCCCCAAACGGAGATTTGGTATCGGTTGCGAATGCTTTTCGATATGCTTCCTCAAGCGTTGCTGCTGTGGCGACGCCGCACGGATTCGTGTGCTTAACAATCACAACGGCGGGCTGATCGAATTCCGACACGAGCTGAACGGCAGCGTTAGCATCAATAATATTGTTGAATGATAATTCCTTGCCGTGAAGTTTTTTCAGGACATCATCGAAACCGCCGTACACAGCTGCAGTCTGATGCGGATTTTCTCCGTAGCGAAGATCCATATGTTTTTTCAGCGATATCGACAATTCATCAGGCAGCGCCGAGGATTCCGTCGGAGCGGAAAGATATTGTGAAATCGCCGCATCATAGTCCGCCGTATGCCGGAACGCTTCTTTGGCAAGTTCAAAGCATGTTTCTTCGCTGACCGCGCCGTTCCGTTCTTTTAATTCCTTGATGATCGATTCGTAGCGGGTATGATTCACAACAACCGCGGTGAAACGGAAATTTTTTGCGGCGGATCGAAGCATCGCAGGTCCGCCGATATCAATATTCTCAATCGCTTCATCCATCGTCACATCCGGTTTCGCAATTGTTTCCTGAAACGGATAGAGATTCACCGCCACGAGATCGAACGGGAGGATGTCATGCTTTTTTAATTGATCGCGATGCGACGGATTATCCATCACGGCGAGCAATCCGGCATGAACTCCCGGATGCAGCGTTTTCACCCGTCCGTCCAGAATTTCAGGAAAGCCGGTGATTTCGGAAATTTGTTTGGCCGGAATATTATTTTCAAGCAGGAGTGCATGCGTTCCGCCGGTCGAAACAATCTCAACACCCATGGAGTGTAAGGAGGCGGCAAATGCTGCGATTCCTTTTTTATCCGAAACACTGATGAGTGCGCGTTTGATGCTGAGCAAAGAAGGGTTTCCTTATGTTTTCTCTGATTGAAGTGCAAATTTTTTAACGACGGACGGCAACAGACGGTGTTCCGCTTCCAGAACCCGGGCGGCAAGAATTTCGGGAGTGTCATTTTCATGAACCGGAACTTTCACTTGATCAATAATATCTCCCGTATCATATTCTGCACTGACAAAATGCACTGTGGCTCCTGATTCCCGTTCGCCCGCTCTTATCACGGCGGTATGGACATGCATTCCGTACATACCTTCGCCGCCGAATTTCGGAAGCAATGCCGGATGAATGTTAATGATGCGTCCCGGAAAAGCATTGATGATTCGGCTGTCCAGTTTTTTCATGTAGCCGGCAAGGACAATGAAATTTACCTGATGTCGATTGAGTGTCTCCAGAATAGCCGTTTGATATGCAGTGTGATCCGGAAACTGTCGGAGGCTGAGATGGAAGGCGGGGATTCCGAGTGCTCGAGCCGATTGTAAAACTCCGGACGATGAGTTATTGCTGATCACAACAACGATAGCCGAAGACATTTGTTGTTCGGCTATTGCACGGTGAAGTGCCTCAAAATTTGATCCGCGCCCCGAGGCGAACACCGCTATATTCAACACACGAACGATCCTTCAACAAACAGTACCATCAAAATTTCAGATTAAATGTAAGGACAAATTGACGGTTTGTCAACGAAAACGCTTGAAAATAAACAAATTTTCAACAAAAACTTCCATTCTGTCAGAATCACTGCACACACGGTTCAGACAACGAGAGCGTTCCTTTGTCTGCATCAAGGCTGGCGCGGATGCCGATGGGTATCGTCAGCTTTTTCGGAACATGACCGTACACCAATCCGCTGACAATCGGTTTTTTCAAAGTGCCGAGATATTCCGAGATCACCTGGTCAACGGAAAGATAGGGACGGGTGACATCGCTCGCTTTTACGTCGGTCAGTTCTCCCATAATGACACCGGCGGCATCCTTAAGGACATTTGACAGACGAAGCTGGCACATCATTCTGTCGAATCTGTACGTTTCTTCTTCTATTTCTTCGATAAAAAGCAGCGAACGTTTAAACGAAGGGAGGTACGGCGTCCCCAGCAATGCAACAATAAGGGAGAGGTTGCCTCCCAGCAGCTGACCCGATGCCGTTCCTTTCCCGATCATGGTCAATGGGCGATTGTCGGGATTGAGAACTGCGCCGGCACGTTTTGTTGAGGTGACCAACCTCCAAAAATGTTCCTCGGTGAATGGATCAATTCCCTTAAACATCTCAACGCCGCTCATCGGTCCTGAAAATGTAATCAGTCCCGTTCGTTTGAACAATGCAAGCTGCAGCGCCGTGAGATCGCTGTATCCGACCAGTATCTTGGGATTTTTTTTTATCAACGCATAGTCCAGCAGATGGAGAATGCGGGGGGTTCCATATCCGCCGCGGACAGCGACGATTGCTTTTACTTTTTTATCGGCAAACATTTGGTTTACATCGTCCGCCCGCTGCTTGTCATCGCCGGCGAGATATCCGTGGACCTTTTCGATATTCTTTCCAAACGTGACCCGGTATCCGAGGCGTTCGAAATATTCGGCGCCCTTATAAATCTTTTCGATCGAACTGGGGGGACTGGCGGGTGCAATGATGCCGATGAGATCTCCCTTTTTAAGTGCTTTCGGAAATATTCGCATGATAATTACCGGCTTTCAATAAGTTGAAAATGATATGAAATCGATGTTTCAATTCCACTGGAATGATCTGCAGGTGCCGTATTTGCCACCGCGGTTCCGCGGAACGTGAGATTCCCTGCCACATAGAGAACGCCGGCTTTGAGAAATTCAAGATGCGGCACACCGGTGCCCCAATGTCCTTTTCTCCCGCCGAGTTGAGCAAAAACGAACGATTGTGCGCCGACCGGAAGAGAATACTCCGCGCCGTACATGAACACGTCATGCTGCTCTCCCGGCAACGTCGGGTCGGTGAGGATTCCCAATCCTGCATTGACAGTCAGAACTCCCCCGAGATGTTTTTGAAGAAGGATGGAAGAGAAAAAATTCATTTCGTCGACGCCCAGGCCGGATTCATTGCTGGCGTTCGGAAGCTGCACGCCGAACCGCATTGAGATGCCGACACCCGACCGGTATTCACTCAGCAGCTTGAATTTTGTCCAAATGAAAAAATCGCCGATGTCTCCCGTTAAATCGGATTGAGGTGCGAGTGCGGAGTTAAATGCAGAATCCCTTTTCGTGACCTTCAGCAGATCAAGCAGCGTTCCTTCGGTTTGCAATTCAACAAATTCGCTCAATGCCGCCGCAAAGCGAACGGTTCCGAACTTCATGAGATTGCCGGTCAGTCCAGAAAGATGGAACGGCTGGTGGCGGAAATATGAAAATCCCGCTTCACACTGAGCATGGCCGGATTCGAGCAGTGAAGCCGATTCAACTGCAAGCGGACGCTGCTGAGGATAAGCGATGGAGATGAGACAACAGAAAAGAAGCAGTATCGATTTTGTCAAACTGATCTGAGGAAAATTATTGAATCGCCGGGCAGTTCAGGCGCCGGGAGCAGGATGTTTATGCTGCCTCGACCGTTTCCGGTACTTTTACCCGTTTTTCGAATTCTTCTCTGAAGCGTTTCACGAAACTTTGAACAGGCCACGCTGCCGCATCGCCGAGCGCGCAGATCGTGTTTCCTTCGATCTGATTCGCCACGGTGACAAGCATATCGACATCTTCCTGACGGGCTTCGTAATGTTCAAATCGATGGAGCATTTTTTCGAGCCAGCCGGTACCTTCCCGGCAGGGTGTGCATTGACCGCACGATTCGTGATGATAAAAATGAGCGATACGCGTCAGCACACGCACAAGATCGGTATCTTCGTCCATCACCATTAAACCGGCCGTGCCGACGGAAGACCCTGCAGTCTTTAAGGAATCGGCATCCATATTCACGCCTTCAAGATTCTCGCCGCGCAGGACCATCGTCGACGATCCGCCGGGAATCACCGCTTTGATTTTTTTGCCGCCGGGAACTCCGCCGCCGTACTGGGGATCGTTGATCAATGAAAGGAGCGGTACGCCGGTCGGGACCTCATACACTCCCGGTTTGTTCACATGACCGCTGATGCCGACGAGAATCGGACCGGGATGTTTTGCCACGCCGATTTTCGAATACCATTCCGCACCGTTGTTGATGATTAACGGAACATTGGCC
Organism: uncultured Chitinophagaceae bacterium; assembly: GCA_964596155.1. Lineage (GTDB taxonomy): Bacteria > Bacteroidota > Ignavibacteria > UBA10030 > UBA8401 > UBA8401. The sequence goes on from CAZQSI010000003.1 coordinate 48,256, forward strand.
ATGGTCTCAACATTGTTGATTGTGGTCGGTGCCGACCATAATCCTTTTTGCGCTGGGAACGGCGGTTTCACGCGCGGGTAACCCCGGTCACCCTCGAGAGAATTCATTAATGCCGATTCTTCGCCGCAAATATATGCACCGGCGCCTTTATGGGTATAGACATTGGTCGAGAATCCGGAACCGAGAATATTTTCGCCGATATATCCTTTTGCATACGCTTCGGCCAACGCTTTGTCCACCATTTTAATCCATTTGCCGTATTCGCCCCGGATATAAATATATGCCGCATTGATTCCCATGGCATAGCATCCGATGAGAATACCTTCGATCATCAAATGAGGATTAAACTCAAAAATCTGTCTGTCCTTAAACGTGCCGGGTTCGGATTCATCGCCGTTCACCGCCAGGTATTTCGGTTTATCGTTGCCCTTCGGCATGAACGACCATTTTAATCCTGTCGGGAAACATGCGCCTCCGCGTCCCCGCAATCCGGATTTTTTTACTTCATCGATCACTTCATCCGGCTTCATCTTCAAAGCTTTTTTCAGTGCCGAGTAGCCGCCGTGCTGTTCGTAGACATCGATGAGATGATAATTTTTAATCTCCGGGAGTATGTATTTTTCCATAATATCAGTAAAAAGTTTGGGACGACGGAACGAATCACCGCATCCGGGTTATTTCAGTCGGGACAATAATTGTTCCGCCGATTCAGGCGTAAGGTTCTCATGATATTCTTCGCCGATCGCCAGCATCGGAGCACCGCCGCATGCCCCCATACACTCAACTTCGCTGATGGTGAATTTTCCGTCGGGCGACGTCGATCCAAGCTTTGTTCCGCACACACGTTCGACGGCGGATAGAATCTTGTCGGAACCCCGAAGCATGCACGAAACATTGGTGCAGACTTCGATGTGATATGTGCCCAGCTTTTTGTCGTTGTACATCGTATAAAATGTAACGACGCCGAGCACATGAGCGTACGGCACGCCGACAAGATCGCCGACGAATTTCATCATCTCCTGTGAAATCCATCCTTCCTGTTCCTGTGCGATCCAAAGGATGGGAAGCAGCGCGGCTTTTTTCTGCGGATACTTTTTAAAGAGATCCTGAGCTTTTTGAAGATTTTCCTGAGTGAGCATAATTTCGAATGGTTAACTGATGCTGAAATATTCGATCAACAAAGACGTTATTTGTCCGCTTCTCCCATCACCGGGTCGAGACTGCCGAGCACGGCAACGATGTCGGAGATCATTCCGCCTTCCACCAGAAGCGGTGTGGACTGCAGATTCATGAATGAAGGGGAGCGGATCTTCAATCTCCACGGATGTCCTTCGCCGCGGGACTGGATGTAGAATCCGAGTTCACCCTTTGAACCTTCAACCGCATGATACACCTCTCCCACCGGCGGGTTCACGCCGAAATTGATCAGCATGAAATCGTGAATCAATTCTTCCATTTTGGTGTACACCTGTTCTTTTCTCGGAAGAACTTTTTTCGGTTCGTTGGCGTGTACCGGACCTGCAGGCATCTTTTCGAGACACTGCAGGACGATTTTCACGCTTTCCTTTACTTCATTCAACCGAACATAATATCGTGCAAGGGAATCTCCGTCGGAAAGGACGGGAACTTCAAAATCGAGATCGTTGTAGACCAGATACGGCTGCGTTCTCCGAATATCGCAGGAGAGTCCGACGGCGCGCAGATTCGGACCGCTCAGTCCCATCGCAATCGCTTTTTCCCTCGAAATCACTCCGACACCGTCCAACCGTTCCACGAAAATCCTGTTTGTGTTCAGCATGGTGATGCACTCGTTGAATTTTGCCGGGAACTGATCGAAGAATGCATTGATGGCGGCGATCACATCGGGCGTCATATCATGCGCCAAACCGCCGACGCGCGTAAAGCTTGTTGTAAACCGGGCGCCGGTGAGCATTTCGAAAATGTCGTACATTTTTTCCCGTTCCCGGAAGGTCCAGGTGAACACCGTCAATGCTCCCACATCCATCGCCAGTGCGCCGATGCCGAGCAAGTGGGAAGAGATACGGGCCATTTCCGAGATGATGGTGCGGATATATTGAGCGCGGCGGGGAGCCTCAATACCGACAAGTTTTTCCACCGCCAGGACATATGCGGTATTGTTCATTAACGGCGAGAGATAATCAAGTCGGTCAGTATGAGGGATATATTCGTGATATGAGCAATTCTCCGCAAGTTTTTCGTACCCCCGGTGGAGATATCCAAGTTCCGGAACACAGGCGGCAACCGTCTCCCCGTCCAGTTTAATCAGCAGGCGCAGCACGCCGTGCGTGGCGGGGTGTTGGGGCCCCATGTTCAGGATCATTTCATTGTCCAGCGCATCGTTAAAGTACACGCTGGTATTTTTATTTTCCAGAGCAGCCAGAATCCGCTGCTGCCTGATTTCCATTGCTTGTTCTACATTCATCGTGTCGTTTTATTCCGTCATTAAATGTTATTTCCGCGGCAGCGGGATCGAATCGGGAACACCCATCATCGGAAAATCCTTCCGAAGGGGATAATACTCAAATTCCTCGGGCATATACATTCTGCGGAGATCATCGTGTCCGTCGAAAATTACACCGAACATATCAAAGGTTTCGCGTTCCGGCCAGTTGGCGCCGGGCCACACGGAAGTGACGGACGGGCAGTGCAGATCCGATTCATCGACGAACACCTTCAGCCGTATTCTGTGATTCAACGAGGTTGAGTACAGATTATAAATTACTTCAAATCTATTTTCAGGAGTATACGCGTCGGCCCCGCAAATGTCGGAGCAGTAATCAAACAGCGACGACCCGTCATCTCGCAGGAAGGTGCAGACATCGACGATTGATTCCTTTTTTACATGGACGGTGGTTTCACCCCTGAATTCCGGCTGGAGAGTTACGGCATCCGGAAATTTTTGTGTCAGTTTTTCAACTACGGCAGTCAGCATACTATATAGAGAGAATGTTCAGCGGCATCCCGAACGAATAACCCGGCATGTCCGAACAGATTAATTGTTATTGATACCCTGGATTTGCAGCAACTGTTGTTTCTCGGCACGTTCGGCCGAGACTGTCATCGGTGTGCTTCGGCTTTCGCCGCGTTGAATTTTTCCCTGAATCATCATCAACGCATGAAGCAGATTATCCGGCCGCGGCGGGCAGCCGGCGACATAGACATCCACCGGCAAAAACTGGTCGATGCCCTGCACAACGGAATAGGTTCTGTACATTCCTCCGGACGATGTGCATGCACCCATCGCGACCACCCACTTCGGATCGGGCATCTGGTCATAAATCTTCCTTACAACCGTCGCCATTTTGTACGTTGTGGTGCCTGCAACAAGCAGAAGATCGGATTGACGGGGAGAGAAACGGAACACCTCCGCGCCGAAACGTGAAACGTCGAACCTGGGCATTGCGAATGCCATCATTTCGATGCCGCAGCACGAGATGCCGAGAGGCATCGGCCAGACCGAATTTTTTCTGCACCAATTGATGGCAGAGTCGATGGTCGTGGTGAGCGCGGTATCTCCCAGCGCATGTTCTAATCCCATTGCAATGCTCCTTTTTTCAATATATAAAGATAGCCGACGAGTAAAATTACGATGAAGATGATCATCTCCATATAACCGAACAATCCCAGGGAGCGGAAGTTCACCGCCCAGGGATAGAGAAAAATAACTTCGATGTCGAACAGAATGAACATCACCGCAACCATGTAATACTTCACGGAGAACCGTTCACGGGCCGAACGAATCGGCGGCATGCCGCTCTCGTACGTTGAAAGTTTTTCCGCGTTGGGGCGGCGAGGTCCGAGAAAGCGCTGGAGCGTCAGAAATGTTACGCCGAGAAATGCCGCAACACCGATCATGATAAAAATAGGAATGTACGAGTGCATAGAAAAACTGTTTAGTAAAGAAGAAAAATCATCGCGATGAGAAAAGTTATCGAAAAAATGCTCTAAAGTCAATGTAAGCGATTAACGCTGAAACTGAATTTTTTCCGGAGATATTGACAGAAAAAAAATAAAAAAAATGGAACGCTAAACGATCGTTCCAATCGTGAAAGTGAAAACAATTCGGTTGTTGCATTCGGAGCGACAAAACTTTTTATCATCCGTTATAGGCAATGTACGTTATAGCTGTCTACATCTCGTTTTTGCACTGTATTTTACAATTTTGCAATTACCGGCGGCGCAATCGAGTGCGAAAATCTATAACGGCGTTATGTGGCAAGTATCAAATGGAACATTCCAAATCCGTTTTTTGTCAAGTTAAGTTTTATGGGATATACTGGTTTGAAAAAGACTTCATTTTTTGCTTGACTTGAGTGTTGTAACCATCTATATTCGCATACAGTTACACAGGGCGAAGCTCTCACCGATACACCTGGTAGATCAAAATCAAATTGGTAAGCAAAAAATGCAGATTCTCACGATACGCTGAGAATATTATTTCTTTTTCCCGTTTTTAAAGAGTCTTTCGCCTGTTTTCCGTGTAACCGTTCATTTGAACAATGTATACCTATTTTATAGAACAATATTAATTAACAGGAGGACATAACCCAATGAGTGACACTAAAGTAGCGGTGAAAGAAACCGTCTCGACAAAGAAATCGGGGGCTCCGGGGCTCACATTCCGCCGTTTTTTTACTCAGGAGGGGATTCATCCTTTTGATGAAATTGCGTGGGAATTGAGAACCGCCGTCATTTCCAACGAAAAAGGTGAGAAGATCTTCGAACAGAAGAACGTGGAGATACCGAAATCGTGGTCGATGACCGCTACCAATGTTGTCGTCTCAAAATATTTTCATGGTCAGATCAATACGCCGGAACGGGAAACAAGCGTCCGGCAGATCGTGGACCGGGTTGCCAAGTCCACCGTTCAGTGGGGCCGCAAACAGAAATATTTCGCAACGGAGCAGGATGCGGAAATTTTTTATCAGGAACTCTGTTATATCCTTGTCAATCAATATATGGCATTCAACAGTCCGGTGTGGTTCAATGTCGGTGTTGAAGAGAAACCACAATGTTCGGCATGCTTTATCAATTCTGTGCAGGACTCCATGGAATCGATTCTCGGACTCGCCCGCACCGAAGGAATGCTCTTTAAATACGGATCTGGTACGGGTTCGAATCTTTCAACGCTCCGCTCTTCCAGAGAAGCGCTGGCCGGCGGAGGAACTGCCTCGGGTCCCGTCTCCTTCATGAAAGGTTTCGATGCATTCGCCGGGGTGATTAAATCCGGCGGGAAGACACGCAGAGCTGCCAAGATGGTGATTCTGAATGTGAACCATCCGGACGTAGTGGAATTCATCAATTGCAAAGCAGTAGAAGAGAAAAAAGCGTGGGCGCTGATCGATTCCGGATACAACGGAGGATTCAACGTTCCGGGCGGTGCGTACGATTCTGTTTCGTATCAGAATGCGAATCATTCGGTTCGCGTGCCGGACGAGTTCATGAAGGCGGTGCTTGAAGACAAAGAATGGCAGACAACCTCCATTAAAGGCGGAAAGGTCGTCGATACCTACCGTGCCCGCGACCTGATGCATCAGATTGCCGAAGCAGCATGGCTCTGCGGCGATCCAGGCATGCAATTCGATACAACTGTTAATGCATGGCACACATCGTCCAACACGGCCCGGATCAACGCTTCGAATCCCTGCAGCGAGTATATGTACCTGGATGATTCGGCGTGCAACCTTGCGTCGTTAAATCTGATGAAGTTCCGGAACGCCAACGGCGAGTTCGACGTGGAATCATTTAAATATGCCGTCGATATCACCATCACCGCACAGGAAATTTTTGTGGATAATGCAAGTTATCCGACTCCGGCAATTGAAAAGAACAGCCACGATTTTCGTCCGCTCGGATTAGGATACGCGAACCTCGGCGCATTGCTGATGGCGCGCGGTTTGGCGTATGATTCGGATGCGGGCAGGGACTATGCGGCGGCGATCACTTCGCTGATGTGCGGAGAGGCGTACGCGCAGTCGGCGCGCATTGCGGAACATACCGGTCCGTTCAACGGTTTCGCCGTCAACAGAGAACCGATGCTCGGCGTGATGAACAAGCACAGCATTCATGCCGATAAGATTTCCAAAGAAACTGTACCGGCAGCATTATGGGAATCCTCCAGTCATTCGTGGAAAGAAGCGATCGAACTGGGTAAGGTGCACGGATTCCGAAACGGTCAGGCAACAGTGCTCGCTCCGACGGGAACAATCGGCTTTATGATGGATTGCGACACCACCGGCGTCGAACCGGATATCGCATTGGTCAAATATAAAAAACTGGTCGGCGGCGGTATGATGAAGATCGTCAACCAAACCGTTCCGGAAGCGCTCCGCAAACTGGGATATGACAGCGAAGCGATTGAACATATCGTTTCGTACATCGATAAAAACGATACGATTGAGGGAGCACCGTTCCTGAAAGAAGAACATCTTTCCGTGTTCGACTGCGCGTTCAAACCGGCAAAGGGAAAACGGTCGATCCAATATATGGGACATATTAAAATGATGGGAGCGACCCAGCCGTTCCTTTCGGGCGCCATTTCCAAGACGGTGAATATGCCGACGGACGTTACGCCGGATGATATTATGCAGGCGTACATCGAATCATGGAAACTCGGACTGAAAGCCGTCGCGGTATACAGAGACGGATGCAAGCGGACACAGCCGCTCTCGACATCGCTTGAAGGAGATAAGAAGAAGGAAGAGAAAAAGACCGAAACGCGTCTCGCACGTCGCCGGCTTCCTGCGGAACGGGCTGCATATACGCACAAATTCAGCATTGCCGGTCATGAAGGATACATTACCGCCGGAATGTATGAGGACGGAACTCCCGGAGAAGTGTTTATCACGATGTCCAAAGAAGGTTCAACCTTGTCCGGTATGATGGATGCATTTGCAACGTCCATTTCCATCGCATTGCAATACGGTGTTCCGATTAAAGTGCTTGTGGATAAATTCAGCCACATGCGGTTCGAGCCGTCCGGATTTACGCAGAATCCCGACATTCCGATCGCCAAGTCGATCTGTGATTATCTCTTCCGCTGGCTGGGATTGAAATTCCTGCCGAAGGATGAACATCCGATGTCGATGGTTTCCGAAACTCCGGTGCTCGAAGCGGTGGAAAAGACCGAAACGAAGGCCGAAACGGTTGCAGCTGCAGAGCGTGGTGAAAAGTATGTGTTTCAGACGCAGGCAGACGCACCTCCGTGTCACGAATGCGGCAGTTTGATGATCCGTTCGGGCGCATGCTATAAATGTACGCAGTGCGGAAGTACTTCGGGTTGTTCGTGATCAAATTCGTAATGTGATTCACCGCGGAGACCGCGGAGATCGCAGAGGATTTGAAAGAGGGGGCAAACGTATAAAAAAAATAAAAAGGCAACCGACAGTTATTCTCTGCGGTTGCCTTTTTTTATGTTATGATGGATCAGATGTAATATTTTTTTACGTAGTCCGCAACCATTCGGTGCGTGCTGTATTCGGGAACGAGTGTTTTAATCGCATGCCGCATCCGTTTGATCCACTTGCGCGGTATATCGTTTGAATCCCGATCATAAAACTCGGGAATGATTTTTTGGCTCAGCACATCGTACAGGAATTGCGAATCCTGCGTGTCCTGCACGTGAGCGTCCGCCGGCTGTTCATCGCCGCCGATGGACCAGCCGTTATGTCCGTCATACCCTTCGCGCCACCAGCCGTCCATAATGCTGCAGTTCATTCCTCCGTTGATGCTCACTTTCTGTCCGCTCGTGCCGCTTGCTTCCAGCGGTCTGCGGGGATTGTTCAGCCAAACGTCGGCGCCGGTGACGAGATACCGGGCGAGGTTCATATCATAATTTTCGAGAAAGATCACCTTCCCGAACAGGTTCGGATGTTTGGTGATCTCGATGATTTTCTGAATGAATTTTTTCCCTTCATCATCGCGCGGATGGGCTTTTCCTGCAAAAATCACCTGCACCGGTTTTTCCAATGCATTGAACACATTCAGGATTTTTTCAAAATGGGTGAAGAGCAGCGGTGCACGTTTATAGGTGGCGAACCGGCGTGCAAAGCAGATGGTGAGTGCATCGGGATTGAGAATTGTTTCATAGGCGGCGGTTCCGTTCCCGTAGCGGGAATGCTGTTCGCGCAGCCGGTGCCGCGCAAATTCGATCAGCTGACGGCGGAGCGTGTAACGCAATCCCCATAATTCTTCATCGCTGATTTTCTTCGGATCGACGGCCCGTTCCCAGAATTTCGGTTCGAGAAAATGATTGTTCCAGTCGTTGCCGAGTTTCTCCGTCCAAAAGGCATTCGTTTTTTCGCAGACCCAGCTTTCGACATGAATGCCGTTTGTGACGAATCCGATCGGAACGTCATTCACGGTTGATGCATCCGGAAAGAGATGTTTCCACATATCCCTGCTGACGGCGCCGTGCAGTTCGCTGACACCGTTTGCGGTCCGGGACATTTTCATGGCGAGGACGGTCATACAGAAAATATCGTTCGGGTTGTCGGCATGTTCACGGCCGAACTGTATCAACTCCTCAATGCTCATTCCGTACTGAAGCACTTTGCTGCCGAAAACGAATTTCATCAGATCGTTGGAGAATCGGTCATGTCCGGCGGGAACAGGGGTATGGGTGGTAAAAATACACTGCTTCGTGACATGTTTTTTGGCTGTTTCGAACGAAACGCCTTTTCCGATTTCTTCGCGAAGCAATTCAAGCGTCAGAAATGCCGAATGTCCTTCGTTCATATGATAGACAGAAGGTTTCACTCCCATTGCACGAAGCATCCGGACGCCGCCGATGCCGAGAACAATCTCCTGAGCGATACGGGTTGTGGTATCGCCGCCGTACACGTGCGCGGTGATGTCCCTGAAGCGTTCTTCGTTTTCCGGAAGGTTGGTATCGAGCAGCAGAATGGTGCTTCTGCCGACCCGAAGCCGGCGGGCGACGAATGTGACGGTGCTGAAGCCTATTTGGACGGAGCAGACGATCGGTTTTCCCGATTTGTCCGTAACAACTTCGGTCGGCTGCCGCTGCATGTCGATCTTCAAATAATGTTCCTGCTGCCATCCGTCGACGCTGATTCGTTGTTCAAAATATCCTTCTCGATAAAAGAGGGAAATACCGTAAAACGGTACGCCAAGGTCGCTGGCCGATTTAGTGTGATCGCCGGCCAGAATTCCAAGACCGCCCGAATAAATTCTCATGCTTTCATGTAATCCGAACTCGGCGCTGAAGTAGGCGACGGGATTTTTCAGTGATTTTGCATGTGCGGCGCACCAGGTTTTCGTATTGTTCATGTACGCTTCGAACTCGTCAATGACCAATGTTACCCGTCGTGCAAATGCTTTATCACCGAGACGGGCATGCAGCTCTTTCGAAGAAATATCGGCCATCATCCACGCAGCGTTGTGATTTGATTTTTCCCATAGCTGCGGGGAAAGTTCACGAAAGATTGCCTGGGCGTTCGTGTGCCATGCCCACCATAGATTGTTCGATAATGCAGAAAGCCCTTCCACGAGCATTGACGTCGAAGACTGTTTTGTTTTTGCCATGAATGTTTTTGCCTTTAGTGGTGATAAACGGATATAAGAAACTGAAAATTGAGGGAAATTCCAAAGAGAAAAATCTGGTGAGTGTACGGCGATCAGGACATCGATGTAATCATGTCGGAGGTCACCAGCCATAAGAGTTTGCCATTGCCTTCGTTCGGCAATCCGATTGTTTCGATGCATGCGAGACTGGTGGTATTCATTCGCACGCCGGCAGCCGGATTGCCGCAGATCAGTGTGGAGATACATTTACCGGCAAACGGTTCATGTGTTACAAGCAGAATCCGACTGTTTGCCGAAAATGTGTGGAGATGCTTTAACAATTTTCTCGGATCCGCCTCGGGCGTCAAATAGTCCGACACGGAGAGGGGAACATTCAGCGTGCTCTTTAAAACTTCATCCGCCGTTTGCCGTGCCCGAATCAGCGGACTCGTCACGGCATGAGTGAACAAAAGATTTGTTGTCGCGCAAAATTTGCCGATCATAAACGAATCCGACATTCCCTCCTTAGTGAGTTCACGGTCAAAATCGGATACGGCGTGATGACCTGCTTTTCCGTGTCGAAGAATATAAATCAGCATGGCGGTGAGCTACAATCTCTTCCGGGCTTCGGCATAACCGGGCTTCAACACATCGTAAATGATCTTAATGCGATCTTTATATGGAATGAATGCCGATTTCATTGCATTGATGGTTATTTTTTCGAGAGCGGCAAGATCGAGTCCGAATGTCGTATGTGCGAGCATATATTCATCCGTCAGTGTAATACCGCTCATCAACCGATCGTCGGTGTTCAGCGTCAGCCGGAATTTATATTTGTGATAAATCCCGAATGGATGTTCTTTCATGTCCTGAATGGCTCCGGTGTGTAAATTGCTGGTGAGACAGATTTCGATCGGAATCCGTTTATCCAGAACATACTGTGCGAGTGTTCCCATCGACACAACTTCGCCATCTTTCACCTTCATATCCTCAATCAGCCGTGTGCCGTGGCCGATTCGGTGAGCACCGCACCATTGAATTGCCTGCCAGATCGATTCCTTGCCGAACGCTTCGCCGGCATGGATGGTAATATTAAAATTCTCTCGCTGAATGTAATGGAATGCATCGACATGCTTCTTCGGAGGATAACCGCCTTCCTCGCCGGCCAGATCGAAACCGACCACACCCTGATTGCGGAATTCTACGGCTAGTTCGGCTACTTCAAGCGAAACGGCAGGTTCCATATGACGCATGGCGCAGATTATCACGCCGTAATGGACGCCGAAATCATTTTTTCCGCGTTCCAATCCGCGCAGTACGGATTTGATGATGCGCGAGACGGAGAGACCGCTGCCGGTATGAAACATCGGCGCAAATCTGGTTTCAAAATAGACAACGCCGTCGTTCTTCATATCTTCCACAGTTTCATAGGCAACGCGTTCAAGCGCTTCTTCGGTCCGCATCACCCCGCAGGTGTGTTCAAATCCTTCCAGAAACAACGGAAGACTGCCGCGCTGTGCACCGCGCTGAAACCATTGGTCAAGCTCTCCGGGATCGTTGGTCGGCAATTTGGCGTACTTCTGCTCTTTGGCAAGTTCAATCACGGTTTGCGGCCGGACGCCGCCGTCCAAATGATCATGCAGCAATACTTTGGGAATGGTGCGGATAAACTCTTTTGATAATTTCATTGAATGCTCCGAAGATTTCCATAATATAGAAAAAAATTCCCCGCAATTGAAATTTCCCGATGGGACATCTCAAGCGGAGCGGATGGACCGCACCAACGAAATGGAGATCAGCGAGACGACGGCAAGAAGTGCAAAGGCGACAGGATATCCGAATGAAACGATGAGCGTCCCTGCAGAAAATCCCGCCAACGATTCGCAGACATTCGTGCCTCCCATAAATGTGCTGAATTGAGTCGCTCCAAGCCGTTTGTCCGTCACTTCCATGAACAATGCATACGACGAAGCGGTGAAAAGTCCGATTGAAACATAGACCGCCGCCATTCCGGCAAAGAGCGCCGCGGTACTGCTGCCCGCCGTCAGCGAATCGATGACCGCCAGCATCAATACCGACGCCGACATCACGGCTGTCATCATCTTAACAGAACGCTGTTTGCCGACTCTGTCGCTGGTAAATCCTCCGATCAACGCACCGGTGATCATTGCGCCGACGGAGATGAATGAAAAAAATATTCCGATCTGCTCAGCGGCGATTCCTCTGTCAACAAAAAATGGTCCGGCAACGATGCCGACACCTTCATACGCAAATCCTCCCAGGACGGCAAAGGCCAAACCGAACCACGTTGATCTCCGCTCAAAGACGGATCGAAGCGTCCGAAACGTCGCTCCGAATGTTTTTTGGTCGGATTGTTCTTCCGTCCGCACGCTGCTGAAGAGAAGCAGGAATGTCACAGCAGCAATAACGCATATCATCGCGGTCAGCACGATCGGCAAGCCGACATAAGCCGCCGCCATGATTGCTCCGCCGCCGAAGAGGGAGCGTCCGGCAAGCATGCCTGCCTGCATCCAGCCGTTCATCACACCCTGCTCCGATTTCGGGACGGTGGAGATGCACAATGCATCAATGGCAACATCCTGCGTTGCGGCGGAAAGTGTATGCAGCAACAGGAGGATCACGATCAACCGGACATCGGAAGAAAAATCCAGCACCAGCAGAGGAAGCAGTGTGAGTATCATGAATAGCTGCGAGGCAATGATCCATGATTTCAGAGTCCACCGGCGTGATTGGATTGTGTCGACAGCCGGAGCCCAGAGAAACTTTAACGCCCACGGAATCACAAGAATCGACGTCAGCAGGGTGATCCGGTCAACCGGTACATCGGCAAGCCGCAATTGCGTCGGCAGCAGCCACCAGATAAATCCGATCGGAGCACCTTCGCAAAAATAGAGGATCGCGAAATACAGTTTTCTTCGAAATGGTGTGGAGAGAGAATGCTTCAGTTCATTGTTTTCCATTGCTTCGTAATCTACCAATATCAGGGAGAAATACAACTGTGTGAAAAATTTGCGCTCTCTGCTTGCCCTTGGAGCAATCTCAGATTACATTCCAAACAGAGGAGCAAGGTTTTTATGGAACAGCTGATCAACGGAATCCAGTGGTACGTGGTTTTTATTTTTTCTACAACGCTTCACGAAGCGTCTCATGCCTTTGCCGCAATGAAACTTGGCGACCGAACGGCCTACGAAGGGGGTCAGGTGACGCTGGATCCGCTGCCGCATATCCGCCGTGAACCTGCCGGAACGGTGGTGGTGCCGATCATTTCATTTTTTCTTGCGGGATGGATGATGGGATGGGCCAGCGTACCGTACGACCGGGAGTGGGCGTTGCGGTATCCAAAGCGTGCAGCGATGATGTCGATGGCGGGACCGCTGGCGAATCTGCTGCTGGTGATGACGGCGATGATGCTGATCAGAATCGGGATGTCTATGGGATTTTTCTATCCCCCCGACAGTCTCACCTTCGGCAGTATTGTCGGCTCGGTTGAATCCGGATGGATGGAAATGGGCGCTTCGTTTCTGAGTCTGATTTTCTCATTAAATCTTCTCCTCTTTCTCTTTAATTTGATTCCCGTTCCTCCGCTCGACGGGAGCGGAATGATTCCGTTCTTTTTGTCTCACGAAACCGCACAAAAATACATGCTGCTGATGTACAATTCTCCGGCGGGATTCTTCGGCATATTCATTGCGTGGAGCATCTTCAAATATATTTACAGTCCGGTGCATCTGCTGGCGATTAACCTGCTTTATCCCGGATTGCATTACCAGTGAAGAGGATTTATTTCAGAGGACCAACCGCTTTTTCGACGGCGGAAAGGATTGTGTTGTTCTGCACCAAGGTCAGCATGTTCTGAATGTCGTCGTACAGGATTCTGTCATCGTCCAAATGAGCAACATGTCTGCGGATCAACCGATAGGCAGCGTCGGTTCCTTTCCCGCAGGCGAGGGGATGATGAAAATCGACCGCCTGAGCCGCCGTCATCAATTCAATTGCAATCACCGTCTGGGCATTTCGTAATATCCGCATGCATTTCTGCGCAGCGATCGACCCCATGGAATTATGATCTTCCTGATTGGCGGATGTGGGAATGGAATCAACGCTTGCAGGATGCGCAAGCACTTTATTTTCGGAGACAAGAGAGGCAGCGGTATACTGCGCGATCATCAATCCAGAATTCAAACCACCGTTCGATGTCAGGAAACGCGGAAGCCGGCTGAGCGTTCCGTTCACCATCCGTTCGATGCGCCGTTCGGAAATGTTCGCAAGTTCAGCGATAGCGATGCCGGCAAAATCCATCGCAAGTGCCATCGGCTGACCGTGGAAATTGCCCCCCTCAAGATGCTGCTGCTCTGCAGGGAAAATGAGCGGATTGTCGTTGGCGGAATTGATTTCCACATGGACCTTCGATTCCACATACGTCAGTGCATCCCGCGACGCGCCGTGCACCTGCGGAGCGCATCGAAGCGAATACGCATCCTGTACTCTGTCGTCATTATGCCGGTGGGATTCTCTGATCGCACTTCCGCGGATCAACGTTCGTAAATTTCCGGCCGATGCCATCTGTCCCGGATAGGGACGAAGTTTGTGAATTCGTTCGTCGAATGCCGTATCCGTTCCTTTCAGCGCCTCCACACTCAATGCGCAGGAAATGTCGGCGAGTTTCATCAGCTGAATCGATTCACGGGCGATGATGCCTGCAAATGCAGTCATCATTTGTGTTCCGTTGATCAGGGCGAGACCTTCTTTTGCCGACAGTTTCAGCGGAACAAGTCCTGCCCGTTTCATTGCGGCTGACGCCGTTTCAATTTTTTCTTTTTTAGAATTGAAGACGCTGCCGTATCCCATCATCGTCAATACAAGATGGGACAGCTGAACGAGATCGCCGCTGGAACCGACCGATCCCTGCGACGGCACGACGGGAATCAGTCCGGCATTGAAAAACTTTATAATGGCATCGACGGTGGAAGGACGGATGCCGGAATATCCTTTCGCAAGAGCGTTGATGCGGAGAATCATCATTGCACGGACGACATCATACGGCAACGGATCTCCGGATCCGGCTGCATGACTGAAGATGAGATTTTTCTGTAATTCTTCTATTTTATCAAAAGGGATCCGCACATTCGCAAACTCTCCGAATCCCGTCGTCACACCATAAATCACCTCGTCGTTTGCCAACCATTGCTCGACTAACGAACGGGAGCGCTGCATAGCTTTCCTGGCCGAAGGGGAAAGGGCGATTGTTTCCTTATGGTTCAGCGCAACAGAGTGCAACGATTCGATCGTCAGCGATTTGCCATCAAGCGTTAATGTCATACGGATTTCTTTCGACCTGCCGATTCGGTTAGACAACGGTGAACTTTACCTGGAATAATTTTTCACAAACTCTTCGAGTCCTTCCACAATCTTGGAACAGATTTGCTTCCTAAATGCCGGATCGAGCAGTTTCATTTCATCTTCGGGATTAGAAAGGAACGCCGTTTCAACAAGCACGTTGGGAAATTGCGTCGGACCGCTGAGCGAAAAATTGAAATTGCCCGTGACACCCCACTCTGCTAGTCCCAGCGACAACATTTTGTTGTACATGATATCGGAGAGAACTTTGAAACCGGGATAACGGTAATACATGCTTGTCCCTTTGACCGCATCCGGATCGGAGCTTTCCGCGATGGAATTACAATGGATGCTCACGAGAATGTGCGCACCGGCAGCAAGAATCTTATCGGTCCGTTCGGACATAAACACATTGGCATCCGAATCCCGCGTCATCACGGTTGTTGCTTTTTTCATTTTAAGCTGCGCCTGCAATTCTTTTGCAATTGCCAAGGTAATATCTTTTTCTATTGCTCCTGTCGCTCCCTTAGCTCCCTCGCTGCCGATACCATGTCCGGCGTCGACGGCTATAATCAGATTTGACAAAACATTCACACTGTCCTTGATCACGGGAGGACGCCGGATTCTAATTCGGAGAGACGTTCCTTCGTATGATATGTCGTATCCCCAATGCTGTGAATAGTTTAAGGAAATGGTCAGCTGGCACTGTTCTGCTCCCACCTGAACCACTTTAACCTGCTGAATCCCTTTGGAGGACAACTGATGAGTGATCCAATTTGTATTGGATGCCGTTCCGAAGATATTGACAACAATGGCGCTGGGATTCAACAGCTGCTCGCTGGTATAAGGCATGCGCTCTCCGAGAGCCACTCGCACGACATCCTCATTCGTTCCTCCGGTTACCGAGATAGATCCCGTCAGCGCAACCGGCAGCGGTGTTTCAACAGGGAGGAGCACCGCATTTTCCTGCGGCAGCCAGGTCTCCATTCCTTCGGACAGTTTCACACGATATTGCCTTCCCACCTTTCCCGTGACAACGACTCGAACACCCTCCACAAGAAAGCCAAGTTTTGCTCCCCCTAAACGGTCTGTGCCGAGGCCGGCATTAAAGAACGGCCGGTTTCCCGTTAACTCCGCAACACGGGGAAGGGAATCCTGAATGATGGAAACTTTTCCCGCGGCATAGGCCTTTTCGTTGGTGAAGAAATTTTTCTTCATTTTCACTTTTATCTGTGCATCGGCGCATTGATCGGACTCCTTAATTTTATACTGACCGACATAGAGTCCTCTGCCGTTGCCGTTTTTCTGCATCAGTTCCCGCATCGGAATGCCGGATTCAAGACCTTCAATATCAAATTCCGGCTGTTGTCCGGGCGTTCCTTTCATGCGAACTTCGAGCACATCTCCTGCGGTGAGCCAAAGATCTTCGGACGGCGATGAAACGTTGTCAATGAAGATTTCACCTTCGGGATAACTTTTTGGATTCGGCCGATAGAACACAATATCCCGCGAGAGAGAATCACCCTTTGCATTGAAGACGGCGATGTGCAGCACGGTCGTATCCGACGTCAGAATATGCATTCCGACAAATGCGCCGGTAGGATAGACTTTAACTTCTTTATAATTGATGAATGCTCTGGCAGCGGCATTGGTCGATGCAGCAATCCGGTGACGGGATGCGCCGTACGTAAGTGTATCTTTTTCAGGAAACACCACACGCAAAAACAAGGAATCATTGTTTTGAGCCAGTAGGGGAAGCACGAAGAGAGCAGCAAAGAAAAATATTTTCAACGACAGTACCTCATTGTGAGATGAAAAAGAGATGAATAAATGTAGAAAGAGAAGAGGCGAGATTCAACCGTCGGAAGGAAAAAACTTCCGGAGCCGGGAGGCTCCGGAAGCAGTCCGGCTGATGTTAATAGATAACTTTGTTCAACGGATATTCGATAATTCCTTCGGCGCCCGCCCGCTTCAATTGCGGAATGATGGCGCGGACTACTTTTTCTTCCAGGATCGTCTCGATGGCAACCCACTCAGCATCCGAAAGCTGAGAGATCGTCGGCTTCCGGAGCGCCGGAATCAGTGCAAGCACTTTGTCAAGATCTCCTTTTTTCAAATTCATTTTCAGACCGACGCGCGACCCGGCATTGATCGCTCCTTCAAGCAGCATGGCAAGGTTTTCAATTTTTTCTCGTTTCCAGGTGTCGGCCCAGCTGTTTTTGTTGGCAATCAGTTTCGTATTCGATTCAAGAATAACATCAACAATTCGCAATTTGTTTGCTCTGAGCGAGCTGCCTGTTTCGGTCACCTCCACGATGGCATCGACCAGGTCCGGTGTTTTTACTTCCGTCGCGCCCCACGAAAATTCAACGGCGGCATTCACGCCGTGACGCTGCAGATAGGCTTTGGTGATGCCGACCACTTCTGTTGCGATCCGTTTCCCCTCAAGATCTTTTACAGTTTTGACAGGAGAATTTTCGTGAACGGCAAGAACCCACTTCACTTTCCGCATTGATTGCTTGGAATAGACAAGATCGCACACATCGACGATATCAACATTGTTTTCGATAATCCAATCGTGTCCCGTCAATCCGGCATCGAACACACCATCCTCGACGTAGCGCGGAATTTCCTGCGCTCTGATCAGCATTCCTTCCAATTCTTCGTCATCGACGGAGGGAAAATACGAACGGGATGAGACGGAGAAATTAAATCCCGCTTTCGAAAGCAGGTGCAATGTTGATTCCTGCAAACTTCCTTTGGGAAGACCGAATTTGAGCTTGTTCGCCATGATGCAGACCTATTAATAAATGAAAAGAGAATGGTGCTGCCGGTCAGTGAACCGGAACAGCAAAGAGATTGACCGACGGATATAGAATAAAGTAGAGTCCCCACATCACTATGCCGACGGCAAGAGGAATGGAAAGATTGTCGTCGATTTTCCACGAGCCGGCTTCGACCACCGTGCCCACGAGAGCGGCAGCGGCGCCGATCAGATACTCCGCAGGCGCATAATCAACTTTCGGCGTGATGAACACCACGGGCAGGGCGACAAGAAAAAACGCCATGCTTCCTTCCACGCTCTTTCTGAGGAATTTTCTTCTGCCGAACCGTCGTCCGAACAACGCAG
The DNA here is from genome assembly GCA_964596155.1 of uncultured Chitinophagaceae bacterium. Taxonomy (GTDB): domain Bacteria; phylum Bacteroidota; class Ignavibacteria; order UBA10030; family UBA8401; genus UBA8401. Next base: position 66,287 of record CAZQSI010000003.1, read on the forward strand.
CAACGGAATCGGAGATGATGAGAATCGGGAATGCCGTCAGCACAATCAATTTCGGAAAGATGATAATGCAGATAGTCGCCGCGATGAGAACATTTGTCGCTCCGTTCAGCCGTTTGGAGGAGTGATCCTGTTCGTGCTTTCGCAGCATGAACCGGAAGACCTGATAAAACAGTCCGGCAGTCGGTGCGTGATAATAGCGTAGTACATCGACAATTAAAAAAGCAAGCGTGACCGGCACAATAATCTGCAATGCCAGGTCACGCTCGATAAAATAGTAGATGACAGGAATGCTCAGGGAGCAAAAGTGAATTGCTTTCCGCGCTATTTCCGCCTTATAATCAATATTCGGATCATTGATCATAGGTCACGACTTGCGGGCGCGCGGGCGCGGCTTTGATTTTGGTTTCCCTTTGCCGTTCGAGTCCTGCTGAGCTGCCGCCGCAACCACCTTTTCGATGACGGGCACCGGTACGGCGGGGGTGTTTCCGTTGTCGTTTTTCACCAACGCAGGAAGCTGTTCGCCGCGGAGCACTTTGTCAATTTCCTCGCTGTCCAGAATTTCCCGCTCGAGCAGAACATTCGACAAGGCATGCAGCTTGTCGATATTCGTTGAAAGAATATCCATTGCGCGTTTTTCTCCGGTGCTGATAATCTTTTTGACCTCTTCGTCAATCAGCCGTCCGGTTTCTTCGCTGAAGTTATGATGCTTTGTCACTTCGCGTCCGAGGAACAGTTCTTCTTCCTTTGCTCCGTATGCCTGCGGTCCCATTTTCTCGCTCATGCCCCACTCGCAGACCATCTTGCGCGCCAGATTGCTTGCACGCTCGATATCATTACCGGCGCCGGTGGTATATTCGTTGAAGACGATTTTTTCGGCCATCCGGCCTCCGAACAGCATAGCGATCATCGATTCGAGATACCGCTTTGAATAGGTATGCTTTTCATCGATCGGAAGCGACGTGGTCACCCCGAGCGCGCGTCCGCGCGGTATGATCGTTACTTTGTGAATCGGATCCGATTCCGGAATGAATTTTGCGACGAGCACATGACCTGCTTCGTGATACGCCGTGATTCGTTTTTCCTTGTCCGAGATCAGCATCGATTTCCGTTCCGTTCCCATCATCACTTTATCCTTCGCCTCTTCAAAATCGTGCATCGTCACTTCTTTTTGATTCTTTCGGGCGGCAAGCAGCGCCGCTTCGTTCACAAGATTTGCAAGATCGGCTCCGGAGAGACCGGGAGTTCCTTTTGCAAGTATTTCCAGTTTGATGTCCGACGCAAGAGGAATATTTTTCGTGTGCACTTTCAGAATTCCCTCGCGGCCGCGTACGTCGGGACGATCGACGACGACCTGACGGTCGAAACGGCCCGGACGCATTAGTGCAGGATCGAGCACGTCGGGACGGTTTGTTGCGGCGATCAGAATGACGCCATTGTTCTGTTCGAAACCATCCATCTCAACAAGAAGCTGATTCAATGTCTGTTCCCGTTCATCGTGGCCTCCGCCCAGACCGGCGCCGCGGTGGCGTCCGACAGCATCGATTTCATCGATAAAAATAATACACGGGGCGCTTTTCTTTCCCTGATCAAACAAATCGCGGACGCGGCTGGCGCCGACACCGACAAACATTTCAACGAAGTCCGCTCCGCTGATGGAGAAGAAGGGAACACCCGCTTCACCTGCAACAGCTCTGGCCAGAAGCGTTTTTCCCGTGCCGGGAGGACCGAGCAGCAGAACACCGCGCGGGATTTTTCCGCCGAGTTTCTGAAATTTTGCCGGATCACGGAGAAACTCAATCACTTCCTGTAATTCAACCTTCGCTTCATCCGCGCCGGCGACATCAGCAAATGTGATACGGATTTGTCCTTCATTAAGCATCTTCGCTCTGCTTTTTCCAAAAGAGAAGATCCCTTTGGTTCCGCCTCCCTGCATTCTCCGGAAAATAAAAATCCAGACGCCGATGATGATAATCCATGGAAGCGCGGTGATGAGCATGTTGGTCCACATACCGTCTTCTTTGGAGATGTTGAACGACACGTTATGTTTTGTCCATTGCTCGATAACAGCGTCATCAATATTGGTATAGGGAAGCGTCAGCGTGAATTTTTCAACCTTCACCCGTTTACCGGTCGGAAGAGTAATTTCCTGCGGTTCCCGCATGATGCCGTGGAAATCGAAATCGTTCAGATTTGATTTCTTCACGGTCGCCTTGGCAATCTGGTTGCTCACCAGAAATTGCTGGTATTGGGTGAATGTCACTTCATACTCGGTCGTTTCCGCACCCTTAAAGATCGTCATCACCAGAAAGACCGCCATAATAATTGCCGACCAGCTGAGCACGACGCGGAACGCCTTGTTCCAATTGAATTCATCGTCGTTTCTGTTCGGAGTTTTCGGCCGTTTCATTTTTGGGATGAACTGATTCTTGTCATTCTGCTTGCCGCTCTGCTTCTCTCCCTGTTGCTGCTGTTCCTGTTTCTTTTCTTCAGACATGCTGCTATTCTCTCCAGTCAATTATTCCATTTATTTCTTTTTATTGTTCTTTTCGACGATTTTATAGACGGCGGGGATATTTCGTCCTTTTTGAGCGTAATCAAGCCCGTATCCCACCACAAAATCATTCGGTATTTTGAATCCGATGTATTGTATCGGGAAATCGATTTTCACCGCCTTTGATTTATATAATAGTGAAACAACGGAAAAGGACTTTGGGTTCTGCGCCATCAGCATCCTTTTAATAAAATCGATCGAAAGTCCGGAATCGATGATATCTTCAACAACCACGATGTCGCGTCCCATCACCTGGCAGTTCAAATCTTTCAAGAGATGGACATTGCCGGAGGAGACTTTTTCATCGCCGTAACTGGACAGTTTCAGAAAATCCACTTCGCAGTCGATGGTGATGGTGCGGACAAGATCGGAAAAAAAGACAAAAGAGCCGTTCAGGACTCCGATAAAAATGGGGACGCGCCCCTTAAAATCTTTGCTGAGTTTTTTCCCTAATTGTTGAACACGGGCCTTTATTTTCTTTTCGTCGATGTACGGTTCAAACTCTTCGTTGTTAACGATGATCGTTTTCTTTGCCATAATGTATCGTCAGCTGATAGACTGCAGTTGTTGAATCGGTTAATTTGAACCGCTCATCGAGGCGTTTACCGGCGACCCAGACAATCGCGCCGCCGCACTCGACGACAGGAATCTTCATTTTTTCGGATGATGACAATTTCAGTTCGCCGAAAAAATCGCTTAATTTTTTCTCTCCGCGCATACCGAGAGGAACAAACGTGTCGCCATGCTTCCAGGAGCGGATAATCAGCGGAAACGTTATCGTAGCCGCATCGACATACTCAATAGACGGGTCAGTCCTTTTAATATTGCGCGGCAGCGCCATATATCGTACACTGACGCTATATTCGCCGGCACGTATCGTTCCTTCGCGCTTCAACACCACATTGAACGGCCGCTCCGCACTGCTGTATTTCAATTCGATCCCCGACGCAAGGCGTTCGGCGATCCATCCCTGACGCAAATCCGCCGCCGACCCTTTTTGCTGATCTGCCAGTGCCAATATCGACCGGATTAATATAAAGGACGGTTCGATTCCGCGTTCCTTCACCATTCGTCGGATCACATGCTGCTGCAGGAAAGGATGGAATGTGTTGAACGATTTCAGATCGATCACAGCGTTTGAAACCGAACGCCGCATTGCCGTTTCCGTTTCGGCTGCGACAAAGTCAGATGCAGCCCGGAACAGATCGGATTCATTTTTTAATGTTTCATGCAGCGACGGATTGATCCTGTGCTGCAGAACCGGAATCACGTTGTTCCGCAAAAAATTTCTTGTGTAGTCGTCGTGAGCATTGGAGGCGTCGCTCCGGAACTTTACTTTGGAATCCTTTGCAAACGTAAGAATCTGTTTGCGGGTGACACAGAGCATCGGACGAATAATCATGCCCCGGTGTTCCGGAATTCCCGCCAATCCATCGATACCGCTGCCGCGTAAAAAATTAAAGAACATCGTTTCCGTATTGTCATCCGCATGATGTGCCGTCAGAACGGCATCCGCACCATGCTGTTCCGCGACCTCTTCAAAAAAAGCATAGCGGATATCCCTTGCCGTTTCCTGAACGGAGCGCTTTGCGGCGCGGGCGGCTTTCATGACCGAAACTTTTTTCACGGAGAACGCAAAGCCGTATTCTTTGCTTTGAGTCCGCACTAGCGCTTCGTCGCCGTCCGATGCTTTTCCGCGCAGACCGTAATTGAGATGCGCAACAACAATGTCAAAATTCCAAAGCGGCTGCAGTGCTTTCAGCACGCGCAGCATCACCATCGAATCGGCGCCGCCGCTCACCGCGGCAACAATGGTCTGACCGGGCTGAAGCAATCCCTTCGTCTTCACGAACTGCTGAACCGTCTTAACAAACGGATGATGTGCTTCGGTTCGTTTCATATAAAAAATCCTTTCAATCAAAACTCGATTCCGCTAATGGCGGACGGAATGACCGAAAGGATGGGATTGTGATTCGATTGAGTAGCGGGGGGCGGACTTGAACCGCCGACCTACGGATTATGATTCCGACGCTCTAACCAGCTGAGCTACCCCGCCAACATGTGCCAACCATTTTATTCCCGAGTTTACGTCAAACGGTGTTTTTGCCGTATGACCGCCCCCAGAAAAAAACCGCGGGTAAACCCGCATAATGTTGCATCAAAATAGCAAAATCCGTGAAAAAATCCAAACCAAATAACATCCTGATTGGTGTCAAACCTTGGAAAACTTTTGCTTTCGGATCATAAAGCGGGAAAAGCATTGAATAACATTTCAGCGGGTGCTTCGGAATGTGGTTTTCGATTAATAAACGAAAAACCAACACCATTAATTATCACACTGCAGACGTTCATTGACCTTTCATGTAAAAAAAATCTAGGAAATACAATTTTCAGGTCCGGTTTTTATGACAACAAATTATGAGAGAATTCAAATCATGATTGACATTGCATCGCATTGTCGTTAATTTTACGCAGTTTAAAAAATGAATGCTACGTGCGGTGCAGCCAGGACCCTGTTGATATCCGTTTGATTTGCAGATGAAAAGAATAATTCATGCCAAAAAAAAAGACTGAATCACTTCAATCCGAGCAATTTCAGAATGAAAGTGAAGTGCGATATCAGCAACTTATTGAAATGCTACCGGATGCCATGGCTGTCTATGCAGACGGAAAATTCCTCTATATAAATCCTTCAGGCGTCAAACTGATCGGTGCCAACGATCAATCAGAATTAATCGGAACACCAGTCTTAAATATAGTCCATCCAGATTATCAGGAGAAAGTCGCTCGCCGCATCGCATCCGCGCTTAAGGAAAAAAAGCCGCAGCCGATGGAGGAAGAGAAGTTCATTCGTCTGGACGGTTCCGTCATTGATGTGGAGGTCATTTCGGTTCCGATTATGTATGAAGGTAAACAAGCAGTACAGGTCGTGGTGCGCGATATTACCGAGCGGAAACGAATGGAAGAGCGGCTTAGACAATCTGAAACCTATTACCGGCATCTTGTTGAAATTGTTCCAAACGGTGTGGCGATCGTGGACAAGCGGGGGAACATGACGTACGGATCAAAACGGATGAGGGAAATATTTCAGATTCCTGCCGGCGCCGATGTTGCCAAAACAACGTTTGAACGGTGGGTCCATCCCGATTATCACGGCGTGGCAAACAAGCGATATAATTCCATTATCGCATCGGGAACATCACTCCAGCCGTTTGAATACAAATTGTTGAGATATGACGGCACGCCGTTCTGGGGGGAGATCATCTCGACGCCGGTGGTTGATGCGGCAGGGAGTGTTGAAAAAATCATCGTTGTTTTTCGGGACATTACCGAACGGAGAAGAGCGGAACAGATACAGGCAGCGGTGTACCGAATTTCCGAAGCTGCTCAATCGACGGAACATCTGGAAGATTTGTATGAATCAATCCACGCAATAATTGCCGAGCTGATGCCGGCGAATAATTTTTTCATCGCATTGTATGACGCCGCTGCCGATATCCTCGAGTTTCCGTATCACAAGGATGAATTTGACACCGACTGGAGTCCGATCGCTCCCGGCAAAAGCATGACGGGGTATGTGCTTCGCAACGGAAGGCCGCTTTTTGCCACGCCGGCAGTTTTTGAACAATTAGAACAATCGGGCGATGTCATTCTGTACGGCAATCAGTGCATTGATTGGATCGGCGTTCCGCTGAAGACAACCAAAAATGAAACTATTGGCGTCATGGTGATTCAGACGTACGATGAATCGGTCCGGCTGACAACTGCGGACAAGGATATCCTCGGATTCGTCTCTGCGCAGGTTGCCAATGCCATCGAACGGAAAAAATCCGATCAACGTCTTTTGGAAAGCGAGCAGAGTTATCTTGGATTATTCAATTCCGTCACGGAAGCAATCTATATTCAGGATGCTGACGGGAAATTTCTGAATGTGAACCGGGGCGCGGAGGTAATGTATGGATATACCCGCGAGGAAATTATCGGAAAGACTCCCGAATTTCTTTCTGCTCCGGGAAAAAATGACATGGAGAAAATATTTCAACTGGTGGGCAACACCTACGCAACGGGAACCCCGCAGCAGTTCGAGTTCTGGGGGAAACGGAACAGCGGCGAAATTTTTCCGAAAGATGTCATCACCAACAAAGGAAAGTATTTCGGGAAAGATGTCATCATTGCCACTGCCCGTGATATTTCCGATCGAAAACGGACTGAAAAGGCGTTGGAAGCGAGCGAGTTGAGATACGGCGCATTAATCGAGTCGCTTCTGGATGGGGTTTATAAAAGTTCGCATGAAGGCAAATTCATTGATGTGAATCCTGCATTTGTAAAAATTCTGGGGTACGATTCGAAAGAGGAATTGATGGCGGTGGATATCAAAAAGGAACTCTATTTCGAAGAAACGGAGCGAGATGATATTACAAAGCAGGAAATGGAAGGGGAAATTGCCGTTTACCGAATGAAACGCAAAGACGGTTCAGAAGTGTGGGTAGAAGATCATGGCAGGTATATTCTGGATGACAACGGAACTATCCTTTATCATGAAGGGATTCTCAGGGATGTCACGGAGCGCCGCCGTTCGGAGGAGGAACTGAAAATTGCAGCAACGGTCTATAAAGCACTCGGTGAAGCGATTGTTGTGACCGATGCATCCAATACCATCATGGCGATCAATCCTGCATTTACAACGTTGACAGGTTATTCACAAGAGGAAGCAATCGGCAGGACACCCTCCTTCCTGAAGTCAGGTAAGCATGATGATAAATTCTATAAGGAAATGTGGGACACGCTTCGTGAAACGGGTATCTGGCAGGGTGAAATCGTCAACAGAAGGAAGAACGGCGAGTTATATGACGAATGGTTGAGCATCTCGACCATCTATAATGACAAAGGCGAAGTGATTCAATATGTCGGTTTGTTTTCCGACATCACCGTTCAGAAAAAAATGCAGTCGCAGCTGCTTCAGTCGCAGAAACTGGAAAGTCTCGGCACGCTGGCGGGCGGCATCGCCCATGACTTTAATAATATTCTCGCGATGCTGCTGGGAAATGCCGAGCTGCTGAAGAAACATCTTGCAGGCGACGTCAAGCTGCATAAGTACGTCGATCAGATTATCGATGTCTCCCACCGGGGCGTTTCGATATCCAAGCAGCTTCTCTTTTTCTCGCGGCAGTCGGAAATTCATCTGCAGCCCATTTCGCTCTCGCATATTATCGACGAAGTGAAAGTGATGCTTCAGCATTTCATGCCCAAGTCGATCAATGTTGAAACAAAGATCAATGTTCAGAACGGCATCATCAACGGAGATGCCGGCCATCTTCATCAAATCATCCTGAATCTCTGTCTGAATGCGAGGGATGCAATAGCAGATCACGGCATGATAACGATCACCGAACGGATGGCCTCCCCCAAAGAAATGAAAAAGAAATTTTCCCTCGAAGTAGTCCGGCCGTATATATGCATTTCTGTATCGGACACGGGAACCGGCATTGATGAACGGATCCTTCCCAATATCTTCGATCCGTTCTTCACAACGAAGGAAAAAGGGAAAGGGACAGGTCTCGGTCTTTCCATCGTGAACGGATTGGTAAGAGGCCACCATGGATTCATCAACGTTGAATCCAAAAAAGGGGAAGGTTCGGTTTTCTCTCTCTATTTTCCGGTGTCAGATTCATCCGAAGAGGTTCAGTCGCAGACCGGGGAACATCTGTCATATGCCGGAAAGACAATTCTTGTGGTAGATGATGAAGAGGTTTTTCGAAATGCGCTGAAAGAAAATCTGGAGCATGCCGGTTGCACCGTCCATTCAGCAGAAGACGGATTCACGGCGTTGGATGTTTACCGGAAAAAAGGGAAAACGATCGACCTGGTTATTTCCGATTTGGGCATGCCGAACATGAGCGGCGAAGATATGTATAAGTTTCTGAAGAAAATCAATCCTGACGTAAAGGTGATCATTTCGTCCGGTTATCTGGATCAGTCCATCCGGTCGCAGATGATCAGTGCAGGAATTAAAGAAGTAATCACCAAGCCATATAAATTTAAGGAAATCGAAAAGATTATCAGTTCGGTGATTTCCGCTAACTAAACTATATATAGAGTCCAGGAGAATAAAAACCAATTCTATACACACCTTCGTCGACGGCGTAATTTTTTCACACAACCTTTCCTTCGTAATTATTCATTTGGTACGGTTCTTGTTCTCTAAGTAAAGTCTCAGTACATTCTAGGACATTTTTACTGACAACCGACCCAACCATATGAAGCCAATCATCGATCTGTTCACTCTGCTGCTTCCCGTTCTGTACGGAATTCTGGTCTGGATGTATGCGCGCGATTTTTTCGGAAATGTTCCGCTGCACAGAAACATCCGTCCCTACGTTCTTATTCCAACGGTTATTCTGCAATGCTGTTATTTGCTGCTCCGCACGGCAGAATTCGACCATGTTCCCTTTACGACTGTTTTTGAGATCATGTCAATCATCTCGTTCGGTGTTGCGGTCGTCTATATTATCATCGAATATGCAATCAATGTAAAAGGAACAGGCGTTTTCATTTTATTTCTTTCTTTTGTGTTTCAATTAATCTCATCACTGTTTATTGAAGATTTGCTTGAGGTGAAAGATGTACTTCGAAGCAGACTGCTTGGTGCCCACGTTTCATCTGCAATGTTTGGATATGTGGCTCTCGCAATAGCCGCGATGTATGGGCTGCTTTATTTGATTTTATATCGAAACATCAAAGCAAAACGATTGAATGCGTATTACCAAAAATTACCAAATTTGGAAATTCTTGAACGAATGACCACAATTTCCATCCTCATTGGATTTGTTTTTCTTGGCATAGCGATTGCGGTTGGTATAGTGTGGCTGCCGAATGCATTTGAGAATTTCTCATATTTTGACCCAAAATTAGTCGTTACGGTCTGTATTTGGCTTCTGTATGGAGCCAGCATTGTTGCCCGGCAGATGAATGGTTTACGCGGGAGGAAGTTCATGATGCTCGCAATTTTTGGATTTGTGATATCGTTTCTGTCCCTGACGCTTGGAAACATCTACTTCACCAATTTTCATAATTTCTATTGATTTTAGCGCATAAATGGATCTTTTTGTCATAGGAATTAATCACCGGACTGCACCGCTCGACGTTCGGGAAAAAATGTGGCTTTCAAACGACGAAAAACGTTTAATGCTTCGTCACTGCAGGTCGCACTTTTTCACCGAATGCTTTGTTGTCTCCACATGTAACAGAACGGAATTGTACGGCATCATCGACGAGAAACAATTCCTGCAAAAAAGCCCTGGTTCGCAATTCCAAGAAATACAAGACTATTTTGTCGAGTTTAAGAATTTTTCATCCGGTCAGATCAACAAACATTTATACCGATTATCCTCAGTTTCCGCAATTAAACATCTCTTCCGTGTTGTTGCCGGCATCGATTCGCTCGTGCTGGGAGACATTCAGATCCTCGGTCAGGTGAAGGAAGATTTCCAGCTTGCGATTGAAGAACAGACGGCAGGATCAATGCTTCACAAACTGCTGCAGGCCGCTCTTCATCTCGGCAAAAAAGTCCGTTCGGAAACGACGCTGATGGAAGGCGCTGTGTCGGTCAGTTATGCTGCTGTTGAGCTCGCCAACAAGATCTTTGATGATTTCGAGAATCGGAAAGCGCTGTTGATTGGTGCAGGAGAAACAGGAGAGCTGACGGCAAAACATCTCGCGGGAAAAGGGATCGGAGAATTATTCATCACCAATCGGACCAGAAAAAAAGCGGAAGAACTTGCATCCACGATCGGTGGCGAGGTTGTGGAGTATGAACAGTTTCATGCGATGATTCCGAACGTGGATATCATCATCTCGTCCGTCACCTCAAGCGAATATATTCTGAGCGCAGCACAGATTAAAAACGCGCTGAAGCTGAAGCATCATTCGCCGCTCTTTATTTTCGACATTGGTGTGCCGCGCAACATCGATCCCGGTGCGAATGATATCGACAATGTGTTTCTCAATGATATGGATTCGCTGTCGGACATTGTTTCTCAAAATATTTCCAAACGGCAGACGCAGCTTCCGAAAGTGAACGAAATGATTCTCGACGAGATGCGGCATATTCATCATTGGTACAAATCGCTGCAGGTGGGACCGACGATCCACGACCTTCGCTCGCATTTCGAAAAAGTGCGGCAGGACGAGGTGACCCAGCACATCAACAGGTTCACCGAGCATGACCGTGAGCTCGTCGAACTTGTCACAAAAAGAATCGTCAACAAACTGCTCCATCATCCGACCATCACGCTCCGCAACGGACATGATGAAACCGAGAGCCAGAAAAAATCACGGCTGGACCTTGTGAGAAACTTGTTCGGACTGGGAAGAGGCGGGCACACAAAGGATCAGCATGATTCGAACGAATAATATCATCATCGGTACGCGGGGAAGCGACCTTGCTCTCTGGCAGGCGCGCTGGGTAGAACAGGAACTGAAAAAACTCCATCCGCAGATTACCATCGAAACCGTCATCATCAAGACAACCGGCGATAAAATTCTCGACTCCCCTCTGTCGAAGATCGGCGATAAGGGACTGTTCACCAAGGAGATCGAAAAAGCGCTGATGGACAACGAGATCGACCTTGCGATTCACAGTCTGAAGGATGTTCCGACCAGGCTGACGCCGGGGCTTATGCTCGGTGCAATTTCGGAGCGGGAAGATGTCCGGGATGTCTTTATTTCCCATCCGCGGAAAAACTATTCAGCGTTGAGCGATGTTCCGCACGGCGGTTCGATTGCCACGGGAAGTCTCCGTCGAAAATGCCAGCTGTTGCAGCATCGGCCGGATCTCACGATCATCGACATCCGCGGAAACCTGAAAACGAGAAAAGAAAAGCTGGAACAGAGCGATTGGGACGGGATGCTGCTGGCAAAAGCGGGGGTCACCCGGCTCGGCTGGGCGTCAATGATTTCGGAAATCTTTGAACCGACATTCATTTTGCCCGCAGTGGGTCAGGGCGCGCTGGGAATCGAAATCAGAGAAGATGATGCGGAATTGAACAAATTAATCGCGCCGCTGGTTCATCACAATACCGAACGGGCGACTGCCGGCGAACGATCGCTGCTGCGGTATCTTGAAGGGGGCTGTCAGATACCGATCGGCACATTCGGAAGAATCGAAGGAACGGAATTTCTGATGGATGCCATGGTGGGATCGCTCGACGGAAAACAGATCGTTCGCGGCGCCGTCAAAGGCGACAAGAAGAATGCCGAAGAACTCGGCATCACGCTTGCAAAGGAGCTGATGGACAAAGGTGCGAAAGAAATTCTGGATGAGATACGAAAGAGTTTGACGTGAAGACACATCATGACAACAAAACGCTTGCAGGTACGACGATTGTTGTCACACGCCGGATGGAACAGTCGGCGGAATTTACCCGGCTGTTGGAAAATGCCGGCGCTCGGGTGATTCAATGTCCGGCAGTTGCTGTGATCGATCCGCCGTCGTGGAACGCATGCGACCGGGCAATCAACGCCATCGGGGATTTTGCAGCGATCATTCTGACGAGCAGAAACGCCGCAAGTTATTTTTTCAACAGGGTCAAAACATTCACGCAAATTGAGAGTGTCAGCAACAGCCGGATCTATGCCGTGGGAGAAAAAACCAAGCAGACGATCGAAGCATTCGGTCTGCGGACGGAAGAACTTCCGGAACGGTTTTCAGCGGAAGAACTTGCGCGGATGATCACCCGCTCTCCGGTTCAGGGTAAAAAATTTTTATTCCCGAAAGGGAATCTCGCACGCAATGAAATCGTTGATATCCTGAACCGTCACGGAGCGGAGGTCGAGGATGTTGTCGTGTATCAGATCGTCGCTCCTGCCATGGATGATGAACGAAAAAAAATGTTATCGGCGGTCGAGAGCGAAGCGGATATGCTGACGTTCTTCAGTCCGTCAAGCGTCCATCATATGCTGGCTGTTTTACCGCCGCCGGCGGTGTCCACAAAAAAAATCGCTGTCTTCGGTGAAACAACTGCCGCGGCAGCCCGTGCCGCCGGATTGCAGATTGACGTGACGGCTCCGCACTCTTCCGTTGATGCGTTCGTCCGGGCGATAATTTCATATTTTTCCACTCACACTGAAAGCAACCATGCCATTACACAATAATCTTTTATTACGCGCAGCATTAAAACAACCTGTCGAACGAACTCCGGTCTGGTTTATGCGGCAAGCCGGACGCTATTTGCCGGAATACCGCGCCGTCCGTGAAAAAGTAGATTTCCTGACACTCTGCAAAACACCCGATCTGGCGGCGGAAGTTACCGTGCAGCCGGTGGATCTGATCGGTGTGGATGCGGCGATTATTTTTTCGGACATTCTCGTCATTCCCGAAGCGATGGGAATGGAGTTGATCGTTGAAGAAGGAAAAGGGGGACCACGGTTTCCCGCACCGATCCGCACGCCCGATGCGATCAGAGCATTGAAGAATATCGATCCGAATACGGAATTGAAGTACGTCATGGA
>CAZQSI010000004.1:0-36933 GCA_964596155.1 uncultured Chitinophagaceae bacterium
AGCGCCAACTGGCAGGGACCGTCAGGACTCGCTGTTTCCATTCAGGATGACAACGCCGGGATTTATATTTTCAAGTCTGGAAGCGGCGCTCCTGTTTTGAAATTCGGAGACAGAGTAGCCGTCACCGGTGAAATTCAGCAATTCAGAGGAACAACGGAGATTGTTCCGGTCAGCTTTGCTGATATCACTAAAGTGGACTCCAACAATACGATTACGCCGATCAATCTTACATTGCCTCAGTTCAAAAAGAATCCTGAAATGTATGAAAGCAGATATGTGCGTGTTACCGGACTCTCCAAAATCGGAGGTGATGCGTGGCCCGCACTTGGTTCAAATGCCAATATGAATTTCTGGGATGGCTGGGACACAGTCATAGTACGGATTGATAAAGACGGAACTGCTGATGGTGCCATGGAACCCGCATATCCCATTACGGTCCAAGGTCCGATCACGCAGTATACGTCATCATCAACTGTTTATAATGATGGATATCAGATCTCACCGAACGACTCAGCTGATATCACGTCGGCAGGAAATATTCCGCCGAATCCGCGATTCCCGCTGGTGACACCTGCGAACGGTTCGTCCATTAAACTCGACTCGAATGCACAAACATTCAAGTTTACATGGAAAAAAGCAGTGGATCTAAACGGAGACAATCTTGTCTATCAATGGGCGCCCATCGGCTTTACGGCAGTAACCACACTGAACGGAGGCGTAGACAGTTTTCTGGTACGCACAGGTGCCCAATTGCGAACCATGATGGGCGGAAAAGACACATCTGTCCTTAAATGGACGGTGAAAACTAAAGATCCGGGTAACCCCATTGTGAACAACGTGGACACGGCTTCTGTTACATTAATCAAAGGAACCATCACAGGGGTATCGGCGGAAGCATCACTGCCGCTGGTGTTTGCTCTAGAACAGAATTATCCGAATCCGTTCAACCCGTCCACAACCATCAGCTACAGCATTCCGAACGAAAGTTTCGTGACGCTGAAGGTGTATAATGTTGTCGGACAGGAAGTGGCGACGCTCGTGAACACCAATCTCGACGCAGGTCGCTACACGGCGGCATTTGACGCACGATCATTCGGAAGCGGCGTTTATTTTTATCGAATTGAGGCAGGAAGCTTCAATGCGATAAAGAAAATGTTGTTGTTGAAATAGAAAAACAGTAAATTTTGCGGTGAAGAACAACGTATTAAACATCGCATAATAGTGGAATGGAAAGGCAGGGCAATTATTTGTCCTGCCTTTTCTATATCCGACGGAAATTTCTTTATGAGCACTCTGTATGTCGCCGATTGGGCGAAAGACGCAATCTTTTATCAAATCTTTCCGGAACGATTCGAAAACGGTGATCCGTCAAACGATCCTCCGGGCGTTGAACCGTGGGGAAAGGCGCCGAAAGGAAATAATTATTTTGGCGGAGACCTTCAGGGAATCATGAACCGAATGTCCTATCTGAAGGATCTTGGAGTGACGGCGTTGTATCTGAATCCTCTCTTCGAAGCGGAATCGAATCATAAATACAACACGAAGGATTATACGAAGATCGATCCGTCGTTCGGTACGAATGAATTATTCGACCGGTTTATCATTATGTGCAGAGCCTATGGACTGAGAACCGTGCTGGACGGCGTGTTCAACCATGTTGGTACGGCGCATTTTGCATTTCAGGATGTCATTGCACACGGCGCTGCATCCAAGTATGCATCGTGGTTCAACATTTATTCGTTTCCGGTGCAGATAAAACCCAAACCGAATTATGAATGCTGGTGGGGAATCGGATCGCTGCCGAAATTGATGGTGCAGAATCCTGAGGTAAAAGCGTATCTGTATGAAGTGATCAAACCATGGACTGACCGAATTGACGGCTGGAGACTTGATGTGCCGAACGAAATTCCGCACGAGTTTTGGAAGGAATTCCGTTTGAAGATGAGATCGTGGAATCCGAATTGCTATATTGTCGGTGAATTGTGGGGAGATGCGAGTCCGTGGCTTCAGGGAGATGAATTCGACGGCTCCATGAATTACAGATTCCGGTCTGACTGCCTTGATTACTTTGCCTACGACAAGATTACGACCGTTCAGTTCGACAAACAGCTGGAAGAGACCAGAAATCTCTATTCAAAAAACCATAATTTGGTGATGCAAAATCTTCTCAGCAGCCATGATACGGAACGGTATTTGACCCTTTGCCAGGGTGAATTTTGGCGAATGAAACTTTCCGTAATGCTTCAAATGACGTATATTGGAGCTCCGATGATTTATTACGGAGACGAGATAGGGATGGAGGGAGGGAAGGATCCTGACTGCCGGCGGTGTATGATCTGGGATGAAAAGAAATGGGATACGGAACTGCGCGATCTGCACAAGAAGCTGATCCGCATTCGAATGTCATCACCGGCGCTGAGAAGGGGAACATTTACAACGATTCTGGCATCGAATCCGACAAAGACATTTGCTTTCGAGAGACAATTAAATGCACATCTGGCCTATGTTGCAATCAACAAAAGGGACAAACCGGTGAAAGTGGAGTTGCCCGTGAATCCTCTTGTTGCCAAAGTCACCGACGAGTTAACCGGTGAACAGTTTGTTGCGAATGATTCTATTTTAATAACCACAGTTCCTGCTCGCTCAGCGAGAATCTTCCTCACCAATATTTCCGATGAGTAAACATGAAAAGAATTTTCTTTATCTGCCTTGCCGTTGCTGGAAGCGCTTTTGGTCAAACCTCTGCCGACAGCGTTACCATAACGTTTCGCGCGCATAAATCGCAGTCAACTCCCGTATCCCTGCCCGGTCAGTTCAGCGGCTGGTCCACCGGGAACACAATGGCGTTCGACGCTGGAATCGGGGCATGGATAAAAACCTATACGTTTAAAATTCATGATGCCGGCAGAGGAACGTTGGGAGATTCTGTCTATCAATACAAGTTTCATGATGGCAGCTGGTACTCCGACCCGCTGAATCCGGAGCAAAACCCGAACGACAACAGTAATTCCGTTTTGCGGCTGACAAAACTCTTTTATTTCCAATTCTATACGCAGGATCTTTCCGACAGCGTCAGAAAAATCGTCGTCGGCATTGTTCATGCAAACAGCGACACAATTTCTTCCGTCAAACTTTCCACGGGAGTCAGTGCCGTCAGCGCTACGACCATGGATGTGACTCAATCATACCTGAAAAATCAGAGGATTCTGAATCACACTCTCGCTCTTCCTATTCCAAAGACGCATTACATAAAACTGGTTGCGAAAAGCAGCAGCGGAGATTCGATTGTATATCAAAATTCCGTTTTCGAAGTCCAGCAGGCACCGCTTCCGGGTTATGCAAAACATGGCGTCACCCTAGCTTCTCCGGCATCAGGCGATTCCACCACATTTCGGTTGAGAGTTCCCGGAAAAAATTTCGTGCTGCTTCGTATCGCGCAGGCAGGACAGCCCGTTGCGACGGCTCCTCCGGTCGTCATGAAGAAAGATCCGGCTACCGACAACTGGTGGGTGAATGTGAAGCTGCAAAGCAATCTGGAGTATGAATATCTGTACGAAATTGAGAATGGCAAAAAGATCACCGACCCGTTCGGCCGGCAGGTTGGAACGTATGGTACCAAGTTTTCCACCGGACCCGCAGGACTTTCCGCTGATAACTTTGTCTGGAAATCGACGGGATATCAGCGTCCGCCGATGAATAAACTGATTATCTACGAACTGAATGTCGGGGAGTTTGGCGGAGGATATTACGGAAAAGGAGCAGGGCAATCCGGATTTAACGACTTAAAAAGTCTGCTCTCTCATTTTCAATCCCTTGGCGTTAATGCCATTGAATTAATGCCGATCAATGATTTCGGGTTGGTGGGAAAATCAGGTCATTCATGGGGATATGATTTGAACACATACTTTGCCCTTGAACCCGGTTATGGCACGCCGTTGGAACTGAAAGAACTGATTGACGAAGCGCATAAACTCGGCATTGCCGTGATTCTTGATGTCGTATATAATCATTTGAATGATACGGGTCCGCTCTGGCAGATGGCCCCCGATGTATCCGTAAATCCGTATTTCAAATCCAACAACGATTTGCGGTATAACGAGGATGGTCTTGCATTTTTTAAGGATATGGATCACTGGACGGACGAAACACAGGAAATGATCTTCGAAAATCTGAAAATGTGGATTGAAGAATATAAGATTGACGGTTTTCGATACGATTACACACAGGGAATCGGTTGGAATATCAACGAACCGACAAAGGGAATCTTGGGATGGGCGAATAAAATCGACACATTGTATCAGGGTAAAATTTATCAGATAGTGGAACATTTGCCCGCAAGTCCCGCTCTCGTTCGATTTTCAGGCATTAACGGTGGATGGCATGATTCATTTCGCGACGAGATTTTCGACGATGCACGCTTCCAAAACACCTCTTTGACAGATTACGAAAATTATGTGCTCGGCTTGCAGGATTATCCGGGCAATGACACTCCGTCATCTCCGACGTCGTTCGCGGACAGAACGGAACCTGTCAATGCATCGGTAACGCATGATGAGCAGTCATTGATTTATGAGATGACACAATTTCAAGGTATTCCGGTGAATGAAGCTGTGCAGAGAGATAAGCTCTATGCAACGTTCATTTTCACATCGCTGGGGATGCCGATGATTTGGCAGGGACAGGAATTCAGCGCACCGCGCGGATGGACGAACGACAATCAAAAATTGTCATATCGCCCGCTCGAGTGGGATTGGCTGCTGTTGTCGCGCGGAATGGATCACTTCAAATATTATAAGACACTCATTCAGCAGCGACTCAAAAATCCCGCACTGTTTCAGGGGGAATTGAAAAAGTTGTATCGGTACGACGGCGCTAAAACAATTGTGTACGGTTTTGTTGATACCACGACCGATTCAAAAATAATGGTTGTTGCAAATCTGCATCCGTTCAATCAAACGCCGGCAAATCTGCCGTGGCTGGGCGACGGTGTCTGGTACGACGTGTTTGATCAAAGCCAGTTTGTCGTCAGCGGAAACAGCGTGGCGAGTTTTCCGATAAACGCATTTACCGCGAAAGTCTATTCAAATAAATCCAATGCACAACTCGGGATTACTTCTGTGCGGGAAAATGAATTCTCAATGCCGCGCGATTTTGCTTTGATGCAGAATTACCCGAATCCATTTAATCCTTCAACATCGATCCGGTATGAACTGCCGCAGAGCGGGTTCGTCTCGCTGAAAGTATTCGATATCATGGGCCGGGAAGCAATGACGGTAGTGAACGAGGATCAGACTGCCGGGAGTTATTCGGTGATTATTGACGGCAGGAATCTATCCTCAGGAATGTATTTTTACCAATTACAAAGCGGCAGCTTTTCATCAACCAAAAAAATGTTGCTCGTAAAATAATACAGGATTAGCACAGAATCGGTGGAATACAATGGAAAATCTCTTCATCTCTGTTCGCGGGCAGCTTTACTCATTTCTTCATCTCTTGCTGCTGATGACCGCGGCAGCCGTTGCTCAGCCGAGGGCATCTGATCGGGGTGTACTGTTCGAGTATTCCCAACCTGCCGCATCGGTATCCGTCTGCGGTGATTTCAACAGCTGGACGCGGGAAGCGAATCCGATGACAAAGGATTCATCCGGCCGTTTCAGCGCCGTTGTGGCAATGCGTCCGGGTATTTACCAGTATAAATTTTATGTTGACGGCGCGTGGGTGCTGGACGAACAAAATCCGGCATTAACGGACAATTATAATAACAGCGGAAAAAATTCAGTTTTTACTCTCACCGAAAATAACGAAATTCTTTACAGCGGTTATCAACCATCAGCAGCAGGAGTTATGAAGGACAATTATCCAAAAAGCGGCGGAACGCTCTATGTCAATCTGATTTGGCATCAACATCAACCACTCTATCTCGATCCCGCAACCGATCAGCTGCAGGGTCCCTGGGTGCGGACGCATGCGACGAAAGATTATTACGATATGGCGTCGATTCTGGAGCAGTATCCGGATATCCACTACAACGTTAATTTAACCTCTTCGATGCTGTTTCAGCTTCAAAAATATTACGTCGATAGACTGAAACCATTTGTTGATGTGAAGAAAAACCGTGTTGACGCCAAAAAATTCCTTGCACAGTGGAAAGGAAAGACCGATCCCTGGATTGACCTTGCCCTGAAACCGACAAAGTCATTCACCAAATCCGATATACAGTTTCTGCTCCATAATACATGGAATGCATTCGGCATCAGCGAAGTTCAGATCGCCCGTTTTCCGGCCTATCTGAAATTAAAAGAAAAAAATGCAAAGAAAGAAACATTCTCAGAACAGGAAATGCGTGAAACAAAATTTTGGTTTTATCTTGCTCACTTCGATCCTGATTTTCTTGAAAAAAAGATCTGGCTGGCAGACGGTACCGTCATTGATGTTACCGATCTGGTCGTAAAGCATTCCGACGGAACGTACCATTTAACCAAAGAAATTACGGAAGACGATTGCAATAGAATTGTTGCCGAAACATATAAAATCTGTGCCAATGTCATTCCGATCCACAAAAAGCTGATGTATAACCACAAAACGCATCAGGGACAGATCGAGGTCGCCACAACTCCGTTCTATCATCCGATTTTACCGCTGATTTTCGACTCCGATCTTGCGAGAATTTGCCAGCCGAACGATGCGATGCCGAAACGGTTCAACTATCCTCAGGATGCCGATGCACAGGTGGCGATGGCGGTGGATTATTATACAAAAACATTCGGACAACCCCCGCTCGGCATGTGGCCGGGTGAAGGATCTGTTGCACACGAAATCGTGCCGATCTTCAAAAAGAACGGCATACAATGGATCGCAACGGATGAAAAGATTCTTGCCCGATCAAAACCGCATCACCAGGATAAATATTATCCTTACGAAGTCGATGCGTCGGATGTCGCCGTTGTGTTTCGGGAAACTGAACTTTCCGACAAGATCGGATTCACGTATCAGAATTTTGCAGGAGAGGATGCCGCCGATGATTTCATAAAATCCATTCTCCGCTATGCACCAAAAGAAGGAGAGCCGGATCGTCTTCTCACAGTGATTCTGGACGGAGAAAATGCCTGGGAATGGTACCGACGCGACAATGACGCAAAAGATTTTCTTCATGCACTGTACCGAAAACTTTCCAAATTGCACAAAACAAAACAAATCATAACCGTGACAATGTCGGAGTATATTCACGGGAATAAAAAAAGAGATGTCGCTGCTCATCCAGTGGAGGCAATGCGCAAATTGGATTGGCTCTATCCCGGATCGTGGATTAATGCAAATTATGATACGTGGATCGGTGAAGACGAAGAAAACCGTGCCTGGAATTATCTGCTGACTGCACGTCAGGATCTGGAGGAATCGGGTGTAAAGCAGCCGAAACCGACCGATCCGGAACCGAAAGCCAATACAAAAAAATGGTTTGCCTATAAAACGTGGGAGGCAATGTACGCTGCCGAAGGTTC
This sequence comes from uncultured Chitinophagaceae bacterium, assembly GCA_964596155.1. Taxonomy (GTDB): domain Bacteria; phylum Bacteroidota; class Ignavibacteria; order UBA10030; family UBA8401; genus UBA8401. Next base: position 7,500 of record CAZQSI010000004.1, read on the forward strand.
CGATTGGTTCTGGTGGTACGGAACGGATCAAAATGCCCCTGCCGGTGATAAACCGTTCGATATTGCGTTCATCACACATTTGCGGAATCTGTATGCCTTCGGAAAAAAAGCCGGCGGAACATTTCCGCATCGTATCTTTACTCCGATCATTCCGGAGCATACGCAGTTAACGCCGAAAGCATCGGGCGGCACCATGGCCCGAAGCACAAAAGATTCAGTGACGGTTGTCTTCCATTGTAATGCGAAAAGCATCTTCGTCCGCCGCGGCATTTATATTGCGGGGAATCATGAGCTGCTCGGGAAATGGACTCCGAATGAAGTGCGGATGTACGACGATAAGACGGGAGGGGATGAAGTTGCCGGAGATTCCATCTATACCATCATCATTCAATTTCCGGTTGGAACTGAATTGGAATATAAATATACTAACAGCGGTCCGCACGGCAGCTGGGAAGGGGAAGAATTCCCGACGGTGAACAGAAAACTTGTTCTGGACGGGACGAAATCCCGAATAATTGTCAATGATATTTTTGGAAAATTGGAATAAGGCACAGAAACACCGGCGCAAAGATATGACGATCAGTAACAAATATAACGAAACCTTTCTGCGTTTCATGACGATACCTGTTGCCGTGATGCTCCTGTTGTTTCCTCTATCGGGCTGCGCCAAAAAAGATGACGGAAAAGTAAAAATCACCATTTGGCATCAGATGCGGGTGGACGAGCGCGAGGTTCTGCAGTCCCAGCTTAATGCTTTTATGGCGCTGCATCCGGATGTCAAAGTGGAGCAATTGTACAAAGAAACGGAAGAACTTCGTTCCGGATTTATCGTCGCGGCGATTGCGGGTCAGGGACCGGACCTCGTCTACGGACCGTCGGATCAAGTCGGACCGTTTCAGGTTATGGATATTATCCTTCCTCTGGACACGTTGTTTGAAAAGGAATATCTTGAGCAGCTAAATCCGAAGGGGCTTTCGTATTATAAAGGAAATCTTTATCAAATAGCTGCGATCCTCGGAAATCATCTCACATTGATCTACAATAAAAAACTTGTCTTCTCTCCTCCCGAAACGGATTTAGAATTGATTGAACTCGGAAAGTCGATTACCAAAGATACGGACGGTGACGGAAGGATCGATCAGTACGGTCTCGTGTGGAATTATACGGAGCCGTTTTTCTTCATTCCGTTTCTCAGCGGATTCGGGGGAAGGGTAATCAACGAAGATGGAGTGCCGACACTGAATACGCCTGCGATGGTCAGCGGACTTAAATTTCTTCAGGATTTGCGCGACAAACATAAAATAATTCCTCGGGAAGCTGATTACAATATTGCCGATATTCTTTTCAAAGACGGAAAAGCCGGCATGATCATCAACGGCGACTGGTCCTGGTCGGGTTATGGAAAAGCAGGCATTGATTACGGCGTCGCTCCGCTTCCAAAGATTGTTTCGACCGGATTATACTGCTCTCCGATGGTTTCGCCGAAAGGATATTCGATTAATGTCAACGTGACGCCGCAGGAGCGTGAATGGTCCGTCGCTTTGATTAAATTTTTGCTGAATGAACAGAATCAGATGGAGATGACGACCAAACTCCAATTTATGCCGACATTGAAAAAACTTTATCAAAGCGATGAAATCAAAAACAACGATGTTCTCCGTAATTCACAGATTCAAATTGATCAGGGAATACCGATGCCGGTCGTTCCCGAACTGCGGGGAATCTGGGATGCCATGCGGCCGAGTTATCAGGCCGTGTTGAACGGAGCAAAAACTCCGGAACAGGCGGCGTACGATATGCAGGTTGCCGCTGTTCAAAAAATAAAGGAAATGTTCGAGTAATTATGTTCAACGATTCCCGGTCCAAACTCTTCGTCTGGTTCCTTGTCGCGCCCGCGTTTCTGATTCTGATCGGCGTCGTGATTTATCCTTTCTTTTATAATGTCGTGCTCTCACTCTCCAACATGAGTCTGACCCATATCAAGGATTGGAAGATCATCGGGTTCGGACAGTATGTGAAAGTATTCACCGAACCGTCTCAGCCCGATTTCTACACGATTTTCATCAAAACAATCATTTGGACGGTGGTGAATCTGTTCCTGCATGTCGTTCTTGGAGTGATGCTGGCGCTGATATTAAACCAAAAAGAAATTCGGGGGAAGGCATTGTTCAGGACAATCCTGGTGCTTCCCTGGGCAGTCCCGCAGCTGATCGTTGCTTTGACATGGCGCGGAATGTTCAATTATGAATATGGCGCGATCAATAACATGCTTGCAGCGGCAGGCATTCCGGCAGTTCAGTGGCTGAAAGGACCTTTGGAATCGTTTATTGCCGTCATCATTACGAATGTCTGGCTCGGATTCCCGTTCATGATGGTGATTGCGCTCGGTGCGCTGCAGAGTATTCCGCATGATTTATACGAGGCGGCAGACATTGACGGAGCGTCATGGTATTTGAAATTAAAAAACATCACCATCCCGTTGATCAAGCCGGTGATGGTTCCCGCCATCACGCTCGGCACAATATGGACGTTTAATAATTTGAATATCGTCTGGCTGGTTAGCAACGGAGGGGAGCCGTCCGACAGTACACACATTCTTGTGTCGTTTGTCTATAAGGCAGCGTTTAACTTTTACCGGTACGGGTACGGCGCCGCACTTTCCATGGTGATTTTCTTCATGCTGCTGGTCTTCAGCATCGTATTTATGCGAAAGACAAAAGTAACGGAGACAGTGTATTGATATGAAAAAGAATTCGCCGCTGAAAATAATTCGGGTCACCGCCTCCTATGCAGTGTTGCTGCTGTTTTGTGCCATTGCAATCTTTCCCGTACTGCAGATCGTCACCGTTTCGCTCCGTCCGGCAGACAGATTGCTCTCAACGTCGTTGGAAATTATACCCGAAAATGCGACATTGAACAATTACGTCAATCTCTTCACGGAACGTCCGTTTATGACTTGGATGATGAACAGTTTGCTGATCACCGGTGTTGTAACGTTAACGGGGGTGATGCTTGCATCGACGGCAGGGTATGGATTTTCTCGGTTTAAATTCATCGGGAAAAAAGCGGCCATGCAAAGCATGCTTGTCACTCAGATGTTTCCGGCAACAATGCTGCTGCTGCCGATGTACATTATGCTGGTGAAATTGGGATTGATTAATTCCTATATGGGGATTATGATAATGTATTCCGCCACGGCACTGCCGTTCTGCATTTGGCAGATGAAGGGATATTATGATACAATTCCCGCAAGTCTGGAGGAAGCGGGAAAAATTGACGGCTGCACGCAATGGCAGACATTCTACAAAATCATTCTGCCCCTTGCCTCGCCGGCGCTGGTGATTACGGCTCTGTTTTCCTTCATGTCGTCATGGACGGAATATGTTGTGGCGGCGCAGATTCTTCAGGATACGGAGTTGTGGACTCTGCCGCTCGGGTTAAAATCATTCGAAGCCAACATGGGAACCGAGTGGGGATTATACGGCGCTGCGTCAATGATCGTCACCGTTCCGGTGGTGGTATTGTTTCTGGTCCTGAGCCGTTGGCTGGTATCAGGCCTTACATTGGGCGGTGTGAAGGGATAAGTAATTATAAAAGAAGGTACGGTATGAAAACGTTGATGTCGCTAATGATGTTCTGTTCAATGACTTTTGCTCAGCAGGTTCCGTTGAATGTGCGGTACGATCTTGCGCGGTTTTACGGTGATGAGTCCAATGTATATCTGGAATTGTATTATACCTTCGATGTTTCGGCGTTGAATTTTGTCGGTGCCGGCAGTTCCAAACAGGGCGAAGCTGTCGTTACCGCCACAATCAAACGATCAAGCAATGATTCGATTGTGGCGCGGCAGGGATGGAGGCTTCCATTCAGTCTCGGAGACACCATGATGCTGTCACAGTCGAGAATGTATTCCGATATTTTCGGGTTTTTACTCCGGCCGGATATTTACCGGGTGTACTTATCCGTATCCGATATGAACAATCCCGTGATGAAAGATAGTCTTTCATTTCTGATCGAAACGACGGCATTCGAAGATGACCGTGTCGCATTGAGCGAAGTTGAATTGGCAAACTCCATTATACCGATGGAACGTGATTCCACAAACCGCTTCTATAAAAACACTTTCGAAGTAAAACCAAATCCTTCGCGTCTCTTCGGAGCTCATCAGCCGGCGCTCTTCTATTATCTTGAGGCATATAATCTGAAAACTAAGCCATCAGAATATTATCTCACCAGAGCCGTCGTGACCAATGCTGTGGGGAAAGAGGTAATTAATCATGAAAAGGCGAAGCGGAGAGCGAACAATTCGAATGTGGAAGTCGGAATGCTCAAGGTGCATTCGTTGAGGACGGGAACGTATACATTTACTTATTCGATCATTGATACGGTGGATCAATCGATTGTTTCTTCATCCAAACGGTTCAACATCTACAATCCGTCGCTGCCGATGGATACATTGGTGAATCCGTCCGCTATGAACATCGATGCAACGGAATATGCGACCATGAGTGAGGCCGAAATTGAACTGGAATTCGATCAGTCGAAATATGTCGCATCTAAAACAGAAATGGACCAATTCAAACAGCTCAAAGGTATTGATGCAAAACGAAAAGCGCTGCATGAATTTTGGTCGAAACGGGATGAAGATCTGCTGACGACACATAATGAAAAGAAGGTTGAATACTTCCAGCGTGTTGCCGTTGCCAATTCTCAATATAAAACAGGATTCCGGGAAGGATGGAAGACGGACAGAGGCCGCGTCTATATCATTTACGGTCCGCCCGATGAGATTGAACGTCACGCGAACGAAATTGATGTGAAGCCGTATGAAGTATGGTTTTACAACTCCATTCAGGGGGGTGTCCACTTTATCTTCGGGGACCGCACGGGATTTTCAGATTACATCCTGCTCCATTCAAATCACCGAAATGAATTGAGGGATGATAACTGGAGAAAACAGATTCAGGCAAATTAGTTGCATTGATGCTCTAGATTTGTTATTTTTCATTCACTGTTAACCGCTCACTATTATCCTTTAATTCTATCCCGAGAGGTAGGAAAGGAACTACAATGAATAACTCTGCTCCCCTGTACATTCATCTCACCTTACCAGTTGCATACGGAGGGATGAATCCATGAATCAACAAATTGTTATCGATGCAAAGGGATTTACCCGCACAGTCAATCGGCTTGCCCACGAAATTCTCGAACGCAACAAAGGTGCTGAAACGATTGGAATTGTCGGAATCCGAACGAGAGGCGATTTTCTTGCCCGCAGGATCTCAGAAAAAATTGCTCAGTTGGAGCAAATCAAAATTCCGATCGGGTGTCTGGATATCACGTTGTACCGCGATGATCTCCGCGGCAAAATCAACCAACCGGAACTGAAAACCACCGACATTCTGTACGATATTTCGGATAAGAACATTATTCTTGTGGATGATGTGCTCTTTACCGGTAGAACGGTTCGGTCGGGATTAAACGCGTTAATGGATATCGGCAGGCCGGCAAGCATCCAACTGGCAGTGCTGATTGACAGAGGACACCGGCAACTTCCTATTAAAGCGGATTTTGTAGGGAAAAATATTCCGACATCATATGCACAGCAGATTCAGGTGAAGATGTCAGAACTTGACGGCGAAGACGCCGTTCTCCTGCATGAAACGGAAGGAGGGCAGCCGTAATGTCACTATCACAACGTCATCTGCTCCGATTGCAGGGATATCCGAAAGACGATATCGTAAAGATTCTGGATACGGCACATTCGTTTAAGGAAATCTTAAACCGACCGATTAAAAAAGTGCCGACGCTGCAGGGGAAAACCGTTGTCAATCTTTTCTTTGAAAACTCCACGAGAACCCGAACATCGTTTGAACTTGCCGAACGCCGCCTGTCGGCAGATGTCTTATCGTTCGCCGCTTCATCGTCAAGCGTGACAAAAGGCGAGACTCTGAAGGATACGGCGCGCAATATCGAAGCAATGAAGATCGACATGGTCGTTCTCCGACACCACGCTGCGGGAACAGCGGACTTCCTGTCAAAAGTCATCAATGCCAATATCATCAATGCCGGCGACGGCCAGCATGAACATCCGACGCAGGGATTATTGGATATGTACACACTGCGCGAAAAATTCGGAACACTGGAAGGACTGCATGTCTGCATCGTCGGAGACATTCTTCACAGCAGGGTTGCACGCTCCAATATTTTTGGATTGCAGACAATGGGAGCAAAAGTCTCCGTTTGCGGTCCGGCCACGCTCATTCCGCGGGAGATCAAACAGCTTGGAGTGGATGTCTATCACCATTTGGACGATGTTTTGCCGTCGGTGGATGCATTAAATGTTCTCCGCATTCAGCTGGAGCGGGAGGCGGGAGGATATTTTCCCTCGATCCGTGAATTTCACAGATATTTCGGCGTCACAAAAGAACGCCTGGACAAAGCGGGAAAGGAAATCGCCATACTTCATCCTGGACCGATCAACCGCGACGTGGAATTGTCTGCGGATGTTGCGGACGGACCTCAATCCATGATTCTTGAACAGGTGTTGAACGGAGTTGCCGTCCGGATGGCAGTCCTTTATCTGCTCGGCACGTCACAATAAAAACGAAAGATTCCAATGGCTGAAAAAATTCTTCTTCAATCGGGACGGTTAATCGATCCGTCAACCCAACGTGATGAAACGGCGGATATACTCATCGTCGACGGGATCATAACTTCGATTGCACCATCAATCCCTCCGCCGGACAATTGCCGTTGCGTTGATATTCGTGACGCCGTGATTGCTCCTGGGTTCATCGATATTCATGTGCATCTCAGAGAACCGGGATACGAACATAAAGAAACCATCGAAACGGGAACCCGATCCGCCGCACGGGGAGGATTTACAGCGGTCTGCTGCATGCCGAACACAAATCCGGCGATCGACGATGAATCCATTGTCACATTTATTAAAACTCAAAGTGTGAAAGCAAACGGCGGCATTGTGGATGTATATCCGATTGCATCGGTCAGCAAAGCACGGGAAGGGAAAACGCTTGCCCCGATTGCCGAGTTGGTCCATGCAGGCGCGGTTGGATTAAGCGATGACGGCGCACCCGTGTTTGATGCAAAACTGATGCGGCGTGCTCTTGAATATGCTTCAATGTACGGTGTGCCTGTCATGCAGCATTGCGAAATTCCGGAACTGGCGCACGGAGGCGTGATGCATGAAGGAAAAGTCTCCACAGAACTTGGATTACCGGGAATTCCAGGCATTGCGGAAGAAATTATGATCGCGCGCGATTTGCTTCTTGCTGAATACACCGGATCCCGCTATCACGTTTGTCATATGAGCACGGCCCGTGCGGTGGATCTTGTGCGTGACGGTAAAAAAAGAGGTATTGCCGTAACGTGCGAAGTCACACCTCACCATTTCACTATCACGGATGAGGCGGTGCGCTCATACGATACGAATACAAAGATGAATCCCCCGCTGAGAACGGAGAAAGATATTATAGCGATAAAAAAGGGTCTGAAGGATGGTACGATTGACGTGATCGCCACCGACCATGCACCGCATTCATTGGACGAAAAAGAGGTAGATTATCTCCAGGCACCGTTCGGTATCGTCGGTCTTGAAACGGCCATCGGTTTGACAATTTCCGAATTAGTGGAAACCAAGATTCTGACATTGTCTCAGATGATCGAAAAGTTTTCGACAAATCCGAGAAAAATTATCGGCAAAGAGATTTCCGTTGCCGAAGGAGAGAAAGCTAATCTGACCATTTTTCATCCTGCGGTTGAATGGACGGTTAGGCCCGAGGCGTTTGCATCAAAATCAAAAAATTCTCCGTTTGCCGGCAGAACCGTAAAAGGAAAAGCAGTCGGAATTTTCAACAATGGTCAATTGATGATGCTTGAATGAAAATTATCCGGTCGGACATATTGTCGAGATTTCCCGAGATCACATGCGGGATGAGTACGACGGAAGGAGGTTTGAGCGGCGGCACTTTAAAACTGAATCTCAGCTTTAACGTTAACGACGATCCTGCTTTGGTGTCCGGCAACAGAAAACTCTTCTTCGACGCTCTCGAAGTCAAAGAAAATGCCATAGCGTTTACACGTCAGCAGCATACAGCGATTATCACATCGGTATCCCAGCCGGGTCAACAGGAGGTTTGTGACGCACTTATCACTGCCAAGAAAGGGATCTTTCTCGCTATCAGTATTGCCGACTGCACACCTGTGTTGATGTACGATCCGTATACTCCCGCAGTGGCTGCTATTCACGCCGGCTGGCGCGGAACGGCAGAGGGAATAGTCGAAAAGACGATCGGACGGATGAAGGAGGAATTTGGAACCAAACCTGCGCATCTGTTTGCTTTTATTGGACCGGCAGCGGGGAAATGCTGTTATGAGGTTGACAAAGACGTTGCGGATCGGTTCCCGAGCGATTGTGCGATGCCGAAAGATAACGGGAAATATTTACTCGACGTGAAATATGCCAATGTGATGCAGCTTCTTGAAAATGGTGTTCGGAATGCCAATATTGAGATCAATCCGGAATGCACGATACAAAACAAACTGTTTCATTCTCATCGGAGGGATGGGGCAAATTCGGGAAGAATGTTTGCTGTGATTGGAATGAATATTTAAAGGAATTCTATGTGTGGAATTGTAGGATATATCGGAAGTAAAAATTCAGTGCCAATGCTCATCGACGGGTTAAAACGGCTGGAATATCGCGGTTACGATTCCGCAGGGATCGCCGTGCTTCGGGATGGAAATCTCACTGTCCAGAAAAAGGTCGGCAAAGTGACCGAGTTGGAAAAAAGCACGGCGCAGAGCAAAATGCACGGCATGGTAGGCATCGGCCATACACGATGGGCGACACACGGAGAACCGAGCGACATTAATTCCCATCCGCATGTCAGCCGCGACCGTTCGATTGCATTAATCCACAACGGCATTATTGAAAACTATCAGGCAATTAAAACTAAGCTGGAAAAACTCGGATATTCGTTTGTTTCGGCAACGGACACGGAAACGCTCGCGCATCTTATTGAGGAAATGAAAAAAGTATCGGGTGATTTGGAAACCGCGGTACGACTTGCCCTGCGGCAGGTGGAAGGGACGTACGGTCTGGCTGTTGTCTCCTCGGAAGAACCGGATAAGATCATAGCGGCACGCAAAGGAAGTCCGTTGATCATCGGCGTCGGTGCGGGGGAGCATTTCATCGCTTCCGATGCGGCTGCAATCATTCCTTACACTCGGCAGGTCGTGTATCTTGAAGACGGAGAAATCGCAATTGTAACAAGCGGCGGTTTTGAGACGAAAACAATCGACAACATTGGAAAAGTGAAACAGATTCATGAAGTGACCTTTGATATCGAAGAGATCGAAAAAGGGGGCTATGAACATTTCATGCTTAAGGAGATTATGGAGCAACCCGAAACTGTCCGCAATTCGATGCGGGGACGGGTGCTGCTGCAGGAGGGAAATACCAAATTGAGCGGGCTCAGCGACGTAATGTTGCTGCTCGAGAATGCGCAGAGGATCATCATCACTGCATGCGGAACTTCATGGCATGCCGGTCTCGTCGGTGAATACATGCTGGAGCAATATGCGAAAGTGCCGGTGGAAGTCGAATATGCTTCGGAGTTTCGCTACCGAAATCCCATCATTAAACCTTCGGATGTGTTGTTTTTAATCAGCCAAAGCGGTGAGACGGCCGATACGCTTGCGGCATTGCGCGAAGCAAAATCGAAAGGTGCAACCGTTCTTGGAATTTGTAATGTCGTCGGGAGCACAATAGCGCGCGAAAGTCAGAGCGGAGTCTATATTCATGCCGGTCCGGAAATCGGCGTAGCGTCCACAAAAGCATTCACATCGCAGCTCATCGTGCTGGCATTGATCACGGTGCTTGTTTCCCGGCAGCGGAAAATGATGTCCGACGAGACAGCAGTGTCGATCTGCCGGGAATTACTGGAACTGCCGGAAAAAATTCAACAGATTCTGAAAGAGACTTCACATATTGAATCCATCGCGGAGGAGTTTAAAAATTCAAATAATGTCCTCTATTTGGGAAGAGGGTTGAACTTTCCCGTCGCGCTGGAAGGTGCTCTGAAACTGAAGGAAATATCATATATTCATGCGGAGGGATATCCTGCGGCGGAAATGAAGCATGGTCCGATTGCATTGATCGATAATAACATGCCGGTGGTTGTCATCGCACCGAAGGACAGTACGTATGATAAAATATTGTCGAATATTCAGGAAGTAAAGGCGCGGAAAGGAAAGGTCATTGCTATCGCCAATGACAATGATGAACGAATTACGTCGCTTGCGGATCATGTGATTATCGTTCCGAAAACGATCGAAATGCTTTCGCCGATCATTAATGTAATACCGCTGCAGCTTTTGGCATATCATATTGCGGTGAAAAGGGGATGTAATGTGGATCAGCCCCGGAATTTGGCGAAAAGTGTAACGGTGGAATGATTTGTTTCAGGCAATAAAACTTCGTATTTTTACACCGTCAATTCTACAAATGTATAGGGAGTAATTATTGTGGCAACTGATTATCGTTTTAAGGACACGGACTGGGCGCTGATACTCGGTGCTTCAAGCGGTTTCGGCGGATCCACAGCTGTTGAGCTGGCACGACATGGAATGAATATTTGCGGAGTCCACTTCGACCGTGCAGCGACAATTCCCAATGCCGAAAAAGTGAAAGCATCATGCGAAGCCCATGGAGTGAAAACGCTCTTTTTTAATGTGAATGCATCCGATGCGGAAAAAAGAGCGGAAGTTGTTGATACCCTTGCGAAACAAATGACATCGCCGGATTCACAGGTAAAAGTATTGATGCATTCACTGGCCTTCGGTTCGCTCAAACCGTTCGTTTCGAAGGATCCGAAAAATCAATTGACACAGGCACAGATAGAAATGACGATGGATGTGATGGCAAACGCATTGGTTTATTGGACGCAGAGTGTGTTTAACAAAGGATTATTGAAAAATGGAAGCAGAATTTATACAATGACAAGTTCGGGAGGTCATACGCAATTCCCCGATTACGGTGCAGTATCTGCCGCAAAAGCTGCCTCCGAATCTTATATCAGACAACTGGCTCTGGAACTCGGGCCATACGGAATAACATGCAATGCCATTATGGCCGGAGTGACGGAAACAGCGGCCCTCGCAAAAATCCCCGGATCGAAAAAGATGCTCGACCTTGCAAGGTCCAAAAATCCATCGTTGCGGCTGACAACACCAGATGCCGTTGCGAAAGCAATTTCACTCTTGTCCCATGAAGATGCATTCTTCATCTCCGGCAACACCATCGGAGTTGACGGCGGTGAAGACATCGTCGAGTTTGTCGGAGATCAACCGGCATAACGATATTCTAACGTTCACATCATTATTTTTACCGCCCGGCCAGGGCGGTATTTTTTTTATGGATGACATCACCATTGGATCTGATATCGTAATACCAGCATCCGCTGTGCACATCCAATTTTCTCGAAGCGGAGGAAAGGGGGGACAACATGTCAACAAAGTCTCGACGAAAGTGGAATTATTTGTTTCCATTGACGCCGTCGTGTGCGAAAAAAAAGTAAAATTACGCATTGCGAATAATCTCAAAAGAACGGTCGATTCGGAAGGAACTTTGCGCGTCGTCTCCCAATCTTCCCGAAGTCAATACCAAAATAAACAAACAGCCATTGAAAAATTAACCGAAATCATTCGGCAGGCTGCCGTTGAAGCAACGGTGAGAGTAGCCACCAAACCGACGATATCATCGCGGCGGCGCAGAATAGATTCGAAGAAAAAAGCAGGAAAGAAGAAACAGCTTCGAAATAAAAACATCATCGCTCATTCCTGAAGTAAGATTCGTTAGTGGATTTTCTCTCGGTTGTCTGCGACTCCAAATTATCATTCCACCGCACTGAAAGTTTTCGTATATTTGATCCGTTATGGAAAAAGAATACGTCCGCTCACTCTTCGACAATATCGCGTATCGGTACGATCTGCTGAATCACTTGCTGAGCGGCGGTGTCGATCTTTATTGGCGTCGGGCAGCCATACAAACGTTGGTATCACACCGGCCGAAAGAAATTCTTGACGTTGCTACCGGTACGGCGGATTTTGCAATTGCCGCCATGCAGCTTTCGCCGAAACGGATCGTCGGTGTTGATATCTCTGAACCGATGCTTGCGATTGCACGGAGAAAGATCAACCGCAAAAAACTCGGGACAACCATCGAGATTCAATCAGGAGAAGCGGAAAACTTACTATTTGAATCCGGACAGTTTGATGCAGCCATCGTTGCGTTCGGTGCCAGGAATTTTGAAGACCTGGACAAAGGCATCAGCGAGATGCATCGGGTCCTAAAACACGAGGGACGGATCGTAGTGTTGGAATTTTCAAAACCTTCGATGTTTCCGTTAAAACAGCTCTATTTCTTTTATTTTCAACACGTTCTGCCGGCGGTCGGCAGAATCATTTCAAAAAATTCCGAAGCGTATCAATATCTCCCCGACACGGTCATGACATTCCCTGAAGGGAATGAGTTTCTTCATCGCTTACAGCGTGCGGGATTCTCAGACGTATCGCAGCAGCGTTTGACGTTCGGTATCACTACCATCTATTCCGGAGTAAAGAAGAATGAATGAACGAATAATTAAAGTCGGCCACAGTCCCGATCCCGATGACGCATTTATGTTTTACGGTCTGGCAAGCGAAAAAGTAAAGCTTGAAGGCATAAAAATTGAACACATGCTGGAAGATATTCAGTCGCTGAACATGAGAGCAATGAAGGGCGAATTGGAAGTGACGGCGATTTCCGCTCACACATTTCCGTATGTTGCCGATAAATATTGGATTATGGTGACCGGGGCGAGCATGGGAGAAGGGTACGGTCCCGTGATCGTTTCAAAAAAATATAAAAGTCTGGAAGAGTTAAAAGGGAAAACCGTAGCGACGCCCGGAAAAATGACCACCGCAACATTGTTGTTCAAAATATTTACCGATGGAATCAACAATGTTGATATCCCGTTTGACGAAATAATGGACCGCGTAAACAGCGGTGAATTTGATGCCGGATTGTTGATCCACGAAGGACAGTTGACCTATGCTGCTGAAGGTTTTACAAAAATTCTTGATTTCGGTGAATTCTGGGAAAAGAAAACGAACGGTCTTCCTCTTCCGCTCGGTCTCGACGTGGTTAGAAAAGATCTTGGAGAAGCAATGGCAAAAAAACTTTCCAAAGGATTAAAAGAAAGCATCCGGTACGGATATACCCATCAGGATGAATCGGTTCCGTACGCCATGAAATGGGGAAGAGGAATCGACTATTCCCTGGGAGAAAAGTTTGTAAAAATGTATGTGAGCGAATTGACGATTGATATGGGCGAAACTGGGAAAGAAGCTCTCAAACTTTTGTTCAAATTAGGTCATGAAAAAGGATTGATCCCAACCGTTCCCGAAATTGAATTATACTGATAAAAATTCCTATCATTAAGAAGACGCCGGTGTCTGATTTCATTTTTGCAAAAAGAGGACAAGGCATTGGCGTAATTCCTCCGTTATCCGATATATACTTTGGCACCAAAGTTGCCAATAATTCATCGGATTATGGAGAAAAACCCGACCGCACCCGATCTCATATCAGTATGTTACCATTGCGGTGACTCGATTCGTTCCGTACGCATTGAGCACAACGGCGTACTGTTTTGCTGCGACGGCTGCAAAATTGTCTATGAAATCCTGCAGTCGAACGGGTTATGTTCATATTATGACCTGCAGCATTCACCCGGTCGTTCTCCTGCCAATTCGGACGAAGGAAAATTTTCCTTTCTTGACGATCCGTCCCTTCAGCAAAAACTTCTGGCGTACCAAGACGGTGTCACTGCCTCCGTTACACTCTCGATTCCGGTCATTCACTGCAGTTCCTGTATCTGGCTTCTGGAGCAGCTGCATAAACTGAATAAGAGTATCATTTCCTCCCGTGTTAACTTCCTGAAAAAGAAACTTTTTGTTCGGTATAAGTCCTCCGAAACATCCTTAAAAGATATTGTCATATTGCTGACATCAATCGGATACGAGCCTGAATTTCGTCTTGATGCCGGATCTTCCGCGCCCTCTCACGACGCGTTGAAAAGTTTATACTACAAGATTGGAATAGCTGGATTTTGTTTCGGTAATGCCATGTTGTTTAGTTTTCCGGAGTATTTGGGAGTAGACGGAAGTGAAGAATACTTAACAAGATTCCTGTCATATCTTAACCTGTTGCTCGGAGTGCCGGTATTTCTTTACTGCAGCAAGGATTACTATACAGGAGCAATAAACGGACTTCGAAGGAAAATTGTGACTATCGACGTTCCGATTGCTGTCGGAATAATTGTGTTGTTTGGGAGGAGTGTATTTGAAATAGTATCTGGGATTGGCGCCGGATTTATTGATTCGCTCTGCGGGCTCCTCTTTTTTCTTCTTCTCGGAAAACTCTTTCAGGCCAAAACGTACGACAGACTGAATCATGAGCGTAATTATCAATCCTATTTTCCTCTTGCTGCAACCATCCGGAAAGGACAGAAGGAAACGACGGTTCCAATTTCGTCGCTGGCCCCCGGAGACAGGATAGTCATCCGCCAGGGTGAAATCATTCCGGCCGATGCAATTCTGATAAATGGTTCTGCCGAAATTGACTACTCATTTGTGACTGGTGAATCGAAGCCGGTAAGTAAAACAACAGGAGAAATGGTTCATGCCGGCGGAAAGCAGCGTGGCGGAGCAATCGAACTGGATGTGGTCAAAAATGTTTCCCACAGCTATTTAACTCAGCTTTGGAATAACGTTCAGCAAACCTCCCGGGAAAAAGGAGAATGGTCGGAACTCTCCAACACCGTCAGTAAATATTTTACCCTTGTTGTCTTTGCTCTTGCAATAGGAGTTTTTTTGTACAGGCTGCCGTCTGACAGCACCATCGCAATTAATGCCCTCACAGGAATATTGATCGTGGCATGTCCTTGTGCTCTTGCGATATCCCTCCCGTTTACCCTCGGCACAACAATGCGAATTTTTGCAAAAAATAATTTTTATCTGAAAAATACCGGAGTTGTTGAGCTTCTCGCAAACGTTGACACTGTGGTCTTCGACAAAACAGGTACTTTAACCCATCCGGAGCAGTCGTCAGTCGAATTTATCGGGGATTCACTCAACGACGACGAAATGGCGGGAGCGGCCTCGCTCGCCGCTAATTCCGTTCATCCTGTCAGTTCAGCGATCGCTTCAACCGCTTCCGGCGAAAGGTTAGATACTGCCGATTTCATTGAAACGCTGAATAAAGGGATAGCAGGAACCGTCGGAGGGAAGAGCTATAAGCTGGGATCGCCGGATTTTGTCGGAGTGAGAAACGTCTCATCATCAAACATCAATGAATCAAGAGCATATTTATCCATTAATGACACCGTGCGCGGATATTATAAAATGTCCAATGTCTATCGCAAAGATATTTCTTCGATGATCTCAGCATTCAAGCCGCATGTTACTTTTGCGGTTCTTTCCGGTGACAACGATTCGGAACGGGAACGGTTGAGTGACATGTTTCCTCCAAAGACGGAACTGAAGTTCAATCAGTCACCTGACGATAAAGCTCGCTATATCAAATCTTTGAAGGATTCGGGAAAAAAAGTACTGATGGTCGGGGACGGATTGAATGATTTTGGTTCACTGCTGCATAGTAATGTCGGTATTGCTGTATCCGACAATTTCTCACATTTTTCGCCTTCGTCGGATGCGATATTGAGCGGCGGATCTTTAAACAGATTAGCTGATTATATAAAATTCTCCGTGACCAGTATCCGGATTGTGGCGGCAAGTTTCATTCTAGCCTTTTTCTATAACATCGGAGGTTTGACTCTGGCCATCCAAGGAACGCTGACGCCGGTCATTGCTGCGATATTGATGCCGATAAGTTCAGTGACGATTGTTTTGTTCACCATCATATCGACCCGGATGATCGCAGCGAAGAGAGGTTTAATGCCATGGGAGTAATTGTCATATTAATCGGCTGCAGTTTTTTCATTGCGTCGGCGTTTTTGGTTGCATTTATTTGGTCGGTAAAATCGGGTCAATATGAGGATAAATATACGCCGTCCGTTCGAATACTTTTTGATGACGAAGAAAAAAAGAATTAACAACATCACCACTCAACACGAGGAATCAATGGAAGTTCAGAAGTTCCACTACGACAATAAAATTGTCAGAGATTTTGGCATAGCAACGGTGATCTTTGCCGTTGTTGGAATGCTTGTCGGTGTCATCATTGCTTCGCAGCTCTTTTCTCCTGCAATGAATGCAAACCTTCAATATCTCACCTACGGTCGAATACGACCGCTTCATACCAACGCAGTTATATTCGCATTTGTCGGGAATGCGATCTTTATGGGTATTTATTATTCACTGCAGCGGCTGTGTAAAGCACGGATGTTCAGTGATCTGCTCAGCCGAATTCACTTTTGGGGTTGGCAATCGATTATTATTGCTGCAGCCGTTTCACTTCCGCTCGGAATAACATCGAGCAAGGAATATGCAGAATTGGAATGGCCGATTGATATTGCGATTACGGTAATCTGGGTCGTCTTTGCGGTGAATGTGTTCGGAACGATTATTAAACGCCGTGAACGGCATATGTATGTTGCGATCTGGTTTTATATAGCAACAATTGTGACGGTAGCCGTGCTGCATATTGTTAATTCGCTGGAAGTGCCGGTTTCGATGTTTAAAAGTTATTCGATGTATGCGGGTGTTCAGGACGCGTTGGTGCAGTGGTGGTACGGTCATAATGCGGTTGCATTCTTTCTTACCACTCCGTATTTGGGTTTGATGTATTACTTCCTTCCCAAAGCGGCGAATCGTCCAGTGTATTCGTACCGATTGTCCATCGTCCATTTCTGGTCTCTGATCTTTATTTATATCTGGGCCGGTCCCCATCATTTGCTCTACACAGCTCTTCCGGATTGGGCTCAATCGCTTGGCGTAGTCTTTTCCATCATGCTAATCGCCCCATCCTGGGGAGGTATGATTAACGGATTGTTAACACTCAGAGGAGCATGGGATAAAGTACGGGAAGAACCGGTATTGAAATTCATGGTGGTGGGTGTGACGGCGTACGGCATGGCCACGTTCGAAGGTCCGATGCTCTCATTAAAAAATGTGAATGCGTTGGCGCATTATACCGACTGGATTGTCTCTCATGTTCATGTGGGAGCACTTGGTTGGAACGGATTTATGACGTTCGGAATATTATACTGGTTAATTCCGAAAATGTATAAAACAGAATTGTATTCCAAAGACCTGGCGAATTTCCACTTTTGGATGGGCACGCTCGGCATTGTCTTCTACGCATCGTCAATGTATGTTGCCGGCATCGTTCAGTCGCTGATGTGGAAAGAATTTAATGCCATGGGAGTTCTTCAATATCCAAACTTCCTTGAAACCACTCTTCAGATTATTCCCCTGCATATGATTCGTGCCGTCGGCGGAACGCTCTATTTGGTCGGCGCACTTGTGATGGTCTATAATCTGATAAAAACGGTGAAAAAAGGATCCTTTGTCTCGAACGAAGCTGCCGAAGCCCCGCCGTTGATGGATGAATCTGGAAAACAGAAGGAATCAAAGCACCGGTGGCTTGAAAAGAAACCAATCCAGTTTGCTTTGTTGTCGACGATTGCAATTTTAATCGGCGGTGTGATAGAAATGGTGCCGACGTTTTTGATAAAATCCAATATCCCGACGATCGAAAGCGTTCGGCCGTACTCTCCGTTGGAACTGCAGGGGAGGGATTTGTATATCAGAGAAGGATGCAATAATTGTCATTCGCAAATGATCAGGCCGTTCCGATCTGAAACTGAACGGTACGGCGAGTACTCAAAAGCAGGAGAGTATGTGTATGATCATCCGTTCCTGTGGGGTTCCCGCCGTACGGGACCTGATCTGCATAGAATCGGAGGTAAATATCCTAACCTCTGGCATTATCTCCATATGGAAAATCCTTCAACAATGTCGCCCGGTTCGATCATGCCGTCGTATCCCTGGCTGCTGACTCAGGACTTGGATACCTCATCGACAGGAGCAAAGATTCGTGCGATGCAGCGTCTCGGAGTGCCGTATCCGGAAGGTTTCGACATCAGTGCCAACAAATATTTACTGCAGCAGGCGGATTCCATCGCAGCAGATTTGCTGCGCAATAAAGTACCGGCTGAGTCGAACAAAGAAATTATCGCCCTGATCGCATACCTGCAGCGATTAGGAACCGACATTAACGTAAAAGGAAAGTGAGGACAGAATGATTTCAAAATATATCAGTGCGATCGAAGGAATTGCCGCATATCCGATCGTTTCGCTTTTTATTTTCGTACCCTTTTTTGTGGTGATGATTATTTGGGTGTTGCGGCTGGATAAAACCTTCATCAATGAAATGAGCTCGCTGCCCCTTCACGATTCATCGGAACCGGCCGGGGAAAGGAAAAAATAACAATGAACAATCGATCGATGCTTCCATTCTTTATTCTTCTGTTCTTTGCCGGAATTGAACCGCTTTCGGCGCAAGGCAAAGATCCGGCTTCCGACCTGGCCATGACGGTAACGGTGTCGATAATGGCGATCGTCATTGCCGTGCTGATGTACATCATCACTGTCATGAATTCGAAT
Source organism: uncultured Chitinophagaceae bacterium (assembly GCA_964596155.1). Classification (GTDB taxonomy): domain Bacteria; phylum Bacteroidota; class Ignavibacteria; order UBA10030; family UBA8401; genus UBA8401. Next base: position 26,196 of record CAZQSI010000004.1, read on the forward strand.
ATAGATCCGGTTGCGGAACTATATCTGAAGGTGAAAAATTATGTTATTCCCCCCGCCACCGAAGTGGTTCCCGACATTGGCCATGTGTACGATGATATCCGGGAACTCGACAATAGAATTCCTCCGTGGTTTAATTATCTTTTTGCACTCACCGTTCTGTTTGGCGTGATATACATGATCGATTATCATGTTGCCGGCACGTCACAATCATCTGCCGAAGAGTATGCAGAGGAAATGGCTGCTGCAAATTTACAAAGAAAAATCATGATGGCATCGGGCGGGACGATCAATGAAAACGCTTTGACGATGCTCACCGATGCGGAAGCGTTGAGCGAAGGAGCGGAAAATTTCAATAAATTCTGCGTTTCCTGTCATGGTCCGCAAGGAGGCGGATTGGTCGGTCCGAATCTGACGGATGAATATTGGATACACGGGGGCAGCATTAAAAATGTTTATATGACGGTAAAAAATGGTGTGCCGTCGAAAGGAATGATCAGCTGGGAACTGGTCTTCTCTCAAAAACAAATTCTCAATCTCAGCAGCTTCGTGCTCTCTCTGCAGGGGAACAATCCTCCCGGCGGGAAGGGACCGGAGGGACAAAAGTATGTTCAACCGGTCGCCACTGCACCGGATTCAGTGAAAGAGACGTCATCAAACTGATTATGGATAATCAATCGGAAGAACAGAGGGCTGGTTCGTCATTCCGCGATTCGCTTGGTATCGTCGAAAAAAGCGGAAAACGAAAATGGATATATCCTAAACAACCGAAGGGAAGGTTGACCTCGGCAAGGAATGTGATGAGCGCAATACTGCTTGTTATTCTCTTCGGGACTCCGTTTCTCAAAGTAAACGGTCATCCATATATGCTGTTTGACATCATCCAACGGAAATTTATCGTCTTCGGTTATGTCTTCGGTCCGCACGATTTTTATTTGCTCGGTTTAGCAACGATCGCCGGTATTCTGTTCATTTTTCTTTTTACCGCAATATTTGGAAGACTTTTCTGCGGATGGATCTGTCCGCAGACGGTTTTTATGGAGTCAGTGTTCAGAAAGATTGATTACTGGATTGAAGGTGATCATCGAAATCAACGTCGTCTGAATGCAATGCACTGGAATGTTGAAAAAATGTGGAGAAAAGGATTTAAATACGGACTCTATTTTGTCATTTCATTTTTAACATCAAATATGCTGCTGGCTTGGATCATCGGGATTGACGCATTACATACAATCGTTACAGAACCGGTTCAGGCACACATTGCTGGTTTTATGTCGATGATGATGTTTACTGCACTTTTTTATTGGATTTTCATCTGGTTTCGCGAGCAGGCATGTATTCTTGTCTGTCCGTACGGAAGACTGCAGGGCGTCTTGCTAGATAAAAATTCGATTGTTATCGCATATGATTACATCCGCGGAGAACCGCGGGGCAAAATAAAACGAAACGAACGCCGTTTGATCGGGGATTGCGTTAACTGCAATGAATGTGTCGTCGTCTGCCCGACAGGCATAGATATCAGAAACGGCACTCAGCTCGAATGTGTCAATTGCACGGCCTGCATCGACGCATGCAATCATGTGATGGACAAGATCGGGAAACCGAGGGGATTGATTCGCTTTGACTCGCTGACAGGAATAACATCGCGAGTGCGGACAATATTTACTCCTAGAGTGATCGGTTATTCTGCAGTGCAGATTTTTCTGATATCCATATTAACATTTCTCATTATAACGCGGTCTGAGCTGGATGTAACGATACTGCGGTCTCCGGGCATGTTTTATCAGGAGCAGAAGGACAACACGGTCAGTAATTTATACGATGTGACATTGTTGAATAAAACATTTGACGAAAAGGAGTATCGACTTCAGCTTCTTACACCGGCCGGAGAAATAAAAATGCTCAGCGAACGGCCGTATCTTCTGCCGCAGGAAGCGTCCATGATAAAAATGTTCGTTCTTTTGGACAAGCACTCGATTGCTTCAATGAATACACCGCTGGTCATTGCAGTTTTTTCTGGAGGGAAGGAAGTAGATCGTATTACAACGTCATTTTTGGGGCCGGTCGAGAAAAATAATAAAGGAACAATAGAAAAATGAAAATAACAATGAGCTGGGGTTCATGGATCGTCGTCAGTTTTGTCGTCTTTGCTGTCGGAACGTTTGCAATGGTGTATATTGCCATGTCGACAAAAGTGGATCTGGTATCCGATGATTATTATCAGCAGGAACTCACATATCAGAGCCACATCGATCTTTTAAAAAACACCGCCGCGCTCAGTAACAATGTTGAAATCAGGCAGACATCAAACAATTTGGTTATCTCTTTTCCGAAATCAGAGGAGGGCAGAGCGATTGCAGGAACAATGTATTTTTTCCGTCCTTCCGACAAACGACAGGATGCACGTCTTACAGTGAGAGTTGATTCTGCCAATATTCAGCAGCTCCCTCTGGCAGGTTTCAGTCAGGGTTTGTGGAGAATTAAAATATCCTGGACATCAGGAACAGAGCATTATTTCACCGAAGTTCCATTTATCATTCGATAACACAAATGGACATTGCAGCAGCACTTACATTGGGGTTTCTTGGAAGTATGCATTGTATTGGAATGTGCGGTCCATTAATGTTAGCCATGCCTACATCTTCAGTTTCACGATCTCACTATCTGATTGAACGGATCTTGTATCATCTCGGCAGATCAATAACGTATGGATTGATGGGTCTGGGTGCCGGATTTATTGGAAACAATATCTTTACGAGTGCGCAGCAGGATTTATCACTGTTGCTTGGAATCTCTATCCTGCTGTCGTTGGCAATTCCAATCGGATTAAAAACGCGATTCGGCCGCTACTCTCCGCTGAAGCGGATTCATGCATTCATAAAAATAAAGTTTTCAATTTTAATGGGGAAACGCGGACGAACGGCATTGATGCTGATGGGTTTATTAAACGGTTTGCTCCCTTGTGGACTTGTTTATACTGCTCTTGTCGGAGCGACCGTTGTGGCGGATCCTCTGTCGAGCGGATTATTTATGATAATCTTTGGCATCGGCACTGCTCCGGCACTCATTACTCTTTCCATGACACGAACTTTGATCGGCCGAAAATTCCAGCCGTTTCTCCGTGGGTCGCTGCCGACGCTGGGAGCAGTCATTGCAGTACTACTGATTTTACGCGGAATGAATCTCGGCATTCCTTTGATCAGTCCGAAAATAAACCATGTGAATGACCGGGGAGCAGTGATGGAATGCTGCGAGGAAAACCGGTAATTCATCTCGAAACGTAATCCATCAGCGACTTTATCTCCTCATTTTTCTCCTCAAGAATAAACTTTATCACGTCTCCGATCGATATCAGTCCCGTCAATTTATCGCCCTGGAAGATCGGCAAGTGCCTGATTTTTTTCTCAGTCATTGTGGACATGATACTTTCGATATCATCGTTTTCCGTTGCCGTGAAGAGTTTATCTTTCGGCGTCATAATGTCTCCCGCTTTCATGCGCAGCGGATCACTTTTTGTACTCATGCACCGATGCACCACGTCACGCTCAGAAATGACACCGGCAACATTTCCGGAAGAATTTACTACGATAAGAAATCCGACTTTATTTGTCGCCAGCATGGCCACAACATCATCGACAGTTTTCTCCTCCGAAATGGTAAAAAGCGTTCTCCCTTTGGAATCCAGAATATCTTTTACCTTCATGGTAGATCTCCTCGATTGGTGATTGGGGACACTCTGGTAATGTAGAAAAGTGAGTGTAAGAAGTCAAGAAGTGTGGAGTGTGTGATTTGTCTTCGCACCATTAAAAAGATGGAACATCGTTTAATGTTCTGCCTCGCACCGGGGATGACGTTTTGAAGAAACTTATGCCTTTCCAATATGCGAAATATCAACGTTCTCAAGAATATTCTTCGAAAATCCCTCTCTCGATACTTTAATCATCGCCCGCCCTAATTCTTCAAGTGTGCATTCGTGAGACGGCAACAAGAACTTAATCAACGGATAAATGAACAATATCGGTTTTGCAAACGACAAAGTGTTTTTCATTCCATGGATCGGTTTGATAAACCCGGGACGAAAATTATACACCGCTTTAAATCCCAATTTCTGGAGGTCGTTTTCCGTCTTTCCTTTGATTCTAGCCCACCGGATGCGTCCCTGCTCCGAACTGTCGGTACCTTCGCCGGAAACATAGCAAAATGTCATGCCCGGATTTACTTTACACAAAACTGTCGCGACATTCATTGTTAAGGTATAGGTGGTTTTGGTGTATTCCTGTTCGCTTTTCCCTATTGAAGTTGTTCCAAGGCAAAAGAAACAGGCATCGAATCCGATTAATGATGCTTCAACGGCAGAGATGTTAAAGATATCATCCAGTATTAGTTCACTCAATTTAGGATGTGAAACACCGCACGATCTGCGTCCTAATACCAAAACCGAAGAGACTTCAGGATTATTCAATGAAATATGCAGAACGCCTTCTCCGACCATTCCCGTAGCGCCAAAGATAATTATTTTGATAAAACACCTCCGAAAGTTATTGGTATGACAAAATCTAAACAGTGCCGGCACCGAATGCAATCGTATTCCTGCCGTTCGATTGTCACTTGATCATGGTCAGTATCATTTTGAAGCGTTCGATTGCTTTCACCGCATGAGGAACATTGGCAGGGAGAATAATAGCTTCTCCTGATCGGACATTCTTCGGCTGACCGCCGATGGTAATTTCAGCAGATCCGTCCATAACCTGTACCAACGCCTCATATGGTGATGTGTGCTCGCTGAGTTCCTAACCGACATCAAAGGCAAAAAGGGTGATTTGACCGGACGGTTTTTTGATCACCATGGAACTTACAATTGACTGATCTGCATAGTCTATAACGGATGGAAATGCGAAAGGCATCCCTGATATTATTTTCTGTTGAGTCATTCGTTCTCCAGTATAGCGGATGAATCTTAGATTGAGGATTTAGTTATTTAAATGATACGCAATTATATTCAATTGTATTAGTTTTAAAACGTGCATACACAAATTCTCCCTTTGGGGTATCCCAGAGTGCTTCCATGTCCGTTGGGATCATTCGTCCGGAAATATTCGAATATTCCTTTACCGGAGTGGACCAGGGGTACCGGAAATATCTTGTCCCGTCCTCGGAAAGGAATCTGTCATCGGATTTAAAATTAGTTAATCTTCCGTCCGGATCGAAAAACAACACCGCGGAGATGGTGATATTCTTATTGGTAAACCAAGCGCGGACAGTCAGGGAATCAATTGATTCCCAAACAATTGAACTATCAATTAATGAAGCCGGTGCTAGCAAACACATATCGTTGAACAATGTGACGGTTTCGGAAATGTTCATAGTGTCTCCGCGTGCATCGGCGACGTTAAAAAGACCGGCAACGGATATCTGCATTCTGGCTGATGTATCGATAAACGCATGAAGTCCGTCAAATGGAATTCCGTACATTGAAGATAAAATGTAAAACATTCTCGTATTGTCTCCGAAAAATTCATACTGCATAGCAGAGATATCCATCCAGTTTCCGTTTATTTCCCTCTTCATTTCTCCGTGAAACGAGGCCCTGAAATTATGAATGGATTCCTTCTGTACCGAACCGGTAAAGAATAAATACCTCCGGACAGGTTCCGGCATATGAGCAATATGTTTCTCTGTGATAATAAATGTATTCATTGGCGGTTTCAAACGGCGCTCGGATTCGGATTTATAGATTTCATAATATCCCGATGAACATCCTTGTATCGTTACAATAATAAATACGGCAATAATGAGATTGGGCACAGTGCCGAATTTGGCATCCCGCCATTGACGGAATATTATATATTGAGATAGAATTATTCCTCCCGCGCCGAAGAACCTCCACCATGAATGATCGAAAATTAAAAAATACAGCGAAGCAAATAGAGTGAAAGATGAAATTAACCATATCACGCCATTCAATCTTGAAACCGGTGTTTGAATGGACTCTATGGCAGCCAGCCGGAACGCTTTTGCGAAACCAAGCAGATGAATACAGGAGTGGAAAAACATAACAAAGGAAATAAAATATTTCATTGGATTACCTGTTGAATTGAGTGGACGGGAAAGGGTACTCAAAAATATTGCCAATCAGACAGGTCTATTTCGTCAGGAAACGGTGGTGTTGGTTGTGAAGTATTATCAATATTGATACCGCTGGCCAGTATCAATATTGATTTTAAGAAAATGGCCGGATGAATGGGATTGGAACAAATCCGAAGGAGAGAGAATTATCCGAAAAACGGTACTTTCTTTTTTGCTTCGTCACTCATCATGGATGGATTCCATGCAGGCTGCCAGACAATTCGGACGTCTGCATCTGCAACTCCCGGCAGTTTTGAAACCCGTTCGCGGACACTATCGGCAATTTGTGCGGACAAACCGCACCCTTGAGACGTGAGCGTCATTTTAACGCCGACCCAATCATCAATAATTTTAATATCGTATACCAATCCGAGATCCACAATGTTTACCGGAATTTCAGGGTCGTACACGTCCTTCAATGCGGCATAAATCTGATCCTTTGAAATCTCTGGCTGTTGTTCCGGATGACCGCTGTTTTGAACACTCTCCATGATGCTCCTTCAATATTAAAATATTTAGTCTGACAATAGTAACATACGCAATTAATTACTGTAACGAAACTCCGCGCGAGGCATATGTATTATCCGATTCTGTTAATAAGAGAGATTCGTTAAAACACCTTGCTGATCGATACGAAGAATTTGTGAAGACCGCGGAAGGGATTCAATTCTAGAAAGCGCCGTGACATCGCAAAATAATGTTGTCGAAAGAACATCGGAGAGAAGGGAACTGTCCGATATTACCGTGATTCCTGCATTTTCGGTGGCAGGAGTACCGGATTGACAGTTAATAAGATGGCCGAATCGTTTATCTCCGATTGCGACAAATTTTTCATACGATCCGGATGTCGAAACGGATTGATCGTTAATGGTAAACTCTGAGATCAAATCATCCTGATGAAACGGAGATGGAATTCCGATCTGCCAACCATAAGAATCCGGCGGAGTTCCGATCGCTGAAATATCTCCGCTGTGATTGATCAGTGCGCTTTCAATTCCTTCGCGGCGCAATATTGATACCATTCGATCCAATGTATAACCAACAGCCATTCCTCCCAGATCAATGGAGGAAGAGGAATATACCAATCCTGCCCGTGATGCATGCTCATCAATGACAATGTTCTTGTATCCGACAGACAAAAGACTTTTCCGGATTTCCGCCTCGGTTGGGATAGATGTGATCCGTTTATCTCTGAATCCCCAGACTCGCATCAACGGTTCAACGGTGCAATCGAATGTGCCGCCGGTACTTTTGGAAAAATTTACTGCATGCTTTAGTATTTCGACTGTTTCACGATGCACCGAAACATCCCTGGTTCCGGCTGACTGATTGATTTTCGAAATATCACTTTCGCTGTTAAAGATACTGAATAACCGGTCGAAGCGGTAAAGTTCATCAAATGCCATTGAAATGGCATGCTGAAGATTCGCTCTGTCCGGATGGTATGCCTGGATACTGACCGCAGTCCCCATGGCAAATGCCGTTCTGTGCACGAGTTGCTCCTTTAGCAATGCTGCAGAGAGCGATCCGGGAAATAAGATCAACGGTATAGTACATGAACCGAGTCTGAGAAATGATCTCCGTGACAGTTGTCCGCTACTGCACTTCAATGAATTCCTCCTTAAGTTCTCTCTGCATATCAAAGTGAGTTTTTATCATGAAGATGCAAAGTACGGCGACAAGAAAGATTAAACTTCCCTGCAGCGACAGGAACGAAACAATTTTCAGCCAGGCAAACATCGGGTCGACAAACCGGATTAAATAATTCGATGCTTCATTCAACAGCGCGGATAAAAACGCAATGAAAATAAAGGAATATTTTCCCGCATTGGAAAATGGCGTAAAAATGACAAGGTGAGTTAACAGGAGGATAACAATAGCCATCATCGGAAGATGCGTATGGGTTACTTCGAGCAATGACTGGTACGTACGCGCCGGGCGAAATTCTTCCTCGTTCCCGAGATAATAGGAAGAAACGGAACCGGGAGTTAAATCCATTTTATTTAAAAACAACAGGAAATTCACAACAACAAATCCCATCAGAAACATCATTGTTAAAAGAAGCGTTGTTCTCATCATGGGGTTTCGGTTAAATCCCCCGTTGTTCATATACTTCATTGGTGATCCTTCAGGATGGCTATCTGATATTGTGCTATAATTTTTCGAATACTTTCGGTGACTGCATAAGCGGAGAGTGTTGCCCCGGAGATATTATATACCCCCCGTTTGAGCCACAGATCATCACTCAATGTTTTTCCGTTAAATGTCGCCATCCATTTTTTTGACGGCAGATAATCTTCCGGTTCATAGAACGCGAGCATTTCAACTGCACGCACAATTCCTTTGGAATTCAACACAACCATAAATGTAGCTGTCATCGTCCTTATTTGTTTCGTTTCGATGAATGCAACACCCTGCGCACTTTCATAATAGGTAATGATCTGCGACTCTACTTTTGCCTTTGCCCGTTCCTCTATGGATGCTCGTTGACTGCTTGTCAGGAAGACGGTTTTCCGGGCATATTGATCGCCAAGGTGCATCCCAAGCGCTTCGGTCTTTGTGAGATAGACTTGTGCAAAGCCGCAGGTCGTGAAAAAAACGCAATAGATCCAATATCGAACAATGAAATCTGCAGTCATATCAGAATAAATAATTAACAGCGACATTCCATTGATCGTTTCCGGTTGATGCCTCGTTGGCATTGTCGCGATAATCAATTTTAAAAGCGACATTCGGATGAGGCTTGTATGAAACACCTGCAGCAACCGTCGATCGGTCATACGCTTTGTTTTTAAAAAATCCGGCTGCGACGGAAGCATGAGTGTTGACCCGTTCGTAAAAGATGAACGGAATAAGCGCCTGCTCCGATGCGGCAATAAAATGAGGGAGAACATCATATCCTATGGAGGCATAATAACCATTCATTTCGGACCCGATGGTTTTTCCCGCGAGTTTACTCACCCGTCCGGCATCATCCACCGACGACATGGCAAACAATGCGCGGGTTTCAAATCCTCTCCAAACATATTCCGCATGAGCGCTCAGGATGGTAGTTGCAGCCGAGATTGTTCCGAGTGAATCCTTTGCTCCCTGTCCGGAATTACCTCTGTAGAAACTCGCACCGAGAATCGCCCCGTTGATGCCGCTGTATTCCAATTTACCCGTGAAACCGAAATCTTCAACGACAGAGAACGAACCGCTTTGTCTGCCTCCCCGCACACCATCAGCGTCTGAAAACGACTTTGCTACGAATCCTTCGATGACGTAAGCACTGTAATTCAACGAAGGTATGATTTCACCATATGCGCCGAATCCATTGGTTCTCCATGTTGTCGGAATAATTACCTGTTCCACCTGAGGCCGAAGGGTATAGAGGAATAACGAAGGCTCATGTTTTTCATTCGTAATGCCCATCGGAGGAAGCACCATGCCTGCACGGAAGTTAAAATGTTTGGAAAGCATTAATTCGATGTATCCGAATTCCACAGAAACCGATCCGCCCTTACCTGTCGACGCATGCTCGAATTCGATTTCCGAATTAAAGAGAATCCAATCATTGTAACGAAATCCGACATAGATGATGTTTCTGAGATAATCAAGCTGGTCGGATTTTGTTGATGCGACGTTGTCATCCCGTTCCTTTGAATAATTTTGATAGAGGATTTCTCCATACCCTGCAATCGAAGCGCCGGTTTTTTTCAATGAATAGATTTTAGCAGCAGCGGCGCCGAGACCCCGTGTGGGGGTGTAAGACGGATCAGCATCGACGTCACCTAATTTTAAACGTTCAATTTCTTCGGTAAGAACTTCAATCTGCCGTCGAATTTCGGATAGAGTATCTATCTGTGAAAATGAAGAAGAAGATAACAAGAGGAAAATGGTGAAGATATAAATAATACGCATAATGTACTCCCGAATGTATAGTGAAAAGCAGACGGAGCACTCTTATTTGCAGTTGATTCCCGAATCAGGGTTCGGTATCTTCAATAAGAAATGAGCCGCTCCATGCTGCTCATTGATAATGCGCATCACCACACCTTTAGCGAGGAAATCTGGTGATGCGTTTTTTATTTGGAACGAATTGTATACCGCTGTCTGCTGCGTATCTCGACCAACGCGCAGCCGCTGCAATGTTGTTTATGTTTTCGCCGGCGCAATTCCGATCGGATCATCAAAAACACCGTGACTGCAACAATCGTCAGCGAAGCATATTCCTGCCATTGAGTTATGAAAGTATCCATAAACCTATCCGATACGTAATAAATGTGCCGATATACGCCAGAGAACTCATATAGACAAATTGAAAGATCGGCCACTTCCATCCGTTTGTTTCACGACGCATGACTGCTACCGTTGAAAGGCATTGCATGGCAAGGACATAATAAATCATGAGACAAATTGCCGTGAGTGCGGTGAACTTCGGCCGTCCGGTTGCAGGATCGATTTCTTTTTGAATCTGCGAACGCAGCGAAAGGGAGCCTTCATCGGCATTCTCGATATTATAGATAGTGCCCATCGTGCTGACAAATACTTCGCGTTGAAGCAGTGAGCTGACGATGCCGATACCGATTTTCCAGTCAAACCCAAGCGGAGCGATCGTCGGTTCTATAAAGTG